>NZ_JCACKF010000047.1:0-17903 GCF_059505245.1 Stenotrophomonas sp.
TTAGGGCGTGGACTACCAGGGTATCTAATCCTGTTTGCTCCCCACGCTTTCGTGCCTCAGCGTCAGTTATGGGCCAGTGAGCCGCCTTCGCCACTGGTGTTCTTGCGAATATCTACGAATTTCACCTCTACACTCGCAGTTCCACTCACCTCTCCCATACTCAAGATTTCCAGTATCAAAGGCAGTTCTGGAGTTGAGCTCCAGGATTTCACCTCTGACTTAAAAACCCGCCTACGCACCCTTTACGCCCAGTGATTCCGAGCAACGCTAGCCCCCTTCGTATTACCGCGGCTGCTGGCACGAAGTTAGCCGGGGCTTCTTCTCCGGATACCGTCATTATCTTCTCCGGTGAAAGAGCTTTACAACCCTAAGGCCTTCATCACTCACGCGGCATGGCTGGATCAGGCTTGCGCCCATTGTCCAATATTCCCCACTGCTGCCTCCCGTAGGAGTCTGGACCGTGTCTCAGTTCCAGTGTGGCTGATCATCCTCTCAGACCAGCTACGGATCGTCGCCTTGGTGGGCCTTTACCCCGCCAACTAGCTAATCCGACATCGGCTCATTCAATCGCGCAAGGTCCGAAGATCCCCTGCTTTCACCCGTAGGTCGTATGCGGTATTAGCGTAAGTTTCCCTACGTTATCCCCCACGACAGAGTAGATTCCGATGTATTCCTCACCCGTCCGCCACTCGCCACCCAGAGAGCAAGCTCTCCTGTGCTGCCGTTCGACTTGCATGTGTTAGGCCTACCGCCAGCGTTCACTCTGAGCCAGGATCAAACTCTTCACTTAAAACTACATGATCCGAAGATCAAAATTTAAAGCTGCAGATGATTGATTCTGGCAACGTATCGCTTGCTTTAAAACAATTAATAGTTGCTTGATCAAACGTCTGCAAGATGGACAATCATCCTTCCTGCAGGCGCCTTCACAAGATACCTGCGCATACTTTCAAAGATCCGGGGAAGTGGCCTCAGCGCCGTTCCCGTGTGCTGCGAAGTTTCCTTCGTAGCGAGCCGCCCATTATAGCCGGCTTTTCCGCTTCGTCAACACCTTTTTTCAAGGCCGTCTCACCGGAGTGGACGTTGTTGCCGATGCTGCTTCGTCGTTGGGCCCGAGGGCCTTTCGTCGTTGCGAGCCGCCTATTATGCCGGACTTTTCGAGTCCGTCAACACCTTCGTTCGATCAACTCGTTCGTCGGTGGTGGCGTCGCTGTTCGCGTGTCGTTTCCGGGGAAGCGATGCGCTGCAGCAAGGGAGCGAATTCTAGAGATCCTGCGGATTTCGTCAAGGCTTTTTTGCAGCGTGATGACAGAAGCACCGCGCCATCACGCATGACGTACGCTCGAAGATCACTGCGGCGTTGCCCGCGCGTTGCGCGGTCAACGCCGCAACCCTTATCAATGCAGGGATGCACAGTGGAGACAGGACAATGAGCATGCAGGTGCGGCGCGCGTGGTGGCGCGATCTTTCGATGCCGGCAATCGTGGCTGGCTTCATTACGGTACTGGTGGGCTTCGCCAGCTCGGCCGTGATCGTGTTCCAGGCGGCACAGGCCGTCGGTGCCGACCAGGCGCAGATCGCCTCCTGGATGTGGGCGCTGGGGCTGGGCATGGGCGTGACCTGCATTGGCCTGTCGCTGCGCTATCGGGTGCCAGTGGTGACAGCGTGGTCGACCCCGGGTGCAGCGATGCTGGTGGTGGGTGCCGGCGGTGCTTCGCTCTCCGAGGCCACGGGCGCATTCCTGCTGGCCGCCGTGCTGGGCCTGCTTGCGGGTTTGTCGGGGGTCTTCGCGCGACTGATGCAACGGGTACCGATGGCGCTGGCCGCCGGCATGCTGGCCGGTGTGCTGCTGCGCTTCGGGCTGGATGTGTTCGTCGCCATGAACACCCAGCTGGTGCTCGCGCTGGCAATGTTCGCCACCTGGCTGGCCGGGCGCCGGCTGTTCCCGCGCTATGCGGTGATCGCCACGTTGCTGGTCGGCATCGCCGTCGCCGCGAGCCGTGGCCTGCTGCACGCCCAGCAGGTGCATCTGCAACTGGCGATCCCGCAGTGGGTGACGCCCTCGCTGTCGTGGACCGCCGTGGCCGGCATTGCCCTGCCCCTGTTCGTGGTCACCATGGCCTCGCAGAACATTCCCGGTGTGGCGGTGATGCGCGCGTCCGGCTATGACGCCCCGGTGTCGCCGTTGATCGGCTGGATCGGTGTAGTCAATACGCTGCTGGCGCCGTTCGGTGCGTATGCACTGAACCTGGCGGCGATCACCGCCGCCATCTGCATGGGCCGCGATGCGCACGAGGATCCGGCGTGCCGCTACACCGCAGCGATGGCGGCCGGCGCCTTCTACATTGTCATCGGGCTGTTCGGCGCCACGGTGGCCGCACTGTTCGCGGCCTTCCCCAGGGAGCTGGTGGCCTGCGTGGCCGGTATCGCGCTGTTCGGCACCATCGGCAACAGCCTGGCCAGCGCCCTGGCGGTGGAGCGCGACCGCGAGGCTGCACTCGTCACCTTCCTGGTCACCGCCTCGGGGGTCTCCCTGGCCGGGATCGGTTCGGCGTTCTGGGGACTGCTGGCCGGTGCACTGTGCCTGCTGGTGTTGCGGGCACGGACAGCGGCCTGAGCAACCCTATCAGGCCAGCATGATCAGGCCGCCATGCGGGCGACGGTATTGATCACCGCGTTGGCCGCCATGCCGATCACCACCGCCCACACGCTGGTGCCGCCACGACGCTGCAGTTCGGCACGGATGCGGTTGTGCTGCCCGGCGTGGGCAGCCTTCACTTTGCCCAGCAGTCGCGTGCAGTAGCGCAGGTACAGGGTATTGGCGGTCACCGCGATGGCGAACCGAGGCACCGCCAGCAACGCCACCGTGAGCAGCGGGTTGGCGCGGGCCGCCAGCAGCGCGATGCCGATCAGGACCAGCTCGAAGAGGATGGCTGCCAGGTACATCTTCCGGTGCAGCAGCCAGTACGTCGGCACCAGGAAGGCGGGCCAGTGCCACGGTCGCGGCGGCTTCGGCACCGGGCTGCCCAGGTGCCAGCGCTGGCGATAGAGCGCCGCGTTGGGGCCGACGAGGAGGTTCAGGTAGTCCGCGTCGGACGGAGGGGGCGCGTCGTCCACCTCTGTGGCGGGCGCAAGATAGGGATTGTCATCCGCCGGGGAAACCGGCGGAGTATCCAGATGATTCATGTCGGCGATTCCTTGCCCAGGATGATCCCGCGGTAGCGGCAGCCACCGCTGGATCTGAAGCCTTCCCGGCCTCAGCCTGCCAGCGCCTGCCCCACCAGCATCACCGCAACGACGGCGATGGCCACCACCGCCGCCGCCAGTGCATTGGTGTCACCCCGTCTGGCCAGCTCGCTGCGCAGGCGCGCCTCGTCATCTCCCACCAACGCGCGCGCTCGGGCGATCTCACGCTGGCAATGCGCCAGGTACCAGCGGTTGGCATACACCGCGGCGGTGATGTTGATGACGAGGGTGATGACCGTCGACACGCCTTCCGGAACGCCCAGCAACGCCTCGGCGATGCTGAAGAACACCAGCACGCCGGCCCAGATCGCCGCCAGCCGGTACATCCTGCGGTACACCATCCAGATCACGCCGATCAGGAACGCCGGCCAGTGCCAGGTGCCGTTGCCGTCGGCAATGCCCTGGTCGAGCCGCCAGCGCTGTCGATAGATCGGGAAGTTGCCGCCGACCACGGCGGCGTACAAGGCGATGTCGCCTTCCAGCTGCGGCGCGGTCGCGGCCACCGGCGAAGCTGCCGGCGCACGATAGGGGTCGGACGGATCAGCGGTCGATGCGCCGCTGGCGCTGACGGCCTGCGCCGGTTCAATCGACGGCGGGGTCGGATCCATCGGCGCCACCGAAGGATCCAGCTCGGCCAGCGGCCGCCACGATGCCATTCCTTCCCGCCACATCAGCGTACGGGCGGTTACCGTGCCGTCCTGCTGCAGACGGCGCAGCCCGGCCAGGTCCACCGGCCCTTCGCTCTGCTTGCTGTTGGCGTACCACCACTGTGCGTCCTGCATGCCATCCATTCCTGTCGATCCCATGGTTACTCCGAACACCCCGCCACGGCCTGCAGCGGTTCACTGGCCAGTACCTGCACCAGCTGGTGGCGCGCGCCGGGTGCAAGGGCAATCTGCTCCGGCCCGGCATTGGCTACTTCCAGGCACACGTAATCGTGCCAACCGTCGCCGACATCGGCCATCTTCGCCGCCGCCTCCGCGCCCGGATTCCACGCCACCAGGGTCTGGCTGCCTTCGCTGCGGATCTCGATCCGCCGCTGCAGGACGGGATCGCGAAGCACGTAGTGGCCACCGGCACCGGTATAGATGCGGTCGCTGCGCCCCGGATCGCGCGGGTCACGCAGCGACCAGGGCCCCTGCTGCCGGCGCAGCTGCGTGTAATCCTCGTACTTGTCCAGATAGTGCAGGCCATCGAGGCCATCAACCTCGACACGACGGGCATCGCCCACCCGGAAGTAGCTGTGCAGGGCTTGGGTGAAGGTCATCGGGGACGGGCCGGTGTTCTCGGTGGTCAACTGCTGGCGCAACTGGCGACCGATGCGCAGCTGCATCTGCAGGCGCAGGCCACACTCGGCAATCGACAGGGGCGCCAGCTGCAGCTCCAGTTCAGCGTCATCGTCCTGGCGGGCCTGCAGCAGCTCCCAGCGCGCGGTGCGTACCAGGCCGTGTGCCGGCACGTCATCACCCTGGCCCTGGCGACCGAACCACGGCCAGCACACTGGAACGCCACCCCGGATCGGCGTGGGCAGCCCGGCCCGTTTTGGCGACAGCCACAACAGGTCCGGCTGCCCCTCCGGGATGAACGACAGCAGCTGTCCGCCGAACACGCTGATGACCGCGGTGGCGCTGGGCGTGCGTATCTGCCAGGCCTCGAGCCCGTGGTACAGGCCGGTGCTGATGTCCGGGTTCGACTGCATGCTATGACGCTCCTTGAAGACCGCGGCGATGATGTCGCGGCCAGCCTGTGATCGGCAAGGTCTAGCGGGTGGCAGGCGTCCCTGCGGCTGCCTCCTGCTGCAACGCGCGCAGGATGCGCTGGCCGGCGCGCCCATCCGCATTGGCCCAGCCGAGGCGCTGCTGCTCGGCCTGGATCGCGCGGCGCGTGGCGGTGCCGATCATGCCGTCGGCGCTGCCGATGTCGTGGCCGCGGGCCAGCAGCAGGGTCTGCAGCTGGCGGCGTTCATCGCGGCCGATGCCGGGATCATCGGTCGGCCACGCGGTGGCCAGGCCGGTGCCGCCACGCAGCTGGTCGGCCAGCGTGGCGATGGCCAGTGCATAGCTTTCGGCGGCGTTGTAGCTGTAGATCGCATCGTAGTTGCGGAACACCAGCAGCGCCGGGCCCTTGATGCCGGCCGGCAGCAGCAGGGCGGCGCGCGCGTCGGCCGGCAGATTGGGCGGCACCAGCGCGCTGCCATCCAGCGCGGTCACGCCCTGCACGCGCCAATCGGCGAGGGCTCGACGTTGGGTGCGGCCCGCCTGGCTGGCATTGAAACCGGGGGGAACACGGACCTCCATGCCCCACGGTTCGCCACTGCGCCAACCCGCACGCTTGAGGTAGTTGGCGGTGGACGCCAGCGCGTCGGGAATGCTGCCGACCAGATCGCGGCGGCCATCGCCATCACCATCGACCGCGATACGTGCGTAGGTGCTGGGCATGAACTGCGTATGCCCGAAGGCGCCGGCCCAGGAACCGGTGAGCCCCTGGGCCTGCAGGTCGCCGCGGTCGATCAGCTTGAGCAGCGCCAGCAGTTCGCCACGGAAGAAGGCCTGGCGGCGGCCGGCGCAGGACAGCGTGGCCAGCGACTGCAGCAGCGGGCGCTTGCCGAAGACGCGGCCATAGTCGCTCTCCACCCCCCAGACCGCGACGATGGTGGCCGGGTCGACGCCATACTGCGCGGAGACGCGATCGAGCAGATCGCGATGTTGCTGCAGCAGGGTGCGGCCATCATCGACGCGCTGGCGGTCGACCAGCGCGGCCAGGTAATCCCAGATCGGCGTGGTGAATTCCGGCTGTGCGTCCAGCAGTCCGAGCACGCTCGGGTCCGGCGTGAGCCCGGTGGTGATCTCGTTGAAACGGTCGGCGCCGATGCCCTGGGTTGCGGCGGTGGCCTGCAGGCCCGCCAGGCAGCGGCTGAACGCCGGATCGTTGCTGGCGGCGGGGGCCGCAGGCAGCGTCGGGGTCGACGCGAGGGCGGCCGCCAGGCCGAGCGTGGTCAGAATGGGCATGGCGTCCTCCGTGCCGTTGCACGGCCATCTTAGGGGCAGCAGTGCGGCCGAACCTGAAGGGGCACCGGCTGGCCGTCCCCCCTAGGCAACGCGCAGCAGGCGCAGGCCATAGGCGGGACTTTCGGCATCCCAACGCTGTGCGACCTGCAGGCCCGCCTGCTGCAACAGCGCCTCGAAGCTGTCATCGGTGTACTTGTGGCTGTACTCGACGCGGATGGGTTCACCGGCAGCAAAGTGGAAGGTGCGGCCACCGAGGTGGACGTCCTGCGGCCACTGGCTGACCAGGTCGGTTTCGATGCGCAGCCGCGCGGTGTTGTAACGGGCGCGGTGGCGGAATCCATCGAGATCGAAATCGCTTCCGATCTCGCGGTTGAGGCGGGCCAGCAGATTGAGGGTGAATGCCGCAGTGACGCCCTGCGCATCGTTGTAGGCCGCTTCGATCAGCGCCGTGTCCTTGTGCAGGTCGATGCCGATCAGGGCCAGGCCGTCGCGGCCCATCGTCTGGCGCATCGCCCGCAGCAGGGCGACGGCCTCCGCTTCGGCGAAATTGCCCAATGTGGAACCGGGGAAGAACAGCAGCCGTCGCGCGGGTTCGCGTTCGGGCATGGGCACGGCGACGGCGCGGGTGAAGTCCGCGCAGACCGGCAGCATCTCGACCTCGGGCAGCGCCGGCGCCAGGTGGTCGATGCTGGACAGCAGTGCGGCCCGCGAGATCTCGATCGGCGTATAGGCCACCGGATCCTGCAGCGCGGCCAGCAGCAACGCGGTCTTGCGGCCACTGCCGCTGCCCAGCTCCACCACATGCAGGCGCGGGCCGACCACGCGCGCGATATCGGGCAGCACCCGCGCCAGCAGCGCCAGCTCGGTGCGCGTGGGGTAGTACTCGCGGGTCTGGGTGATCTGTTCAAACAGACGCGAGCCGCGGGCATCGTAGAAGTACTTGGAAGGCAGCTGCCGCGATGCGCATGACAGACCGGCCAGCGCATCGGCCAGGATCTGCTGGCGGCTGGGGGTCAGGTCGGTCAGCGCCTGCAGCGCGTCATGCACCGTGCTCATATGAGGTCCCTGGCCAGGCGCAGTCCGGAGAACTGCCAGCGCGCCGGCGGCATGAAGAAATTGCGGTAGCTGGCGCGCACATGGCCACGGGGCGTGGCACAGCTGCCGCCGCGCAGCACCCATTGCCCGCACATGAACTTGCCGTTGTATTCGCCGAGGTTGCCGTCAAAAGAGCGGAAGCCCGGGTAGGCACCATAGGCGCTGGCGGTCCATTCCCAGACATCACCGAACAGCTGCCGCAGCCCACTGCCCCCGGCTGCCTGCGGGTGCAGGTGATCGTCATCGGCGAAATGACCGCGCAGGGGCTGCGACGCGGCGGCCGCTTCCCACTCGAACTCGCTGGGCAGGCGCGCACCGGCCCAGCGGGCGCAGGCGTCGGCCTCGTAGTAGCTGAGGTGGCAGACCGGCGCATGCGGATCCAGCTCGCGCCAACCACCCAGCGTGTACTCCCGCTGCAGGGCATCATCCCAGTACAGGGGGTGCTGCCAGCCTTCGGCTTCACGCAGCGCCCAACCTTCGCTGAGCCACCAGCGCGGCTCGCGGTAGCCCCCCGCCTCGATGAAGCTGCGGTACTCGGCATTGCTGACGGGGCGTTCGGCCAAGGCATGCGCGGGCAGCAGCACACGGTGTGGCGGCGATTCGTTGTCGTAGGCGAAGGCGGCGTGCCGGGGCCATGCCGCGGCACCGACGGTGACGATGCGTTCGGGCGATTCGATCCAGCCCTGCGCCGTGGCGGTGCTGGCGCCGGGCCGCAGGTCCTCGCGATACGGTGGCTGCAGTGGATTGCACCAGAACGCATGCTTGATGTCGGTCAGCAACAGTTCCTGGTGCTGTTGTTCGTGCTGCAGCCCCAACTGCAGGTGGTGCAGCGCCTGCGCGTCGAGGTCACCGGCCGCCAGCCGTGACTGCACCTGCATGTCGACCTGTTGCCGGTAGTCGCGCACCTGCTGCAGCGAGGGCCGCGACAGCAGACCGCGTTGCGGCCGCGCATGCGCCGGGCCGATGCTCTTGTAATAGCTGTTGAACAGATAGTCCCAGGCCGGGTCATGCGCGGGCGTGGTGGCGAAACCGGCCAGCACGAAGCGTTCGAAAAACCAGGTGGTATGGGCCAGGTGCCACTTGCTGGGACTGGCGTCGGCCATGCTCTGCAGCATGGCGTCCTCGGCACTGAGCGGCGCGGCCAGCTGCAGGCTGCGCGCCCGCACCTGTGCAAAGCGGCGGGCGAGATCGCGCTGCGGGGCAGCGACGGCGGTGGGTACGCTGTCCATGCCGGAAGCATCGGCGCAGGACGGTGAGCGCAACGTCATGGCACCACATCACCACGTTCACATGACAGCGGGCACGCGCATTCAAGAAGCGCGTGGGGACGCCGCTAACGGCAATGTTGCGGCCGCATCGTCACCGCACTGGACTTACCGCGTGCCCCTGCATCCGCTCCGCCAGCCTGCGCATTACCTGTTCGTGCTGCCCGCCGTGCTGGTCGTCCTGGTGCTGTGGATGGCGCTGGGCACCGAGGATGTCGCCAGCCCGGCGCAGCGCATCCTGCCCTGGCTGCTGGCCTGTCTCGGTGCAGGCCTGGCCCTGCTCTACCACCAGATGCGCACGTTGTGCCTGCTGCTGGTGGTGGCGGTGGTATTCGCCCTGCTGCACCGGGACGTCGGTGGCTACCTGCGCAGCGGCCATGTCGACGCCCTGACCCCGCTGCGCTTCCACGCGATCTCGGCGTGGGTGCCGCTGCTGTTCGCCGGACTGGCACTATGGCCGGAACGCGGACGCCGACGCCAGGACCTGCTGCTGCGCAGCGTAGTGTGCGGCGCGGCGCTGATGATCTTCCTGCTGCTGGCGGCACAGCAGCCGCAGGGGATGCACGATCTGCTGTCGAACCGTCACTGGGCCTGGATTCCCGCCAACTGGAACGCGTTGGCGCAGTTGCCGGCGCTGCTGTTCCTGCTGGCGACCGCAGCATTGGGCTGGCAGGCGTGGCGGCATCCGCGGCCACTGCACACGGCAATGCTGCTGGCCCTGCTGTGCCTGTGGTGGATGCTGCCGCGGATCTTCCTGCAGCCGGTGCTGCTGCCGGCGCTGAGCAGTGCCGCCCTGCTGCTGATGCTGGGCGCGATGCTGCAGGAATCCTTCCACATGGCCTTCCGCGATGAGCTGACCGGCCTGCCGGGGCGACGGGCGTTCAACGAGACCCTGCAGCGGGCACGCGGTACCTACAGCATCGCGATGGTGGACGTTGACCACTTCAAGTCATTCAACGACACCCATGGTCACGACACCGGCGACGATGTGCTGCGCCTGGTGGCGTCGCGGCTGGCGCGGGTGGGCGACGGTGGCCGTGCGTTCCGCTATGGCGGCGAGGAGTTCGCGGTGGTGTTCCTGGACCGGCCGGCGGCAGCCTGTGTCGATGCCGTGGAAGCATTGCGGCAGAGCATCGAGGACACCCGCATGCAGCTTCGCGACCGCAGCACCCGCAGCCGTGACGACGAAGCCGGCCGCCAGCGGCGCGGACGCGGTGGCAGCGGCCAGGTGGTGCAGGTGACGGTGAGCATCGGGCTGGCCGACAGCTGCGTGGATCCGCGGCCGATGGCCGTGGTCAAGGCCGCCGACCAGGCCCTGTATGTGGCCAAGGACGGGGGCCGCAACCAGGTGCGCGCGCACGGCGGCCAGCGCGTTCTGGCAGCGCACGGCGCGTAGTGCTCAGACCGCGTCGAGGTAGTACCAGCGGCCGTCGATGCGTTGGAAGCGGCTGTGCTCGGTCATCCTCACCGCGCTGCCGCCGCCGATGCGGTAGCGCGCGGTGAAGCGGACTTCGGCGCTGTCAGCACCAGTGATGGTGTGCTCGTGCACGGTCAGGCCCAGCCAATGGGTGCGCTGGCCGGGGGCATCGTCCAGCGACAGCTCGGCCGGACGCGTGTCCGGATGCCAGGACTGGCGCAGGTAGTCAGCCAGGCCACGCACATAGGCGCTGTAGCGCGAACGCATCAGGTGCTCTGCATCAGGCGCGGCTTCACCGGCATGGAAACGGCCACAGCAGGCAGCATAGTCGGCGGGAAGGCCACAGGGGCAGGGATCGGCGGGTTTTCGGCTCATGCCGGCATTGTCGCCGGGTTGCCGGGATTGATCCACGCGGGGCCGCAGTCGCCCGGAGCAGGACAGGCGTATGCTGTCGCGCCCCCTCCTTGATTGATCGCCGTGCTGGAACTGGTTCCCCCTGAGTTGTGGTGGCTGGTGGTGATCGCCTTCATCGCCGGCCTTGTGGATGCCGCCGTCGGTGGCGGTGGCCTGGTGCAGCTGCCCGGCCTGTTCACGGTGCTGCCGCAGCAGACGCCGGCGATGCTGTTCGGCACCAACAAGTTCAGTTCGATGTTCGGTACCGGTGCGGCCGCCTGGCGCTATGCGCGCAACGTGCGCTTCCCGTGGAAGCCGGTACTGTTCGCGGCCGGTACCGCCTTCATCTTCTCCTTCGCCGGGGCCACCGCGGTGAGCCTGCTGCCCAAGGACGCGGTGCGCCCACTGGTGCTGGTGCTGCTGATCGCGATGCTGGCCTACACGTTGTGGAAGAAGGACTTTGGCGCGTTGCACCGGCCGCAGGAGATCGGCCGCCGCGAACTGGCGATCGCGCTGGCGATCGGTGCGGCGATCGGCTTCTACGACGGCTTTTTCGGGCCGGGCACCGGCAGCTTCCTGATCTTCCTGTTCGTGCGCTTCTTCGGCCTGGATTTCCTGCGTGCGTCAGCGGCGTCGAAGGTGGTGAACCTGGCGACGAATGTTGCAGCGATCTCGTTCTTCGTACCGACCGGCAACATCCTGTGGCTGTTCGCGCTACCGATGGCGGCGGCCAACATCATCGGCTCGGTGGTGGGCACGCGCCTGGCGTTGAAGGGCGGCACGCCGTTCATCCGCAAGTTGTTCGTGGGGCTGGTGGTGGTACTGATCGCGCGGATGGCGTGGGATACCTTCCGCGGTGCGTGAATGCGGTTGCCGGCCAGCGGCCGGCACTACCGGGTCATGAACGCTGCCCATGGGTAGTGCCGGCCGCTGGCCGGCATCCCCATCCGATCGGGTCGTGAACCCCCCCATGGGTAATGCCGGCCGCTGGCCGGCATCCCCATTCAATCGACCGGGTCAGGCTTCGGCTTCTTCCGGTTCGTTGGCCTGCTGGCGGCTGCGCTCGGGCAGCTTCAGGCGCTTGCCTTCTTCGTCGTACTCGATCAGCAGCACGCCGGAGTCGTGGCGGCCGCTGATCTCGACGAAGCAGGCGCCACCGATGAACGGCTCCAGTGTCATCACCGACTTCAGCGGGGTGGCGACCACCATCTGGAAACCGAAGTTGTCGAAGATGTTCATCGCCAGCGCGGTGAACTCGTTGTCGGCCTTGTCGAAGGCTTCGTCGAGCACGACGGCGGCGTAGCTGGGCAGCTGGCTGTCGGCGCCGCCGAGCTGGTAGCGCAGTGCCGCAGCCAGGCAGGTGGTGGCCAGTTTCTGGCGCTGGCCACCGGACTTGCCCGCGCCACTACGGTAGATCTCGACCTGCTGGCGCGTTTCCGCATCCAGCTCGACGCCGATGAACTCCACGTGCATGCGTACGTCCAGCACCAGCTCGCGCCAGCGCTTGTCCTCGCCTTCCTGCGAACCCAGGCGGTTGACCAGCTGGCGCAGCACGGTGAACTGCGATTCGGCCAGCTCGCGCTGCTCGGTCTGCTGCTGCGCCAGCACCTCGCGCAGCTGCAGGTGGAACTCGCCGACTTCCGGCAGGCGGCGGTCGCTCAGTTCGATGGTCAGCAGCGTGCCACGGTTGAACGGCACCTGCTCCAGGCTGGCGTTCACTTCGTCCAGGCGCTGGCCGATCGACTTGCGGGCCTCGGCGCTGTGGCGCTGCAGGGCCAGCAGGTTGTTCTTGCTCTGGTTCTGCAGCAGGTCGAAGAAGCGCTCTTCGTGCTGCGGCAGGCCGTCGCGCTCCAGGCGCTCGAGGCGGGCAAGGAAATCCTCGGCCGAGGCCACCGATACGGTGAAGTCGCCCGATTCCTCCGGCCACTGCTGGATGAAGCGACGGAAGCAGCCGATCAGCTGGTTCTCGATGCGGTTGAGGTCCTGCTGCGAGGACGACAGCTGCTCGTTCAGCGCGTTGCTGACCTGGCGCATGTGCGCCTCCAGCGTTTCCAGGCTGAGCGGGCCCTGCTCCTGCAGGCGCTCGGCGAGCCCGGCTTCCTGCTCCTGGGCCAGGCTCGGCAACACCAGCGCACGGCTCTGCTGTCGCGCGCGGTCGAGGCGATCGCGTTCCTTGACCAGCTGGCCGCGCTCGACGCGGACGTCTTCATAGGTGCGGCGGGCCTGCTCGATGTCGGCGCGCACGGCGTCGATCTGCTTGGCCAGCCTGGCGAGGTCGGCATTGCCTTCGCGCAGGTCGCGCAGGGTGGCCTCGATATCGCTCAGCCGCTGCTGCGGGGCGGCGATGTCGATCTCGTTCCAGCTGATGCTGACCAGCTCGTGGCAGGCCAGCCGGCGCTCGTTGTCGCGGTCACGCTGGCCGCGCAGGCGCGCGATGTCGGTCTCGCAGCTGGCGATGCGCTTGGCCAGTTCCTGGGCTTCGCGCTCGAAGGCGCCCACCTTGTCGTGGTTGTTGAAGCCGAGGATCCAGCGACGGCGGTCGCCCACCGCACTGCGGTCGTCCTTCTCGAAGCGGTCGCCGGGATGCTTGACCTGGCCTTCGCGGGTGATGCCGCGGTCGACGTTGCGCAGCTGCTTGGCATCCACGCACTCGTAGTCGAAGCGCTTGCCGAGCTCACGGCGCAGCCAGCTTTCGAATACGTGCTCGCGCAGCTCCAGCTTGTGCAGCAGCGACTTCGCCGACGGCTCGCGCGCGAACGCGTCATCGTTGCGGCGCACACGGTAGTAGGTGAAGCGCATGCCCAGGTGAGTGCGATTCACCCACTCGGCGACGTCGTTGTAGTGCTTGTCATCGACCAGCAGCGACAGCGCGAAGCCACCCAGCACACGCTCGATGGCACCCTGCCAGCCCTGCTCTTCCGAGCGGACCTGGATCAGCTCGCCGACGAACGGCAGCGCCGCCTCGGCAATGCCGGTTTCCTCGGCCAGGCGCGCGCGCAGCTTCTGCATCGGCGCCGGGATGTTGGAGGGCGTGCGCTGCATCGCTTCGAGTTCCGCACGGACTTCGCCGAAACGGCGCTCGTCATCGCGCTTGCCACCCAGGCGATCGCTGATCGCATCGTCCAGCGCCGAAGAGGCACGCTGGCGGTCCTGCAGTTCGTTCTGCGCACGCTCGACCAGCTCGGCGAAGCCGTGTGCGTCGTCCGGAAGTTCAGCCCCCAGCTGCTGCGCGGCCAGGCTTGCCTGCTCGCGCTTGGCTTGGCGGCGGTCACGCTCGGCTTCGGCGCGGCCCTGCTCGCGTTCCAGTTCCTCGATGCGCTCACCGCCCTGCTGGCGACGCTGCAGTTCCAGTTCGGCCAGGCGCTCGGTGTGGTTGTCCAGTGCGGCACGGCGCTGGGCTTCTTCCCCGAGCAGGCCACGGTCACGCACGTCCATCTCGCGCAGGCGCGCCTCGATCAGCGCCTGGCGGCGGCTTTCACGGAAGCTGTCGACGCCAAGCTTGAGGGCTTCGTCGTCGCCGCGCCGGCGGTGCATTTCCTTCAGGTCGTTGTAGTAGGCGCGTGCCGGCAGCAGGGTCTCCACCTGGCGGCGGGCGGTGACCACGGCCTGGTGCGCGCCATCGAGTTCGGCGAAGTCGCTGACCAGGCGCTCGGCGGCGTCGAAGGTCTTCGGCGTGTCGAGCATGAAGTCGCGCA
Source organism: Stenotrophomonas sp. (assembly GCF_059505245.1). Taxonomy (NCBI): domain Bacteria; kingdom Pseudomonadati; phylum Pseudomonadota; class Gammaproteobacteria; order Lysobacterales; family Lysobacteraceae; genus Stenotrophomonas; species Stenotrophomonas sp. The sequence continues at coordinate 14,120 of NZ_JCACKF010000047.1, forward strand.
GGAAGACGTTGAGGTCGCCCAGGTTCTTCGCCGACTGCGTCTTGTGCAGCAGGCGCAGCGCCATCTCGTTGTCGATGCCGAGCAGGTCGCGGAAGCGCTCGGCGTAGCCGGAGAAGGTGTCGAAGTGGTGCAGATCAGACAACTTCTGCTTGAGCTTGCGCAGGTCCAGGTCGAAGCCGCCAAGATCCTTGGCGATGTCAAACGGACGCTCGGCGATCATGTAGTGCTTGCGCACGTCACCGGCCGAGGTTCCGTTACCGGAGATCCACAGCAGGCGCACCAGGCTGACCACGCGGCCATCGCCGGCGCGGTACTCCAGCACCAGCGCAGTCCAGGTCGCGCCCTTGCGAAGGTACTGGGTGGCGATTTCGCCGGTGCCGCTGTCCTGCTGGTCGGCCCACGCGCCACGCACGTAGGACACCAGGTTGCGGTCGCGGCCACTGCGCTCGGCTTCGCGCGCGGCGGCGTTGAAATCGACGATGGCCGGCGGCGTCAGCAGCGCGGACATGGCATCGAGCAGGGTCGACTTGCCCGAGCCGGAACGGCCGACGAACAGGAAGCCACGCTCGGCGATCGGTACTTCGGTCAGTCCGTTGAACGTGCCCCAGTTGTGTACCTGCAGGCGACGCATGCGGAACTGCTGCAGGCGCGGGTCCGGCAGGCCTTCGTTGAACAGGGCGGGAGTGTGCTTGGAGATAGCCATGCGATGGTCGGGTCTCTCAGGCCTCGGCGGCCGGGGTTTCACGCAGCTGGCGGTAGACCGCCGAAAGCTGGGATACGTCTTCGGCGGAGAACAGCAGCTTCAGCGCCGGCGAGACTTCGTGGCGGTCTTCCTGGCCGCTGAGGCGGGTCAGGATGTGGTTGTCCTTCATCTTCTGCACCGCCGAGGCGACACGGCGGTTGAAGCCGGCGCGGTCGGTGGACAGGTTCTTCTCGTAGATGGCCAGCGCTTCGGCCATCTCGGCGTCGGCGACCACCGCGCGGTTGCCGCGCGCATCGGCCTCGGCCAGCTGCTGGCGCAGGTACAGCAGCAGCACCGAATCGATGAAGGTCAGCGGCGAGGTGCGCAGCAGCACCGGCGCATCCACGTCTTCGGTATCGGCCTGGCGGGTGAAGGCCACGCCGCTGTCACGGTCGAGCACCAGTTCCAGGAACAGGTCCGCCAGCGAGGAGCGGATGGCCGCCTCGCTGCGGATCAGTGCCGGCCACAGCTTGGCGTGGCGCAGCTGGTCGATGCTGGGGCCGATCAGCAGCTGGCACAGCGCGCGGCGTGCATCCAGCGGCAGGCGCCCGGTGTCGCCGAGGTAATACACGTCATTGCCACGGCGGGGCTGCGCCACGGCCGCCACCGGTTCGGCTTCGTAGGCGTCTTCCGCCACGTCGGCCTGCGGTGCGTCGATGGGATCTTCATGCCAGCTCATGGCGTCTCTCCTGGGTGAACCAAACCAGCGGGATGCGGGCGCGACGGACCTGGCCGTCGCCACCACGCCATTCGGCAAGCTCCTGCTCACCAGCGATCACGTTGCCGAAGCGCGTGCCCAGCGACAGGTAGCCGATGACGCTGCCAAGACCCTGCGGTGCTTCGCGCTGCGACAGTGCCTGGGCGATGCTGAGCCGCGGCTGTGCATCGAGCAGGTCGTGCAGGTCGCGGCGCAGGGTGCGGAAGTCGATTTCAGACGAAGCGACCAGATCACCGACGCTCTCCAGGCTGATGGCTGCGGCGTCGTTGTACTCGACGTTGCCATCGACCTGGGCGCTGCGCGGATCGTGCAGCTTCCACTGCGACCACGAGCGCAGGCGGCTGGTGGTCAGCTGCAGGTCGCGGCCGATGCCGCGTTGTGCGGGGAATTCGTCACGCAGTGACAGCGCTTCGGATTGCGCCTGCTTCAGCAGCTGGTTGAGGCGGCGCTGTTCCAGATAGCCACGGCTCTGCACGAAGCCACGCAGGCTGCGCGCGAAGTTCTGCAGCACGTCGTGCACCTGGCCACCGCGCTCGAGCATGGTGCTGGTGAAGCCGCGCAGGAAGTTGCGTTCGTTGCGGTCCAGGCGGCGGGCGAAGCCACGCGCCAGCACCGCTTCCAGCGCGGCATCGAGCTGGGCGCTCTGTTCGGCGTCGTTGAGCAGGCGCCAGAAGGCCTGGAAGCTGCGACCGGCATCGCTCTCGCCGATCACATCCACGCCTTCGAACAGCTGCGACAGCACATCGCCGCGCTCGCCCTCGTCGTCGATGATGCGTTCGCGGAAGTCGCGGTTGAGCTGCTCGAAATCGTCGCGCACCCGACGGAAATCCTCGGTCAGCTCGTCGGCCAGGCCGATGATCTGGCGCGCACGCTCCAGCGCGCGCTTGCCATCCAGCGCGATCACACGTCCGGCACCGACGCGGGCGATCTCGGCGTCGATGCGGTCGCGCTCGTCGCGCAGTGCTGACAGGCGTGCATCCGGGTCGGACTCGGTCTGCGCGGCCAACTGCGAGAGCTGTTCGATGACCAGCGCCAGGCGGCTTTCGGTGGCGGCCACGCGGGCCTGCTCAAGACCATCGGCGAAGCGGATGGCCTGCAGTGCCGCAGTCGACAGCTCGTACTGCTCCTGGTCGGCGCCTTCGGGCAGGCGGCGTTCCAGCCAGCCCTGGGCCAGCCAGTGCGCGATGTAGGCCTGCGCGGTACGCGGCAGCTCACGCGACAGTTCGTCGCCGTTGAGCTGGTCCAGCGCACGCTGCAGGCGCTCGTTGAGCACCGACGACGGCAGCGTGCGCTCGCCGTCCATCAGCAGCCCCTGCAGCAGGCCGATGATTTCCGGGGCGTGGTCGGCGGCAAGCAGCTTCCACTGGGGCTGTTCGCGCAGATGGCGGTAACGGGAGATGCGTTCGCGGTGCTTCATGCAGCGAAAGGAGTCATGAGGGCTGGCGGGGACGAGCAGCCGCCCGCGGCGGCCGCGCGGGCAGCCGTGGGCATGCCGGCCCGCAGAGGCCGGCGCAGTGCGGTCAAGCGGCTCAGCGCTTGCCGCCCACTTCGATGAAGCGCAGGAACTCGGCGCGGGTACGCGCGTCGTCGCGGAAGCTGCCCAGCATCTTCGAGGTGACCATGCTGACGCCGCGCTTGTGGATGCCGCGGGTGGTCATGCATTCGTGGGCACCTTCGACGACCACACCGACGCCGATCGGCTGCAGCACATCCTGGATGCACTGGGCGATCTGCGCGGTCATCTTCTCCTGCACCTGGAAACGGCGGGCGTAGGCTTCGACGACGCGGGCCAGCTTGCTGATGCCCACCACCTTGCCGGCCGGCAGGTAGCCGACGTGGACGCGGCCGATGATCGGCGCCATGTGGTGCTCGCAGTGGCTTTCGTACTCGATGTCACGCAGGACGATCAGTTCGTCGTAGCCGGCCACTTCCTCGAAGGTCCGCTCCATGTAGGCGCGCGGGTCGTCGCGGTAACCGCTGAACCAGTCGCCATAGGCTTCGGCGACACGGCGGGGGGTATCCAGCAGGCCTTCGCGGGACGGGTCCTCACCGGCCCAGCGCAGCAGGGTGCGCACGGCATCCTCGGCCTGGTCCTGGGTCACGTCGCCCTGCGGGGCGGCCTTTTCGTTGTTCTTGCTCATTGCGTACAGCGTCCCGAACGGGGGGCGAGCATCGTACCCGACCGGGGGGTGGGTCGTCCTGTTGGGACGGTTCATCGGGGGGTTCTTCCGGCGCCTCGTTGCTGCTGAGCGAGAGGGGGAAGGGGCAGGCCGGGCAGGCAAAGCCGCAACTACGTCCCTCTAGGCTCCGCCACGGCATCCAAG
>NZ_JCACKF010000048.1:0-17061 GCF_059505245.1 Stenotrophomonas sp.
TGGGGGCTTGGCCGCGGCATCCATGCCGCGGACACCCCCGCAACCGGACCCACCCCGCCTTCGGCAGTTTCACGCGGCGGGTGGTGGGTGCCGACCGTTGGTCGGCACGGATCTCGCTCTGGTAGCTGTCGACCTTGGTCGACACGGCTTTTGTAGCGTCGAGCCGTGCTCGACTGCTTCTGGCCTCAAGCCAGGTAGACCTGCCCGTCGCGCACGTCCATCGGCACCGCGCGCAGGCGGTCGCCCTTGCACGGGCCGGCGATGCAGTCGCCACTGTCCAGCGCGAACGACGCGCCATGCGCGGCGCACACCAGGTGGCCCTCGCGGCTCTTCAGGAACTGCCCCGGCGCCCAGTCCAGGCGGCGGCCGGCATGCGGGCAGATGTTCAGGAATGCGCGCACCTGCGCGCCGTCGCGGTACAGCACCAGCGATTCGGCATCGCCATCGACCACCGCTTCGACCTCGGCAAACGCGCCATCGGCAATGGCATCCAGGGCGATCAGGGCAGCAGCGGCAGTCATGGCGAAGGCTCGTACGGTAAACCCGCATTGTCGCATGCCCACTCAGGTGACTGGCTGCGACATGAACACAAGTCATTGATCCGTAATAAGCACAGGCTATATTTAACGAGTTTTTCACTCAATGACAGTGGCGCGTCCCGATACTCTGGTTTCGCTGATCCCAGCCTATCGAGCCGCCATGTTCAATCGCGCATCCGCCTTCAACCAGTTCCGCACCCTGTTCGCGCCGCGCAAGCCGCGCCACCCGCTGGTGCGCGTTGCCGTGGGCCTGCTTGGCCTGGCGATCCTGGCCGCGATGGTGTTCATCGGTGTGTTCGTCGGTGCGGCGATGATCCTGGTCGGCCTGGCGTGGAAGCTGCTGGCCTCGCGCAAGCCGGGTGTTGCCCGTCCGGTCGACCCGACCGTGGTCGAAGGCGAGTACCGCGTGGTACGCAAGCCGGTGTTGCCGGCCTCGCGCTGATCCACTTCCTGCGCGCCCGCTGACGGCGGGCGCCATGCGTTCTAGACTGCGGGCACGCTCTTCCTGGATGCCCGCATGTCCGATGTCTCCGATGTGATCCCTGCCGTAGCCCTGCCGCGTGTGCCGGTAGCCGGTGGTGGCAGTTTCCCCGTGCACCGCATCTACTGCGTCGGCCGCAACTTTGCCGACCACGCCCGCGAAATGGGTGCGGCAGTGCCCGCGGCCGATGACCGTGGCCGCCCGATGTTCTTCAGCAAGCCGGCCGATGCGATCGTGGTCGGCCACGACGATGCAATCCCCTACCCGCCAGCGACCGCCAACCTGCACCACGAAGTGGAGCTGGTGGTGGCGATCGGCCGCGATGCGCCCGCCGGCGAGCTGGCCGTGGCCGACGCCGACGCACTGGTCTACGGCTATGCCGTCGGCCTGGACCTGACCCGCCGCGACCTGCAGGCCGCCGCCAAGGACAAGGGCCACCCGTGGGACGCGGCCAAGGGCTTCGATGCCTCCGCGCCGATCAGCGAAATCGTCCACGCCGAGGAAGTCGGCGACCTGGCCGCGCTGAACCTGTCGCTGGAGGTCAACGGCGAGGTGCGCCAGCAGGCTCTGCTCGACCAGATGATCTGGAACGTGCCGGAGATCCTGCATGAGCTGTCCAAGCTGTGGCAGCTGCGTGCCGGCGACCTGGTGTTCATGGGCACGCCGTCCGGCGTGGCCGCGCTCAAGCCCGGCGACCGCTTCAGCGCGCGCCTGGAAAACGTGGCCGAGCGCCACGGCGTGATCGCCGGCTGACATCACCTGCGCTACCCTGCGCGCTGTCCACTTCCCCACCGGAGAAAAACAACAATGGGAATGCTCACCGAGTTCAAGGAATTCGCGATGCGCGGCAACGTCATCGACCTCGCCGTCGGCGTGGTGATCGGCGCGGCCTTCGGCAAGATCGTGACCGCACTGGTCGAGAAGATCATCATGCCACCGCTGGGCTACCTGATCGGCCGCGTGGACTTCTCCAGCCTGGCCTGGACGCTGTCGCCAGCCCGGCTCGGACCGGATGGCAAGGAGATCCCGGCGGTGGTGGTTGGCTACGGCGACTTCATCAACACCGTCATCCAGTTCGTGATCGTGGCTTTCGCGATCTTCATCGTGGTCAAGGCGATCAACCGCCTGTCGCGCAAGAAGGAAGCGGCACCGGCGGCGCCGGCCGAAGAAGTGGTGCTGCTGCGCGAGATCCGCGACAGCCTGAAGAAGTAAGGGTACCGGGCGCCTATGGGCGCCCCTCCCACCTGTAGAGCCGAGCCCACGCTCGGCTGATCTGCAAAAGGCAGCCGAGCATGGGCTCGGCTCTACAGAAGCAGGCGAAAGCCCCGCTCCGGCGGGGCTTTCGCTTTGCTGCATCTGGCGGAAAACAGCATCCGCGCCAGCCATGACCTCCCGCCCATGCGCCGGGCTGAACGACTGTTAAGCTCCAAGGCTTAGGTCCCTTCCCGGAGTTGTCCATGCGTCGCCGCGTCCTTGCCATCGCATCCTCCCTCGCCCTGTTGGCCGCCCCGGCCTTCGCGGCACCGCGCACCACCACCCTGCCCCCCGCCTCGCTGGCGACCGCCGCGCAGCTGCGCGACCAGGCGCTGGCCGATGACACCGGCTGGAAGGTGGTCGAGTCGCTCACCACCGAGATTGGTCCGCGCATCGCCGGCAGCGAAGCCGATGCCCGCGCCGTTGCCTGGGCCGAAGCCAAGTTCAAGGCCCTGGGCTTCGACAAGGTCTGGAAGGAGCCGGTGACGTTCCCGAAATGGGAGCGCCGCAGCGAACACGCCGCCGTGACCGGCAGGAACCCGCAGCCGCTGCAGATCACCGCACTGGGCGGCAGCCCGGGTGGCACCGTGGAAGCCGAGGTGGTGCGCTTCGCCGATCTGGCCGCGCTGCAGGCCGCACCGGCAGGTTCGCTGAAGGGCAAGATCGCCTTCGTCGATTACCAGATGCTGCCCTTCCGCGATGGCCGCGATTACGGCCGCGGCGGTGCGATCCGCAGCAAGGGCCCATCCGAAGCCATCCGCAAGGGCGCGGTCGGCTTCCTGATGCGCTCGGCCGGTACCGACTCGCACCGCGTGCCGCACACCGGCATCACCCGTTTCGATGACGGCCTGACCCCGGTGCCGTCGGCCGCGCTGTCGGTGCCCGATGCCGACCAGCTGGCCCGCCTGCTGGCGCGTGGCAGCACCACAGTGAAGGTGGCACTGGATTGCGGCTGGGACGGCACCGCCACCTCGTACAACGTGATCGGCGAGATCACCGGCCGCAGCCTGCCGAAGGAAGTGGTGGTGATCGGTGGTCACCTGGATTCGTGGGACCTGGGCACCGGCGCCGTGGATGACGGCGCGGGCGTGGGCATCACGATGGCCGCCGGCCACCTGATCGGCCAGCTCAAGCAGGCACCGAAGCGCACCATCCGCGTGATCGCCTTCGCCAACGAGGAACAGGGCCTCTACGGCGGCAAGGCCTATGCCGAAGCGCACGCGAAGGACGTGGCCCTGCACCAGCTGGCCGCCGAGAGCGACTTCGGCGCAGGCCGCATCTACGCCTTCAATACTGGTTCACCGAATCCGGAAGGCTCGCGTGAAGCGACGAAGCAGATTGCCGAAGTAATGAAGCCGCTGGGCATCGAGTATCAGGCCGACAAGGGTGGCCCGGGCCCGGACGTCGGCCCGCTGGCCGCCAAGGGCGGTGCGTGGGCGTGGCTGGCGCAGGACGGCTCGGACTACTTCCACCTGCACCACACCGCCGACGACACGCTGGACAAGATCGACCCGAAGGCACTGGCGCAGAACGTGGCCGCGTATACGGTGTTCGCCTACCTGGCGGCGGAAGCCGACGGCAGCTTCGGCAGCGAGGCCAAGGCGACCACGCCGCCGAACGAGTGATGCGCTGGCGCCGGGCCATGCCCGGCGAGTGCAGCGGGAAGAGCGGTGCGAACCGAGGTTCGCACCCACCGGGCAATGGCGTGGGTCAGAGCCCTCGCCTTGGCGAGGGATCTGACCCCGATCCTGTCAGCCTTCCCACACGCTCGTGTTGCGCACGCCCAGCAGTTTCGGGTTGAACAGCGGATCCTTGCCGGCCTGGCGATGCTGCTCGTAGTCGCGCAGTGCGGCCAGGGCAGGCCTTTGCAACAGCAGGATGGCGATGATGTTCAGCCAGCTCATCAGGCCGACGCCGATGTCGCCCAGCGACCAGGCCACCGTTGCACTGTTCACCGCCGAGTAGCCGGTTGCCGCCAGGAACAGCAGCTGGAAGCCGCCCATCACCCAGGGCGTCGGCCGATCACGGCACAGATAGCTGACGTTGGTCTCGGCCATGTAATACAGCGCCAGGATGGTGGTGAACGCAAACGGCAGGATCGCCAGCGCCACGAACGAACGGCCGAAACCCGGCAGCGTCGATTCCACCGCGTGCTGCACGAAGCGTGGCCCGGCTTCGACACCCGGCAGATTGCCCAGCAGCAGGCGCGCCTCATCCGGAATACCGTTCACCGCCGGGTCGTAGACGTTGTACAGGCCGGTGGACAGGATCAGGAAGGCGGTCGCACTGCACACCACCATTGTGTCGATGTAGACCGAGAACGACTGCACCAGGCCCTGCTTGACCGGATGCGAGACTTCCGCGGCGGCGGCCGGATGCGCACCACTGCCCATGCCGGCCTCGTTGGACAGCACGCCACGGCGCACGCCCCACTGGATGGCGGTGCCGATCATCGCGCCGAACGCCGCATCCACGCCGAATGCACTGCGCAGCACCAGCATGATCACCTCCGGCACCCTGTCCGCGTTGAGCACCATCACCAGCGCCGCGACCAGCAGGTAGGCCACGGCCATCAGCGGCACCACCCATTCGGCCACGCGCGCAATGCGCCGCACACCGCCGATGAGGATGGCACCCAGCACCACCAGCAGAACCGCCGTGGTGGTCATCACCGGCACGTCCCAGGCTTCGTTCACCGCACTGGTGATCGCATTGGACTGCGTGCCGGCCAGCATCGCGCCCGCCAGCACCGTCACCAATGCGAACAGCACTGCATACCAACGTTGGCCGAGGCCTTTTTCGATGTAGTACGCCGGGCCACCCCGGTATTGTCCTTTGCCGTCGCGCTCCTTGTAGATCTGCGCGAGCGTGGACTCGATGAAGGCGCTCGAGGCGCCGAGGAAGGCGACGATCCACATCCAGAAGATCGCGCCGGGCCCGCCGAAGGCGATGGCCATGGCGACGCCGGCGATGTTGCCCACGCCCACGCGGCTGGACAGCGAAAGGGACAACGCCTGGAACGGCGACACGCCGGCATCGGAGCGCTCATGGCGGAACATCAGGCGCAGCATGTCCGGCAATGCACGCAGCTGGATGAAGCGCGTGCGGACGCTGAAGTACAGGCCGGTGAGCAGGCACAGCACCACCAGGTAGGGGCTCCAGACGACGCCAAGGATCGCGTTGACGATGGATTCGATGTTCATCGGCGGCCCCTCAGAAGAACATGCCCAGGGCGACCTGGGGGCTGATGATGCGGCCGGTGTTGCGGCCGGCCACGCTGAACTCGACGCCGGCGATCAGGCCCAGTGACGGGCTGAAGTGGTACTCCACGGCCGGCGCCAGGGTGACGCTGCGGCTGGCCGGGCGATGCTCGTCGATGCGTTCGAAACCACCGCTGGCGTTGCGCGCGAAACCCCTCAGGCGCTGGCCGGTCTCGCGGCTGGCGGCCACTTCCATCACGCCCACCCAGCGCGGATTGAAGCTGTACTCGGCGCCGACCGACAGGCCCAGCACCGACCCCCGGGAGATGTGCCCCTGGAAGCTGTCGTCGGTGCCGTAGACGCTGGCCCCGGAGATCGCCGTCCGCGACGGCGCAGGCCCGGCGCTGAGCTGGGCACGCCAGCGCAGCGGGCGGTCGTTACCCAGCCAGACCACCTGCTGCACGCCCAATGCGGCAGTGGTGCGCTGCACACCGTCGCCCTGCGCATCGAGCGGATTGCCGGTGATGCGGTCATGGCTGCCGGTGCTGAAGCGCTGCACCAGCGCGACCGAGATGGCCGGACGCGTGCCATCGGCATTGGGCGCCTGCAACAGGTACTGCAGGCGCGCGGTGGTGTCACCGGCACGGAAACCACTGCTGCGCGCGCCGCCCTGTTCGGCACGCGATGCACTGAGATTGACCTGCCCCATCACCCGGTCGCTGAAGCCGTAGATGATCGGTACCACCGTTGCCCATGCGCCGCTGCGTTGCCCACTGCGGCGGCGATGGCCGCCATCGTCGTAATGATCGCGGCTGTCGATCCGCACCAGATAGGGTTCGATGTACCAGTTGCCCTGCGGCAGGCCAGCCGGGTTGGGGGTGATCAGCGGCCCGGTGAAGTTGACGCCGTCCAGGCTGCGTTCGCTGGCTGCGGCACGGCCGTTGGCAAGGACGCTGGTCAGGACCAGCAATGCGATGAGGATACAGCGTGGGTGATGCATGGCAGCCTCTTCTGGACAACGTGGGATGGAGTTCCACCCTGCGTTGCCGGAAGCGGCTGACCAATAAGGAAACTTTCAAAACATCATGCGCGCTTGACGCAATTACGGACCCTGGAAGGGGTCAGAGCCCTCGCCTGCGGCGAGGGATCCGACCCGGGATACCGGATCAGCCGCGGCGGCTCGCCCACTGCGCCAGCAGTACCGCCGTGGCCGAGGCCACGTTCAGGCTCTCCACCGCGCCGCTGCCGGGAATCGAGACCTGCTGGTCGCACGCTCCCGCCAGGCTGCGGTCCATGCCCTCGCCTTCGGCGCCCATCACATACACCAGGCGGGCCGGCAGCGAGGTGCGGAACACGTCGTCACCGCCCTCCACCAGGGTCGCCGCCAGGCCGAAGCCGGCCGCACGCAGCTGCGTCATCGCCTGGGCGGTCTCCGGCAGCTGCACCAGCGGCACCGCTTCTGCACCGCCCTCGGCCACGCGCGCGGCGGCACCGGACAGCGCCAGCGTGCTGCCGGCCGGCAGCAGCAGCGCCTTGGCGCCGAAGTGTGCGGCCGAGCGCAGGATCGCACCGAGGTTGTGCGGGTTGCCCACGCCATCAAGCCACAGCGCCAGCGCCGGGCCGTCGCCGACCTGCTCCAGCCACTGCGCCAGCGGCAGCGCCGGTGCGCGCAGCACATCGGCCACCACGCCTTCGTGGTGGGTGGTGCCGGCAAGCTTGTTCAGATCGCCGTCTTCAACCACGCGATACCCCACGCGGTTGGCCACGCACCACTTCAGCAGCGGCTGCAGGCGCGGAATGCGCGCCTCCAGCAGGTACAGCTTGCGCAGCGCCTGTGGCCGCGCTTCGAACGCGGCCAGCACGGCATTCAGGCCGTACAGGCGCAGCTCGTCGCTGCCACCGCGCCCACCACCGCCCGTGGCCGGCACCTCCGGGCGCGGCAACGGCGTTGCGCGCGGCGGACGGGCGGACGGGCGGCGGTTGTTCCAGGGGTTGTTCACTTACACACTCTCCTGCTTGCGCTGGCGCCAGAAATCGGCGTTCTTGATGCCCAGGGCATCAGGGTCGAACACCGGATCCAGGCCCAGCTTCTTCTGTCGTTCGTAGTCACGCAGGGCCAGCATCGCCGGCTTCTGGATGATGAGGATGGCAATGATGTTCAGCCAGGCCATCAGGCCGACGCCGATGTCACCCAGCGCCCAGGCCAGGGTCGCATTATGGAACGCGCCGAACACCACCATGCCGATGATGCCCAGGCGCAGCACCAGCACGGTCAGCGGGCGCTTCCTGTTGTGGTTCACATAGCTGAGGTTGGTCTCGGCCATGTAGTAGTACGCCATGATGGTGGTGAAGGCGAAGAAGAAGATGGCGATCGACACGAACGCCGAACCCCAGCCCGGCAGCACCGCTTCCACGCCGGCCTGGGCGTAGCCCGCACCTTCGGGAATACCGGCCAGGCCCTGGAAGATCGGCGCGGCGCCCTCCACCGGCGAGTACACGTTGTAGGTACCACTGGCCAGGATCAGGAACGCGGTGGCGGTGCACACCATCATGGTGTCGAAGTAGATCGCGAAGGCCTGCACGTAGCCCTGCTTGGCCGGGTGCGAGACTTCCGAGGCGGCCGCTGCATGCGGGCCCGAGCCCTGGCCGGCTTCGTTGGCATAGATGCCGCGCTTGATGCCCCACTCCACCGCCAGGCCCATCATCGCGCCGAACGCGGCGTGGGTACCGAAGGCGCTGCTGAAGATGATGTTGAACATCTCCGGCACGCGGTCGTAGTTGATGATCATGATGACGATGGCCATCAGGATGAAACCGGCGGCCATGAACGGCACCACCACTTCGGCGAAGTTGGCGATGCGCTTGACGCCACCGAAGATCACCACGCCCAGCAGCAGCGCCACCACGATGCCGATGCCCAGCTTCAGCGCCTGCACCGATTCCATGCCGAAGGCCTGGCCATCGAGCGAACCGCACAGCGCGGTGCCACGGCAGGCGTTGATGATGCTGTCGGCAATGGCGTTGGCCTGTACGCCCGGCATCAGGAAGCCGGCGGCGATGATCGTGGCGATGGCGAAGGCCAGCGCGTACCACTTCAGGCCCATGGCCTTTTCGATGTAGTACGCCGGGCCACCGCGGTAGCGGCCTTCGGCGTCCTTGGTCTTGTAGATCTGCGCCAGGGTGCATTCCACATACGACGTGGACGCGCCGAGGAAGCCCATCACCCACATCCAGAAGATCGCACCGGGGCCGCCGAAGGCGATGGCCGTAGCCACGCCGGCGATGTTGCCGATGCCCATGCGGCCGGCCATCGACATGGCCAGGGCCTGGAACGAGGACACGCCGGCGTCGGATTTCTCACCCTTGACGGTGAGGCGGCACATCTCGAAGAAGCCACGGATCTGCATGAAGCGCGTGCGCAGGCTGAAGAACAGGCCGGCGCCCAGGCACACGAAGATCAGTGCCTTGCTCCAGATGATGCTGTTGATGAAGTGTACGGTTGCTTCCACGCGCGCTCTCTCCAGTCGGCGGGTTGTAAGGACGTCCCGTCGGCTGGAAGGGACCGGTCGATTCTCCCTGATCGCAGGCCGCTGCGGTAGCGCTGTCTTGTAGAGCCGAGCCCATGCTCGGCTTGGCCCCCCGAGGGCAGCCGAGCATGGGCTCGGCTCTACAGCGGCCAGCCCGCGTGTTCAGGGCAGCTGGGTGCGTACCCGGGCGAAACGGCGAAGGTCGTGCAGCACGCCGCGCTTGTAGACCGCGCAGCGCTCCACGCCCTCCTCCTGGAAGCCGTTCTTCTCCAGCACCCGCGCAGAGCCGAGGTTGAAGTCGACGACCGAGGCCTGCAGCCTGAACAGGCGCAGCTCGTCCATCACCCACGGTGCGAACAGCCCGACCACACGGGTCATCACGCCGTGCCCCCAATAGGCCTGGCCCAGCCAGTAGCCCAGTTCGGCGGTGTGCCCACGCTCGGCCATGCCCTGCTGGGCAGCGACGCTGCCGCAGGCCTGGCCGTCGATCTCGATGGCCAGATTCAGGGTTCCGGGGGCCAGCACGCGGCCGGCGAGAAAGGCCTCGCCATCGGTGCGCGTGTACGGATACGGGAAACGGTCGCGCAGGCCGCGCGACACCTCGGGATCGTTGGCGTGGCGCAGCAGCGATTCCAGATCATCCGGGCGCCAGGGGCGCAGCTGGAAGCCGTCGCCTCGAAGTGGCGTCAGAGCCCTTTCCCTTTGGGAAAGGGGTCCGACCCCGTCAGCGAGGGACCCGATCCCGTCGGTGTGCCGGTCAGGCATGGCCGCCCACCGACGGCGATTCCGCTTCCTGCTTCTCCAGCTCGCGCTTCACCGCTTCCGGCGAACGGGTGTACGGGGCAAGCCGCGCGTAGAACGCCGGCACCACGAACAGCGACAGGAAGGTCGAGAGGGTCACGCCGAAGATGATCACGATGCCGATCGTGCCACGGCTGGCCGAACCGGGACCACCGGCCACCACCAGCGGAATGGCGCCGACCACGGTGGCGATCGAGGTCATCAGGATCGGGCGCAGGCGCACCATCGCCGATTCAATGATCGCCTCGCGCACGCTGCGCCCATCGTCGCGCAGCTGGTTGGCGAATTCGACGATGAGGATGCCGTTCTTCGCGGCCAGGCCAACCAGCATCACGATGCCGATCTGGCTGAACAGGTTCACCGTACCGCCACTCACCCACAACCCGACCAGCGCGCCGAGCACGCCCAGCGGCACGGTCAGCATGATGGTGAGCGGGTGGATGAAGCTCTCGAACTGCGCGGCCAGCACCAGGTAGACCACCAGCAGGGCCATGGCGAAAGTGAGCAGCACGGCGCCACCGGCGCTCTGGTACTCGCGCGATTCACCCTTCCAGTTCACCTGCGCGTACTGCGGCAGCTCTTCCTGGGCCACGTTCTGCGCCCAGGCAATGGCCTCGCCCAGCGGATAGCCCGGCGCCAGGCCGGCACTGATGGTGATCGAGCGCAGGCGGTTGAAGCGGTTCAGGGTGCCGGCCTCGGCCACTTCGCTCAACGTGACCAGGTTGGACAGCGGCACCAGCTCGCCAGAGGTGGCGCGCACGCGGATCGCGGCCAGGTCGGCCGGGCTGGCGCGACCGTCACGTCCGGCCTGCACCAGCACGTCGTACTCCTCGCCGTTGTCGACGAAGGTGGTGACGCGGCGCGAGCCCATCATGGTTTCCAGCGCCGAACCGATCGCGGTGACCGGCACGCCGAGATCGGCCGCACGCTGGCGGTCGATGTTGACCCGCATCTGCGGCCGGGTTTCCTTGTAGTCCGAGTCGGGGCCGACCAGGCCGGGGTTGTCGGCCATGCGCAGCAGGATGCGGTCGCGCCACTGCGCGATCTCCGCGTATTCCGGCCCACCCAGCACGATCTGGAACGGCTGCCCGCCGCTGCGCACCAGGCCGCCACCGACCTGGGTACGCACACGCACGCCGCGGATGGTGTCCAGTTCCTTCTGCAGTTCGTTGGCCACGTCCGGCGTAGCCTCGCTGCGCTGGCGCCACGGCTGCAGGAAGATGCTGACGCGGCCGGTATGCATTTCCTCGCTGGCACCGAAGCCACCGGGCACGCGCGGGTTGGCACGCACGATCGGCTTGTCCGGGCCGACATGCGGGGCCAGCAGCGCCTCCACCTGCTGCACCTGCTGCACGGTGTAGTCGTAGCCGGCGCCTTCCGGGCCGTCGATCATGATCTGGAACGAACCGCGGTCTTCGGCCGGCGCCAGTTCCGAGGGCAGCAGCTTGAGCAGGCCCCAGCTGGCGACCAGCGCGGCCACCATCACCAGCAGGTAGATCCAGGTGCGGTCGACATGGTGATCGAGCACCCGCCCATAGGCACCCGCGAGGCGTTCCAGGTTGCGGTTGATGAAGCCGTGCAGGCCACGTGGCGCCTGCCCGGTGTGCGGCTTGAGCAGCTTGGAGGCCATCATCGGCGTCAGTGTGAGCGCCACGAACGCGGACAACGCCACGGCGGCGGCCAGCGCCACTGCCAGCTCGCGGAACAGGCGCCCGGTGTTGCCTTCCAGGAAGCCGACCGGCAGGAACACTGCCACCAGCACGGCGGTGGTGGCGATCACCGCGAAGGCGACCTGCGCGGTGCCGCGCTTGGAGGCCACCAGCGGTGGCTCACCCAGGTCGATGCGGCGCTGCACGTTCTCCACCACCACGATCGCATCGTCCACCACCAGGCCGATGCACAGCACCAGCGCCAGCAGGGTCAGCAGGTTGATCGAGAAATCGAACGCGTACAGCGCGATGAACGCCGCGACCAGGCAGACCGGCACCGTCACCGCCGGGATCAACGCGGCGCGGAAACTGCCGAGGAACAGCCAGATCACCGCCAGCACCAGGATCATCGCTTCCACCAGCGTGGCGTAGACGCGGTCCACCGCCGCTTCGATGAAGGTGGTGTTGTCGAAGGCGACGAAGATCTGCGTGCCCTTGGGCAGGGTCAGCGCCACCCGCTCGGCTTCAGCGCGCGCGGTACGCGCCACGTCCAGCGAGTTGGCCGTGGAGGTCTTGACGATGCCCAAGCCGATGCCCGGTTCGCCGTTGCTGCGGTAGTACGCGCGGCGTTCGGCCGAGGCCAGCTCGATCTTCGCCACGTCGCCCATGCGCACCACGTAACCGTCGCGGCCCTTGCCCAGCGGGATGGTCGCGAAGTCTTCGGGCTTGATGTAGTTGCGCTCAACGCGCAGGGTGAAATCACGGTCGGTCGACTCGATGCGGCCGGCCGGCAGCTCCACGTTCTCGTTGCGCAGCGCGGTTTCCACGTCGCCGGTGGTCAGCCCGCGTGCGGCCAGCTGGTCCCGGTCCAGCCAGATCCGCATCGCATAGCGCTGGCGGCCGCCGATGCGGACCTGGGCCACGCCATCGAGGCTGGAAA
Source organism: Stenotrophomonas sp. (assembly GCF_059505245.1). Taxonomy (NCBI): domain Bacteria; kingdom Pseudomonadati; phylum Pseudomonadota; class Gammaproteobacteria; order Lysobacterales; family Lysobacteraceae; genus Stenotrophomonas; species Stenotrophomonas sp. The sequence goes on from NZ_JCACKF010000048.1 coordinate 12,392, forward strand.
AGCGATCGACCACGTAACGGTCGGCGTAGTCGCTCAGCTCCAGCGTGTCCATGGTCGAGGAGACCATGTTGAACCAGATGATGGGGTCGGCATCGCTTTCGACCTTGGCGATCTCCGGTGGCCGCGCCTCTTCCGGCATGCGGTCGGCCACGCGGCTGACCGCATCGCGCACGTCGTTGGCCGCCGCTTCGATATCGCGGTTGGAGGTGAACTCGATGCTGACCTGCGAGCGGCCGTTGGTGCTGCGCGCATTGATCGTATCGATGCCTTCGATGCCGGCCAGCGCATCTTCCAGCACCTGGGTGATGCGGCTTTCAATGACCGCCGCCGAGGCGCCGGTGTAGTCCACCGAGACCGAGACGATCGGCGGGTCGATGGCCGGCAGTTCGCGCAGGGTCAGGCGGGTGAAGGACATCACGCCCAGCACCAGCAGCAACAGGCTCATCACCACGGCGAACACCGGCCGCTGGATGGAGATGTCGGACAGCTTCATCCGCCGTGGCCCTCGGCCGCGGCCGGCGCAGCGTCTTCAGCGGGCTTTGCACCACTGGCGGGCGCTGCGTCCTTGGCGGCAACCTTCAGGCCCGGACGCAGCTTGCCGGTGCCATCGACCACGATGCGCTGGCCCGCTTCCAGACCCTGCCTGATCTCGACCACGCCGGCACGGCGCGCGCCGGTCACCACGTCCACACGCTCGACGCTGTCGTCAGCCTTGATGCGGTACACGAAGGTATCGCGACCGACCTGCACCACGGCGATTTCCGGAATCACCAGCGCCGGGCGCTCGGGGCGGAACAGGCGCACGTCCAGCAGCATGCCAGGACGCAGCGCATGGTCGCCGTTGGCAAAGTCGGCGCGCACGGTCACGGCACGGGTGGCCGGGTCGATGCGCGCATCGATGGTGCTGACCACGCCCTCGAAGGTGCGGCCCGGCCAGGCCACGCTGGTGGCGCTGACCTTGTCACCGACGCCCAGCGCAGCCAGTTCCACTTCAGGCACCTGGAAATCGATGTGCATGTGCTCGATGTCATCGAGCGTGGCGATGACCGTGGTCGGGGTCACCAGCGAGCCAGGGCTGACCTGGCGGATGCCGAGCACGCCGGCGAACGGCGCGCGCACACGGCGATCACCGATGTCTGCCTGCATCTGCATCACGCGCGCTTCGGCGGCATCGCGGATCGACTTCTGCGTATCCAGCGTGGCGCTGGACACCAGCCGCTGGGCGGCCAGCTCGCGCTGGCGCTTGTACAGCTGATCGGCTTCATGGAAGGTCGCCTGCGCCTGCACCAGTGCGGCCTCCTGGGCCTGCCCACGCAGGGTCACGATCGGCGCACCGGCAGCAATGTGCTGGCCGCTTTCGAAATGCACTTTCTCGACGATTTCGCTGACCTTGGCGGTCACGCTGATCGATTCGCGCGCCTTGGCCGTGCCAAGCGCCTGCAGGGTGTCGCTCCACTGACGGGACTGCACGACCTGCGCAGTGACCGGCACCGCTTCTCCCTGCCGACGCGCGGCGGCCTCCTGTTTGCCTGCGCACCCGGCCAGCACGGCCAGGCTGAGGCCAAGGGCCAGGGTCGAAGCGATACGAGCCAACATGAACGGTCCAAATTGATCCACGGCCGCCGAGTGTAGGCAAGTGCCCCTGAAAGCGGTATGTGCCAAGCGTTTACCGGCGTGGAACCAGGGCTGCGATAGCGCCTTGAACCCATTCCGTGCAAGGCTGCCATGGGCAGTGTCGGCGTGTATCGGGGTGTATCCCGTCGTGCATCACCGGGTCAGTCATCGTAGAGTCGAAGCTGCCCGACGGAGGGCGTCGGGCGGGGACGGATCCTGGCGGGGATCCGGCCCCGTTTTTTTTTACACCCGGCGGATCAATACCGGTAGTTCAGCTTCATCCACACGCTGCGCCCCGGCTCGTTGATGCGCACCGGGTCGGCCGGGAACCCGAAGTCGGCGCTGCCGGCCAGGTTCAGGTGCTCGCTGTAGGCGCGGTCGAACAGGTTGTCGACGCCTGCGCTGAGCTGCAGCTGCGAACCGAAACGGTACGCCGCGTTAAGCGCGAAGGTGGCAAAGCCCGCGCTCGGCCCGAGATCCTGTGCGACCACGTTGCCCTGGCCATCTGCGACACGATGCTGGTGGGTCACCGCGCGCAGCAGCGCACCGGCGCTCCAGCGCTGGCCTTCCCAGTTCGCACTCAGGCGCGCTTCCAACGGCGGCATCTGCGGCAGCGGACGCTGCTGGTCGCGGTTCTCGCCCCAGGCATAGGCCAGCGTGCCACCCAGCTTCCACTGTTCGGCCACGCTCACTTCCAGCCCCGCCTCGGCACCGGCGATGCGCGCATCGACGTTGCTGGCCTGGCTCATCCCCATCGCGCCGCTGCGGTGGTAGGTGAACAGAATGTAGTCCTGGATCTGCCCGGCGTACGCCGAGACCCAGGCCTGCACGCGCGGTCCCTTGTACTGCAGGCCAGCGTCGAGCTGGGTGGTGCGCTCGGGCTGGATGCCGGCAAACGCGTTCACCGCATCGGCCGGGCCGTGGTCGGGCGAGAACAGCTCCCAGTAGTCGGGCATGCGTTCACTGTGGCCGAGGCCGGCGTACCAGGTCAGGCCGTCGGCCAGGTCCTGCTCGTAGCGCAGGAAGCCACTGCCGAGCCATTCCTTGCGACGCTGGCCCGCAGTCGGATTGGGCATGTTGCCCATCATTCCGCGGAGCGACTGCCGCTCGTCGCGCACGCTGGCGCGATCGATGCGCAGGCCGCTGATCCAACGCTGATCGGTGCCGGCGCCGAGGGTCAATTCGGTGAACACGCCATAGCGGCGGAAGTGGGCATCGATCTCCCACGCCACCTGGCGATAGGTGCCGCGGCCCATGCCCATGCGCCCACGATGGCGGCTGTCTTCGCCGTCCACGCCCGCCACCAGCTGCACGTCCTGCCAGCGCCACTCGGAACTGACCCGGCCGCCCTGGGTACGGCGATCCACGTTCGAAGCCATCGGCATCGGCATCCTGCTGTTCGGGTTCGGCGCACGCAGCGTGTAGTTGTCCATCACGTGATCGGCCTCGTTGTAGTACACGTTGGCCTGCACCGTGTCCCACGCACCCGGCAGGTTGCGCTTCTCGAAGCGCGCGGCATAGCTGGTGCGTTCGAACGCGGCCCCGTCCATGCCGCGTCCCGCATAGCGTGCGATCGCATCTCCGGCACCGGCAGAAATTTCCAGCAGCGTGTCGGCATCCGGCGTCCAGCCGATCGCCACGTCACCGTTCCACTTGCGCCACTTCGATGGCACCACATCGCCGTGGCCGTCCTTGTAGTCATCGGCTTCGGAACGATTGCCACTGGCGCGCACATAGCCGGTCGGGTTGCCCAGGGTCAGGTCGAGCACCTGGTCGTTGCGGTTGCGCGAACCGACCAGCGCACTGGCATCGGCACGCAGGCCCGGCTCTTCGAAGCGCGGTGTATCGCGCTCGAAGCGTACGGTGCCAGCCGAGGCACCTGCGCCCCAGCGCACGCTCTGCGGGCCCTTGATGATGGTCAGCCGGTCGAAGCTCTCCGGCGCGATGTAGGACAGCGGATTGTCCATGCGCGACGGGCAGGCACCGATCAGGTTGCCGTCATTGCTGAGGATGTTCAGGCGCGAACCGAACATGCCGCGCAGCACCGGGTCACCGTTGGTGCCACCGTTGCGGATGGCGGAGAAACCGGGAACGGTCTTCAGGTAATCGGCGCCATCACTGGCGGGTACCGGCTGCCGCGGCAGGCGTGGGTCGGTCACCCAGTGCAGTGGCGAGGACGGTGCGGCAGCGGTGACCACCAGGGTGTCGAGGGTACGCGCCTCTTCGGCGGGCGCGGCATGGGCGAGCGTTGCAGCTACGGCCAGGCCAAGGGCAACCGGCAGGCGCGCACAGGCGCCCGCGGGGCGGGAAGTCATTTTCATCGGAACAGCTCCAAGGTACGCACGCGCGCACGGCGCCCGGTCAGGCGTCGTGCGGCAGATTCGACAGGGACATCAGCGAACGATGGAGAAAGGCGGCGGCCCACGCGCGGCATGCGCCGGCCAGCACAGCGCGGGCAGCACCTGCCGCGACCAGGGGAACACCAGCCGCGGCCGCCACAACAGCGGCAACAGCAGCACCAGCACGGCCAGCCACGGCAGCAGGCGCATCGCCAGCACGCAGTATTCGCAGGCTTCGCCGTGCATGGCGTGGGGATCGGCCGGTGGGGTCGGATCCCTCTGCCCATGCAGAGGGCTCTGACCCAATCCGGCGCCATCGTGATGCATGTGCGCGTGGTCCATGCCGGCCATCGCAGCGTGGTCCATCGGCTGCGCATGCAGCGCGCGGCTGACCAGCGGCGCAAGCACCATCAGCAGCGTCGCCAGGACGGCAAGCTGGAGCAGAAGGCGCTGCGGGCGGGACAGCCGGGTCATCCCGCTAGTGTAGAGCCGGGTCCAGGGTTGCCCGTGCGACGAACCGTCGCAGGAGGGGTTTATCGGCAGGGCTGCGCCCTGCACCTGCAGAGGCCACGTCCACGGCAAGAGCCGAAGCAACAGCAAAAGCGGGTTCCTGTGGGTAGGCGGGGTGGGTCCGGTTGCGGGAGACGCCGTAAACCCATCCATGGGGGCTTGGCCGCGGCATCCATGCCGCGGACACTCCCGCAACCGGACCCACCC
>NZ_JCACKF010000049.1:0-16068 GCF_059505245.1 Stenotrophomonas sp.
AGGGACGTACTTGCAGCGTCCCCGCACTCCGACACCGCCCCGCCAACCCACGGAATGCCGCTTCTGCTGTTGCTGTTGCTTGAATGCCGCGGCAGGTGCAGGGCTGCAAGCCCTGCTCGACCAACCCCTCACACCGTGATGGTCTGGGTCAGTGATTCCCAGGTCGGTGGCACCGGCCACGCGGCCGCCTGGTTGCCATCCAGCACCCGCCGCAGGTCGCGGGGATCGATCTGCGGTGCCAGCACATGCACCAGCTCCAGCGCGTAATCACGCAGCACGCGGTCGCGCGGCAGCACCGCCCAGGCGATGCACTCGCTGATCGGGTCCGGCGCCGGCCACGACCTCAGGTCTTCGTCGTTGGAACTGACCGCCATTTCGGCCAGCAGGCCCACGCCCAGGCCGGTACGCACATAGGTCTTGATCAGATCGGCATCCAGCGCGGTCAGCGCCAGATCCGGCACCAGCCCGTTGGCGGCAAACGCACGCTGCAGCGACGAATTCGGGCGGGTCGAGGATTCGTAGCTGATCAATGGTTGCCGGGCCAGCGCGGCCAGGTCCGGTGCACGCCCGGCGCGGTCCAGCGGGTGGCCCTTGGGCACCACCACCAGGCGTCGCCAGCGGAACAGTGGCACCGCGATGCCATCGGTGGGCTCCCCCCCAGCGGTGCTGATGATGGCGATATCCGCGTCACCCTGGTTCAAGCGATCCAGCGCGTCGGCTTCGCCGGCCTGCTGCAGGTGCACGCTCACCTGCGGGTAAGCCTGCTTGATCGCCGCCACCGCCGGCGGCAGCACGAAGCGCGCCTGGGTGTGGGTGGTGGTCAGGATCAGCTGGCCCTGGCTCTCGCGCCGCTGGTTGGCCGCGTAGGTGCGGATGTTGTTGGCCTCGGCCAGCACGGCGCGGGCGCGGGCGATCACCTCGGTCCCGGCCGGGGTGACCGACTCCAGGCTGCGGCCCTTGCGCACGAACAACAGGAAACCCAGCTCGTCCTCCAGCTGCTTGAGCTGCTTGGACAAGCCGGGCTGGGTGGCGTGCACGCGCGAGGCGGCCAGCGTGATGTTCAGCTCGGCGTCGGCGATGGCAACCAGGTAGCGCAGCTGGGTCAGCGTCATGGGCAGGCAAGCGGCGTGGGGCGGAGGTCCACTCTAGGGTCAATTGCCGTCACCAGCTTATAACCAAAGGTTGTTTAAGAAAGGTATCTGGTCATTTCCGGGCGTCATATGCCGGCGCTACGGTCAGCCGGCAGCCGCTGGCCTGAACAGCCAGCCCTCCCCCTTCGCCCGCCGAAGCCCGGCGCGGCCCCGTTTCCGGAGCGCTTCCATGGCCCTGTACGACTCCATCCTCGACACCGTCGGCAACACCCCCATCGTCAAGCTGCAGCGTCTGGCACCGCCGCAGGTCAGCGTTTACGCCAAGGTCGAGTCGTTCAATCCGGGCGGCTCGGTCAAGGACCGCCTGGCTTTGGCGATCATCCTCGACGCTGAAGCGCGTGGCCTGCTCAAGCCGGGCGACACCATCGTGGAGGCCACCTCGGGCAATACCGGCGTGGCACTGGCGATGGTCGCCGCAGCGCGCGGCTACAAGTTCGTGGCGACCATGGTCGAGACCTTCTCGGTCGAGCGCCGCAAGCTGATGCGTGCCTATGGTGCCAAGGTGATCCTGACCCCGGCCGCCGAACGCGGCAGCGGCATGGTGCGCAAGGCAGCCGAACTGGCCGAACAGCACGGTTGGTTCCTGGCCAGCCAGTTCGCCAACCCGGCCAACCCGGCCTATCACCGCAACACCACCGCCGCGGAAATCCTGCGCGACTTCGCCGGCAAGCGGCTGGACTATTTCGTCAGCGGCTGGGGCACCGGCGGCACGCTCACTGGTGTGGGCGAAGTGCTGAAGGTCGCGCGCCCGCAGACCCGCATCATCGCCACCGAGCCGGCCGGCGCCGCCCTGCTCAAGGGCGATGACTGGAAGCCGCACAAGATCCAGGGTTGGACCCCGGACTTCGTGCCGGACGTGCTCAACCGCGATGTGGTGGACGAACTGGTCTCGGTCGAAGATGACCGCGCGATCGCCACCGCGCGCCGCCTGGCCGCCGAGGAAGGCATCTTCGTCGGCATCTCTGCCGGTGCCACCGTGGCCAGCGCGCTGGACGTGGCTGCCCGCGCCGAACCCGGCGCGGTGATCCTGGCGATGCTGCCGGACACCGGTGAACGCTATTTCTCCACACCGCTGTTCGCCGATGTCAACGAAGGCTCCGACGACGACTGGCTGGCCGGCCTGCCGTGACACCCCGGGTCAGGGCTTTTTCGCGCGGAAAAGGATCTGACCCAGCCTGTTACATGCCCGGGGCCGGATCCCTTTTCCGCAGGGGAAGGGCTCCGACCCCGTTCTGCTTCAGCCTGCGTGAAGGCGTCGCCCGCCATCGTGCGTGAAGGCCGTCGGATCGCAGCGCGTGAGACGGTCATGACGCAGTATCGATGCCCTGTCCCCTACCGTGGGAACAGCCGGCGCAGATGCTGCGCGGATCACCTCACAGGCAGGAGACGGACGCATGAAGATCGAGGTTTGGCAGGGTGACATCACGACCCTGGCGGTGGATGCGATCGTCAACGCGGCCAACGAAACACTGCTCGGTGGCGGCGGTGTCGACGGCGCGATCCATCGCGCGGCCGGCCCCGCATTGCTGGCCGAGTGCGCGCAGTTGCCGGAGCTGCGCCCGGGCGTGCGTTGCCCGACGGGCGAAGTGCGCGCCACCAGCGCCCATGCGCTGCCGGCGCGCCATGTACTGCACACGGTGGGCCCGGTCTGGCATGACGGCCAGCGCGACGAACCGGCGCTGCTTGCCAACTGCTACTGGAAGTCGCTGCAGCTGGCCGAGTCGCTGGGCGTGCAGTCGATCGCGTTCCCGGCGATCAGCTGCGGCGTCTATGGCTATCCGCTGTACCAGGCGGCGCAGATCGCAGTGACCGAAACACTGGCGTGGCAGCGCAGCCATGCGCAACCGATGCGCATCGTGCTGGTGGCGTTCAATACCGCTACGGCCAAGGCCTACCAGCAGGCGTTGAGCGCCGCCGGGCAAAGCGCGGACAGCGAACCGCGCGGGTCGATGCTGCCGCCGCTGGGTGATGCGGGTTTTGCCGCCGCGCACTGAATCCCAGTGCGCGACGTAAAGAAAAAGGCCGGGCAGTACCCGGCCTTTTCCGTTGCACCGTTGTGATCAGCCACGCATGGCGTGGGTCACGCTCAACGGCTGGCAGCTTCCACCGCGGCGGCGTCATCGGCCACGGCGGCTGCGTCGGCTGCGGCGCGTGCCGCCGAGGCCGCAGCCCCATCGGCGCTGGCGCCATCCACCTGCACGCGCACTTCCACCATGCCCGCGCCATTGTTCAGGCTGGACACGTCGACCGTGTAATGACCGGCCGGCAGGGTCTCTTCCAGGCGCGAATTGGTGCCGTTGCCACCATCGTCGTCGGTCAGCTCGACATCGCCGCCGACCACGCGCAGCACGGTATCAACCTGGCTGGAAATCGCATCCAGGCGCACATCGGCCGGGCGGTCCAGCGACAGCAGGAAGCGGCGACGGCCATCGTTGTCGAGCATCGTGTACACGCTGCCCGACTTCGGCAGTGCCGTGCCATCGCGCTCGACCAGATTGCCGGGCAGCTCGATGCGGTTGGCCGACAGGGTGAACATGCCGCTGACGCCGTCGCCGAGGCCGCGCGCGGTCAGGGTGTACTTGCCCGGCTTCAGTGACAGGGTCAGGCGCGAGTTGGTGCTGTCGCCGCCATCGTCATTCTCTGCATCCACGCCCTGGCCCGACAGCTTCAGCACCGGATCGAAGACATCCGACACCAGGCGGATCTCGTACAGGCCGGCCTTGTCCACCTGCAGGGTGTAGTCCTGGGAACCACCGGCCAGCATGTCGACGATCTCGCCGCTGCCCGCCAGCGGCTTGCCGTCGTACGGCACCAGCTTCTCGGCGCGCAGGCGGTAAGGACCGTAGTCGGTCGAGCCGTTGGCGTTGACCGCCACCTGGTAGGTGCCGCCACCGTTGGCACGGAAGGCCACCGAGACGTCGCCTTCGCGCTCGTAGCCGGTGTTGCTGCTGGCCACCAGGCTGCCGTTGTTGAACACGGCGATCGAGCCGCTCAGCGAACCGGTCAGCTTCAGCCCGACCAGCTGCTTGTCTTCCAGCTTGATCTGGTAGAGCTGGTGGTGGCTGCCGTCGTTGTAGTTGATGCCACTGCGCGAGGTGATCTCGCCGGATACCGGCTTGTCGAAATCGAGTGACGCGGCCTTGCCCGCGTCCGCGCCGCCGCCGATGCGGTTGCAACCGCTGGCGACCAGGACCGTGGCAACGGCCAGTGTGATTGCTGCCAAACGCATGTTGTTTCTCCTTGGCCTTCCATGTGGTTCCCGCATACCGGCCAGGCACGCGGGGGCGGAAAAGATACCCGCAAAAGCAAACGCCGGCGTGATGCCGGCGCTGCCTTGTTCATCCGGCGATGGGACGGATCAACCGTTCCACTTGCCCAGCGCGGCCAGGCCGTTGTCCTTGGCGCGCTCGTACACCGTCTTCTGGGCAGCAGCGTAGTTGCCCTTCATGTCCTTGGCCCACAGCTTCAGCGCGGCCTGCTGCATGGCGCGGCCGTAGGAGAAGCTCAGCGGCCACGGCAGGTTGCCCAGCTGGTTCATCGCGTTCAGGTGCTCGGTGGACTGCTCGTCGCTCTGGCCACCGGACAGGAACACCACGCCCGGCAGGATCGCCGGCACGGTGCTCTTCAAGCACATCACGGTCGACTCGGCCACTTCCTCGACATCGGCCTGCTCTTCACAGTCCTTGCCGGAGATGACCATCGAGGCCTTCAGGATGGTGCCTTCCAGCAGCACGTTCTGCTGGTACAGCGCGTCGAACAGCGAGCGCAGGGTGGCTTCGGTGACTTCGTAGCAGGTTTCGATGTCGTGGTCGCCGTCCATGATCACTTCCGGCTCGACCATCGGCACCAGACCGCATTCCTGGCACAGCGCTGCATAGCGGGCCAGCGCATGGGCGTTGGACTCGATGCAGGTGCCCGACGGGATGCTCTCGCCGATGTTGATGACCGCACGCCACTTGGCGAAGCGCGCGCCCAGCTTGTAATACTCCTGCAGGCGCTCGCGCAGGCCGTCGAGGCCTTCGGTCACCAGCTCGCCCGGGCAGCCGGCCAGCGGGTGCGCCCCCTTGTCCACCTTGATGCCCGGAATCATGCCGTGGTCGGCCATGTACTTGGCGAACGGCACGCCGTCCTTGGTCGACTGGCGGATGGTCTCGTCGTACAGGATGGCGCCGGAAATGTGCTCGTTGAGCTTCGGCGTGGTCAGCAGCAGCTCGCGGTAGGCGCGACGGTTCTCCTCGGTGTTCTCGATACCGACGCCGGCGAAACGCTTGGCGATGGTAGCGGTGGATTCGTCGATCGCGATGATGCCCTTGCCCGGGGCGACCATGGCCTGGGCGGTTTCAGCCAGCTGTTCGATGCTCATGTATTTCCTGTGGCGGGTGCGGGAAAAACGTAAGTATAGCCCTGCTGCCCGTTGCCTCGCCGTGGAGGACAGGATGGAAACGCTTCCACGTCTACGCAGGACAAAGGATGTCCTGCGGCATGGGGTCAGAGCCCCTTCGGGGATCTGACCCCTGGTCAGTACGGGGTCAGATCCCCGCAGGGGCTCTGACCCCAGATCGGCAGCGCCGACCCGACCGTCAAGGCTTACAGATCGCCCAGGCCGATGGCGCGGCCATCCTCGCCCACTTCCAGCAGGCGCAGGGTGTTGGTGGCACCGTGGGTTTCCATGTGCTCGCCGCTGGTAAACACAACGCGGTCACCGGCCTGCAGCAGTTCCGATTCGACCAGCAGGCGGATGCTGCCGCGCGCCGCTTCGCGCGGGGTCAGGCCGCGGCTGTCGAAGTTGATCGGGAACACATCGCGCATCAGCGCCATCTGGCGACGCGCACCGTCATGGCGGGTGACCGCGAACACCGGCGCCTTGGCGCGGAAACGCGACAGGTAACGCGCGGTGCCGCCGGATTCGGTCATGGCCACGATCGCGCGCACGCCCACATGCTGCGACAGGAACATGGTGGCCATGGCAATTGCCTGGTCGGCACGTTCCAGGTTGCGCGGCGAGGCGTTGAAATCGGTCTCGGTCTGGAACTGGCGCTCGGCACCCAGGCAGATGCGTGCCATCGCTTCCACCGCCTTGACCGGGTAGGCACCGGCGGCGGTTTCCGCCGACAGCATCACCGCGTCGGTACCGTCGATGACCGAGTTGGCGACGTCCAGCACTTCGGCGCGGGTCGGGATCGGGCTTTCCACCATCGACTGCAGCATCTGCGTGGCGGTGATCACCACCTTGTTCTGCGCCAGCGAGGCCTTGATGATCTTCTTCTGCAGGCCCGGCAGCTCGGCATCGCCGATTTCCACGCCAAGGTCGCCACGGGCAACCATCACCACGTCGCTGGCCTCGACGATTTCTTCCAGGTTCTCGATCGCCTCGGTGCGCTCGATCTTCGACACCAGGGCGGCATCACAGCCGTGCGAGCGGGCGATGTCGCGCGCGTCGTTCATGTCCTGCGCGTTGCGGCAGAACGACACGGCGATGAAGTCCACGCCGATCTTGGCAACGATGCCGATCAGTTCCTTGTCGCGCTCGGTCAGGGCACCCAGCGACAGGCCGCCGCCCTGCTTGTTCAGGCCCTTGCGGTCGGACAACACACCATCGTTGAGCACGGTGTTGACGATGCGCTCGCCCTGCACTTCCACCACCTGCAGCTGCATCAGGCCGTCGTCGAGCAGCAGCACATCACCCGGGCCCACGTCCTGCGGCAGGCCGAGGTAGCTCACGCCCACCTGGCTGGCGTTGCCCGGGCCGGCGTTCTCGCTGGCGATCAGGTCGAAGCGGTCACCCGCCTTCAGCTGCACCTTGCCTTCGGCGAAGCGCTCGATGCGGATCTTCGGGCCCGGCAGGTCGGCCAGGATGCCCACTTCCACGCCCACGCGGGCCGACGCGGCGCGCACTTCGGCAGCACGCTTGGCCTGGCCGGACGGATCGCCATGGCTGAAGTTCAGGCGCACCACATTGACGCCGGCGCGGAAAAGATCCTCCAGCACGCCCGGCGGATCAGTGGCCGGACCGAGGGTGGCAAGGATCTTGGTGCGACGCTGACGCTCGAACATGGTGGATGGGCCTCTCCGTTAAAGAACGGAAATTAGCACATCCTTCACGCCGCATGTATACGGTTACAGCCTTGTGCTGCCTGACTCCGCAGGTCATGCAACGGACATTGTCCGGACATACGCTGGCGCAGGGCATTCCATAGAGCCGAGCCCATGCCCGGCTGGCCACTCGCCGGAGCAGCCGGGCATCGGCTCGGCGCTACAGGAAGCTAGGCCAGCAGCGTTTCCAGCTGCGCCGGTTCGCGTGCCAGCTGGCCAGCGCCGGCCGCGGTGAGTTCCGCCTCACCGCCAAAGCCCCACAGCACACCCACGCTGCGCAGGCCGTGGTGACGCGCGCCTTCGATGTCCATGCGGCGGTCGCCGATCATCCAGCACTGTGCGGGCTGCACCTGCAGCCGGCGCAGAGCTTCCCCGACCAGCTCCGGCTTGTGGCTGCGCGAGCCATCCAGGGTCGAACCGATGATCTCCTCGAACAGCCCGCCAAACGGCAGGTGCGCAAGGATGCGGCGCGCATGCGGCTCGTTCTTGGCGGTGACCACCGCCAGGCGGTGGCCACGGCCATGCAGCGTGCGCAGCGTGTCTTCCACCTGCGGGTACACCGTGTGTTCACGCCAGCCTTCGACGTCGAAGCGCTCACGGTAGTAGCCCACCGCCTGTTCCACCCGTGCCGGTTCGACGAACAGCGGCGCGAAGGTGGTGCGCAGCGACGGACCGATCCAGCCCAGCAGCGTCTCCTGCGGCGGCACCGGATGGTCCATCTTCTGCAGCGCATAGGCGATGCAGGCGGTGATGCCCACCTGCGAATCGATCAGCGTGCCGTCGAGGTCGAAGAACAGGACATCCTTGCTACGGTCGGCACTCATGCGCCGCGCGCGTCGAGCGCGGCGACGGCCGGCAGGGTCTTGCCTTCCAGGAACTCCAGGAACGCACCACCGCCAGTGGAGACATAGCTGACCTGTCCGGCGATATCGAACTTGTCGACCGCCGCCAGGGTGTCGCCACCGCCCGCGATGGAGAATGCCGGCGAGCTGGCGATGGCGCGGGCCAGCGCTTCGGTGCCCTTGCTGAAGGCTTCGAACTCGAACACGCCGACCGGGCCGTTCCAGACCACGGTGCCGGCCTTTCCGATCAGCTGCGCGTACTGCGCAGCGGTCTGCGGGCCAATATCCAGGATCAGGTCGTCCTCGGCGACGGCGTCGACCGCCTTCACTTCGGCAACAGCGTCCGGCATGAACTGCTTGGCGGTGACCACGTCGACCGGCAGCGGGATGTCGGCGCCACGCGCCTTGGCATCGGCCACGATCTTCTTCGCGGTGTCCAGCAGGTCCGGCTCATACAGCGACTTGCCGACCTTGTAGCCGGCGGCAGCGATGAAGGTGTTGGCGATGCCACCACCAACGATCAGCTGGTCGACCTTGCCGACCAGGTTGGCCAGCAGTTCCAGCTTGGTGCTGACCTTGCTGCCGGCAACGATGGCCAGCAGCGGCTTGGCCGGTGCGTCCAGCGCCTGCGCCAGCGCGTCCAGCTCGGCCATCAACAGCGGGCCACCGGCCGCGACCGGGGCGAAGCGGATGACGCCATGGGTCGAGGCCTGCGCGCGGTGTGCGGTACCAAAGGCATCCATCACGAACACGTCGCACAGGGCGGCGTACTTCTTCGACAGGGCCTCGTCGTCCTTGCCCTCGCCGACATTCATGCGGCAGTTTTCCAGCAGCACCAGCTGGCCCGGCTGCACGTCGACGCCGTCGACCCAGTCACGCACCAGCGGAACCTCGCGGCCGAGCAGCTCGGACAGGCGCTGGGCGACCGGCGCCAGCGACTCCGCTTCGCTCCACACGCCTTCCTTCGGGCGCCCCAGGTGCGAGGTGACCATCACCGCCGCGCCCTGCTCCAGCGCGCGCTTGAGCGTCGGCAGCGAAGCGGTGATGCGCTGTTCGGAAGTGATGCGGCCATTCTCGATCGGCACGTTCAGATCCTGGCGGATCAGCACGCGCTTGCCGGAGAGGTCGAGGTCGGTCATGCGGACGATGGACATGGGCAACTCTTTGGCTCAGGGACGGGATGCCGGGCTACGGCAGGCGGCCATTGTATCGGGTGGCGATGCCTGCGGCAGGCAGAGGCGTACGGCAACAGCGAACTGCAACAGCCAAAGCGCTGGCGCTTCTTGGTGCTGAGGGTGAGCCGGGGTGCTGTGGGGTGGCAGGGGACGCCGTAAACCCGTCCATGGGGGCTTGGTCGCCGCATCCATGCGGCTCACACCCCTGCCACCCCACACCATCCCGGCCTCGACAGGTTCATGAGGCGGAGCGGATGGCAAAGGCAGGAGCAAGAGCGGTTTCTGATGTCGGAGAAACCAATGTAGAGCCGAGCCCATGCTCGGCTGGGTCTACCGCGAGCAGCAGCCGAGCGTGGGCTCGGCTCTACAAAGAGCGCCCAGCCAAGCAGCTTTTGCTCTTCTTTTTTCTTTCCGTGGGTGGACGCACACGGAAACTGTCAGAGGCCGGGCGGGTGGGCTGGGCAGGGGTATCCGCGCCATGGATGGCGCGGCTAAGCCTCCAGGGACGGATTCACGGCGTCCCCTGCCCAGCCCACCCGCTCGGCCCATCCCCGGGATCGCGCTTTGCAGCCACCCACGAGGGGCTGCGCCGTTCGCCGGAACCTACGCCGAAGGCGTCGGCTTCTGCCGAAGCAGGCTGAGCGCCAGACCACCCACCACCAGCACGCCCAGACCCAGCAGCGCCCACAACAGCCACGACTTCCAGTCATGCTGCGGCTTCAGCGCCGCATCGCCCGCCAGCGGCTCCGGGCTGCCTTCCAGTCGCGCCAGCGTCGGCTGCCACGACGGATCGTTGCGCTGCCGAAGTTCCTCGATCAACACCCCGATCGGCGCGTCCGTGCGGCGCGCGGTCGCGCTGCCCACCGCCAGTGCGTAGGGCGCCGCACCCTGGCTCAGGAACACCAGCACTTCCGGTTGGTAGCCCAGGCGCAGCGTCGGCGCAGTGGCAGATTCCGCCGGATTGGCCACCAGCTTCCAGTAGCGGTCGCGGTGCACGCCGCCCAGCGGCTGCGCCGCCGACTGCTGGCGCTGGCCCTGCGTGCCCTGTTGCACCTGGTAGGCGATCCACGGCGCGCTGCGGCGCTGCCACTCGGCACTCTCATCATCACGACTGAACAGCGTCCATTGCACCAGGCTGTTGTCGGTGCTGGCCACATCGGCGCGCGCCACCGGGAACCGGCCATCCATCTCGAAGGTGTATTCGCCCTTGCCCTTCGACGTCGGCTCCAGCGACAGCCATTCCCACGGCAGCGTGGCCGGCGCTGGCGGCAGTTCCGCCAACACGCCGCGCAGGGTCGGCAGCCGCGAGTCGCCCTGCGCCAGGATGCGCAGGTAGCGTGCAGTGCCGTCCACCTGCAGGCGGCGCTGCAGCAGGCGCTTGCCGGCGCGCTGCAGATCCACCAGCGGCACGTCGCGACCCATCGATCGCCAGTGCTGCAGGTCATCACTGGCATCCAGCTGAACCTGCGCCTGCAGCGGCTGGCCGCTGTCGGCCCAGTCCAGCACCAGCGCCGCCAGCGGCTGCTGGTCGAGCATGCTGGCGTCGATCAGCCAGCCGCCCTGCCCGTTCGCCGTCGCCCCGCCACTCACCCGTGCTTCGACCCGGCGCACGCGCCCATCGGTATCACGCTCGGTCAGCAGCTGCAGATCGTTGCGCTGGGCATCGGCCAGCGGTGGCAGCACGAACCACGGCAGTTCACGCTGCACCGGCGGTTGCGCCAGCGGCTGGTCCGGCGCCAGCAGTGCCGACGGCAGCAGCTGGCTGGCTGCATTGAACACCTGCAGGTCGCTGAGGTCGGGGCTCACGGCACGGCGGTAGATCGCCGGCTCCAGCACGATGCGGTAGGCACCGGACTGCGCGCTGGACAATGTGAGCGGCCATTGCTCGGCATACTGCGTGCGGTAATCAGCCGCCTGCACCACGACGGCGGCCAGCATGCCGAACATCGCCGGCAGCAGCGCCCTGCTCCACTTCCTCATTGCTTTTCCTCCACGGTCGGCGCCACGCTCGGCGGAGCCGGTGCCAGATAACCCACGACCGTGCACAGCAGGCCGTAGGCGATGAACGATGCGATGCCCAGCAGGTTGCCCAGGTGCTGGCGATCGACAATAACCAGCTTGGCCAGTACCACGCCCATCAGCACGGCACCGACCATCCACAGCACACGCTGGCCACGACGCGAACCCCACACCCAGGCAATCACGCCCAGCACGCTCCACAACACGGTCAGGCTGGTCTGGGCCAGGCTGAAGCGCATCATCGACGCGTTCCACGCCAGCCCACCCCACTGGTGCACGCCATGCAGCACCAGGCTGGTCAGCGCGACGAAGGCCGCCAGTGCCAGCAGCGGCATGCGGATGTTCAGCAATGCCTGCGGGGCCTGCGATCCCTGATTGCTGTACAGCCAGCGCGCCAGCAGCAACAGGCTCAACCATTGGCCGATCTCGGCCGGATTCAGCACCGGCAGCCACAACAGCGGTGCGGCGTCGCCCGGCAGCAGCTGGCCCAACAGCCAGCCGATCGACAGCAGGCCGAACAGCACGCACTGCAGCGGGACGCGCACGCTGTCGAAGGCCTGTCCCAATGGCCAGCGCAGCGCATTCCAGCGCCACAGCGACAGTGCCGCCATCAGCAGCCATGGCAAGGTCACCAGCAGGGTCGTCCAGCCCTGCGCCAGATCGGCTTCGCCACCGCCCCACAGGGCCAGCAGCGAAAGCAGCGACGGCCACAGCAGCCACCACAGGAACTGCGCGATGCGGGCCACGGTATCGCCGCCCTGGCGCAGGCACAGCAGGGTCCGCACGCCCAGCACCGCGAACACCGCCCAGGCCAGCGCGCCATAACCGGCGAACGGCTGGTGGTGTGCATCGCTCTGCACCAGGGCCAGCGGGAAGCCCAGCGCGAGCATGGCCAGTGCGGTCACGCCCAGTGCACGCGCCGGCTGGCGACGCTGCACTTCGGCCACCAGCCAGGCAGTGACCGCGGCCAGCACCAGCAACGCGTCCACTTCGGTGCGGTACGGGAAGAAGCGCGTGATCTCATGGACCAGGCCGCCCAGCCACCACAGCAGGCCCCACAGGTAGTACACCAGTGCGACCTCATGACGTGGCCTGCGCTGGTAGCTCCACGCCGACGCGAAGCCGGCCAGGGCCAGCAACAGCGCGCCGATGGCGGTCGGGTTGATCAGGAAGCGCAGGTCTTCGTGCCAGTGATCGCCACCGGCAACGAAGGCGAATGCGGCGCCGATCTGCAGCAACGCGCCGGATACCTGCGGCAGCCAGCGCTTCTGGCGCAGCCCCAGCCACGCCAGCCCGGCACCTTCCAGCGCAAACACCGCGCCGGTGGCGCGCGCCGACAAGGCCAGCGGCACCGCCAGCGTGGCGAAGCCCACCGCAAGCACGGCATGCGACTGCGCCAGCATGGTATACGACGCACGTGCGATCAGCGCCCGTGCCAGTACCGCGTAGATCGCGGCCAGGCCCAACGCGCATAGTGCCAGCGTCATCGGTTGTTCGTGCAGCATGCCTGCCTGCAACGAGAATGCGACCAGCGGCGCGCCGAACACCAGGCTGCCATCGATCAGATCGCGCCGGCCGGCCGGCTGGCGGCGCGCGTACAGCAGCGGGATCAGCAGGTAGAACACGAAGAACAACAGCAGGAACGGCTCAGTGCTGCTGAACTTGTCCGGTACGTACTGCAGCACGCCCCAGAAGGTGCCGATGCCGAAAGTGAAGGCGAAGCCCAGCAGGTTCAGTGCGCGCCAAGGGCGGAACCAGGCGATGGCGAAGATGCCCGCGTTGAGCACCGCGTAATAGCTGAACAGCCCCACGTGATTGCCGCTGCCGGTGGACAGCCACAGTGGTGCCATGAAGCCGGCCAGGATGCCCAGCACGGCCAGCGTGCGCGAGTTCTGCACCACCGCCAGCACGCACAGCCCGGCCACCAGGGCAATGGAGCTGGCGAAGGCGAAGCCCGGCGGAATCAGGTCGAAGCGCTTGAAGGCCGCGAAGATGGTCAGCAGCAGCACGCCGATGGCACCGCCCTGCAAGGCCAGCGCAAACAGGCGCCGGCGCTCGCGCTGGTGCCAGCCGAAGGCCAGCAGGCCCAGCGCGCCCACGGTGATGCCGGCCAAGCGCAGCTCGATCGGCAACACCAGCCAGCCCTGGTCGCTGACGTACTTCAGCAGCGCCGCGACACCGGCCAGCAGCACCAGCATGCCGATCTTGACCGGCACGTTGCCTTCGGTGAACCAGCGCTTGACCGCACTGATGCCGCGCTCGATGACGTTGGGCAGTGCCGGCTCGGAAGGCAGCGGCGGCTGCACCGGCACCGGTGGCACCGGCGGTGGCGCAGCAGGTCGGGGAACAGGCGCCTCGGTCGGCGCTGCTTCGCGCACCGGTGGCTGCGGGGGGGGCGGCGCAGCAGCGGCGACCGGCCGCAGGAACGGTGGATCGGCACTGGCCGTGGGCGTGGCCGCAGCCCGTTCGGGCGTGGGCGCGCTGGCGGCCGGCCTGGCGGTGGCAGGTGCGGCGGCCATCGCGCTTTCCAGCGCCGCGACGCGGCGGCGCAGGCCGGAGATCATCACCAGCGCCACCACCAGCAGCAGGGGGATGGCCAACAGGACCAATACGACCAGTGCGATCAGTGCTTCCATTGCGTGCTTCCATTGCGTTCCCGCGCCACAGCGGCAGCGGTCGACCGCCCCATGCTACGACAGGGTGGGCCCCTTAAACGACGAACCCCGGCCAGGCCGGGGTTCGTCTGCGATCTACGCCGGCCTTACTTGGCGGCGATGACCTTGGCCATTTCCAGGCACTTGTTCGAGTAGCCCCACTCGTTGTCGTACCAGGTCACCAGCTTGACGAAGGTGCCGTCCAGGGCGATGCCGGCATCGGCGTCGAACACCGAGGTGCAGGTTTCGCCGCGGAAATCGGTGGCCACCACCTTGTCTTCGGTGTAGCCCAGGATGCCCTTCAGCGGGCCTTCGCTCTGTGCCTTCACTTCGGCGCAGATCTCGGCGTAGGTGGCTTCCTTTTCCAGCTCGACGGTCAGGTCGACCACCGACACGTCCGAGGTCGGCACGCGGAAGCTCATGCCGGTCAGCTTCTTGTTCAGTTCCGGAATGACCACGCCGACGGCCTTGGCCGCACCGGTGGACGAGGGAATGATGTTTTCCAGGATGCCACGGCCGCCGCGCCAGTCCTTGTTGGACGGGCCATCGACGGTCTTCTGGGTGGCGGTGGCCGCATGCACGGTGGTCATCAGGCCGCGCTTGATGCCCCACTTGTCATTGATGACCTTGGCCAGCGGGGCCAGGCAGTTGGTGGTGCACGAAGCGTTGGAGATGATCGCCTGGCCGGCGTAGGTCTTGTCGTTCACGCCGTACACGAACATCGGCGTGTCGTCCTTCGACGGGGCCGACATGATGACCTTCTTGGCGCCGGCATCGATGTGCTTCTGCGCGGTTTCCTTGGTCAGGAACAGGCCGGTGGCTTCCAGCACCACATCAGCGCCGACTTCATCCCACTTCAGGTTGGCCGGGTCGCGTTCCTGGGTCAGGCGGATCTTCTTGCCGTTGACCAGCAGGTCATTGCCCTGCACCGCCACGTCGGCCTTGAAGCGGCCGTGCACGGAGTCGTACTTGAGCATGTACGCCAGGTAGTCCGGCTCCAGCAGATCGTTGATGGCCACGATTTCGATGTCGTCGCCGAAGTTCAGCACCGCCGAGCGCAGGACGTTACGCCCGATGCGACCGAAACCGTTGATACCAACCTTGATTGCCATTTCTCAAGCTCCTGCGGCCGCGACAGGTGCGGCGGGATGGATAGGGCCCACAAGTCTAGCAAACCGCCGCCGGCCACCGTGGGCCAGCCGGGACCGCCGGCCGGCCCACGGACAGGATTTGATCCGGATCAAAGCGTTAGCGCGGCGTGAGGCCGAGACTGTCGCCATCCACCCAGCAACGAGAAGACCCCCATGCGCAAGACCTCCCCCCTGATCGTGGCCAGCCTGGCCGCCGCCCTGTCGCTCGCCGCCGCCCCGGCCATGGCGCAGTCCAAGGGCGACTGGACCGTCTCGGCCGGCGTGCACCAGGTGGCGCCGAAGTCGAACAACGGCTGGCTGGCCGGCGGCACCCTGAAGGTCGACGTCGACAATGACGTCAAGCCGACCATCACCGGCGAGTACTTCATCGCCGACAACCTGGGCATCGAAGTGCTGGCCGCGCTGCCGTTCAAGCACGACATCAACATCAACGGCCTGGGCCGCGTCGGCAGCACCAAGCAGCTGCCGCCGGTGGTCACCCTGCAGTACCACTTCAACAGCAAGGGCAAGGTGTCGCCGTTCGTCGGCGCCGGCCTGAACTACACCACCTTCTTCAGCGAAGACACTACGGGTGCGCTGGCCGGCAGCAAGCTGAAGCTGCAGGATTCGTGGGGCCTGGCCGCACACGCCGGCGTGGACTTCGCGATCGGCGAGAAGGGCGCCCTGCGCGTGGACATGCGCTGGATCGACATCGACAGCAAGGTGAAGTTGAACGGCGAGAAGATCGGCACGGTCAACATCGATCCGCTGGTCTACGGCGCTTCGTACGTCTTCAAGTTCTAAAGCGGTGTATTGGGCGCGGGGGCTTCGCCCCCGCTCCCCCGCTACACGCAGAACCCTCGCAGCATGTTGCCCCGGTAATTGCCGGGGCTTTTTTGTGCCTGGGACTGAAGCGGTTCCGGAGCTGGGGCAAGGCAGGGAGCGGAGCCGGGACACGCCGTAAACCCATCCCTGGGGGCTCGATGGCGCCATCCATGGCGCCA
>NZ_JCACKF010000050.1:0-66886 GCF_059505245.1 Stenotrophomonas sp.
TAAGCGGGACGCCGAGGTGGCCCTCGGCTGCCCCTGACAAGACAGTTGCTACTGGTAACTGCGGCGATTGGCATGCGCGGCTGTTGGTAGGTGTCGACCGTTGGTCGACACGATTTTTCTGTCAGATAGCAGTATTCAAGATGGGCTGCGACCCCGTGCCGACCAACGGTCGGCACCCACCATCAGCAGCAGGTCCCGACAGATCCGGTTACGGGGCGTGAGCCGCATGGGCCCGAGGCATGCCTCGGGCGGGTTGGGCAGGACGCCCAACCCCGGTCTTGCCGTGTGCGCAGGAAAGCGCACACGAGCAAGCGGCGACCGGAGCCTACATGGGTGAGGGCGCTTTGCTTGCGAAGCTCTGCTTCGCAAGCGCCCGAACGCACAGCCGCCAGCGGCTGGGCCGGACCGCGGAGCGGGATTCACGGCGTCTCCCGCAACCGGACCGACCCCGCCATCCCTCGGAATGCACGCTGTTGCTGTTGCTGTTGCTGTTGAGGTTGCCGGCCAGCGGCCGGCACTACCGCAGGTACAGGGCTGCAAGCCCTGCCGACCAACACGCTGCTTACGAACGACTGACGTGGCGCTCATGCGCCATGCGCGAGTCTGTCCACTTGGCTGTTCGAGTGGAGGTGGCAACGGTGCACTGGCAAAGCGCACAGGCATACGCATGGCCGTTGGGATTGGCCGTAGTGGTGGGCGGCATCGGCGCGTGGCTGATCCTGTGGATCTACCATCGGCTGAAGGGGCGCGATCGTCGGCGCGCGCGTATCGGGCGTGTGCTCGGGCTGCCGATGGCCACCGCATGGCCGCTGCTGCTGTTGATCCCTGCATTGCAGGCCACGCCGCTGCAGGATCCCGTTCTGGGCAACCTGCAACGGGTGCTGCATATCGCGCTGACCGCGTGCTTCATCTGGCTGCTGGTGCGGGCGGTGGCGGCGGGCGAACGTGCCATCCTGCGCAGCCATCCCATCGATGTCTCCGACAACCTGGAAGCGCGCCGCATCCAGACCCAGACGCGGGTGCTCAGCCGTGTGCTGATGGGCGGCATCATCGTGCTGGGCGCATCGCTGGTGCTGCTGACCTTCCCGATGGTGCAGAAGATCGGCACCGCGCTTCTGGCCTCGGCGGGCCTGATCGGCCTGGTGGCCGGTATCGCCGCAAAGCCCGTGTTCGGCAATCTGATCGCCGGCCTGCAGATCGCAGTGACGCAGCCGATCCGGCTGGATGATGTGGTGATCGTCGAAGGCGAGTGGGGGCGCATCGAGGAGATCGGCAGCAGCTATGTGGTGGTGCGCATCTGGGATGAGCGGCGAATGGTGGTGCCGCTGACCTGGTTCATCGAGAACCCCTTCCAGAACTGGACGCGGCGCAGCGCCGACCTGCTCGGCACCGCGTTCCTGTGGCTGGACTATCGTGCCCCGGTGGCAGCGATCCGTGCCGAGCTGGAACGCATCTGCCGCGGTGAAGCGCTGTGGGATGGCAGGGTCTGCGTGACCCAGGTGACCGAGACCAGCGAGCGCGCGATCCAGGTGCGCCTGCTGGTCAGTGCGCGCAGCTCCGGTGATGCCTTCGATCTGCGCTGCCTGGTGCGCGAACGCATGCTCGATTTCCTCGCGCGCGAGCATCCGCAGTCGCTGCCGCAGGTGCGTGCGCGGCTGCAGCATGCAGACGAACTGGACATGCCGCGCGGTCCACGTGCGCGCACTGCGGATGTGCGTTCGCCGGGGGCTGAAGACGGTGAGGCGGCGATCGTGCCGGTAGAGCTGGAGCCCGAGCGGTAGCGCCGGCCGCTGGCCGGCGAGCTCGGTTCTGCCGGCCAGCGGCCGGCACTACCGCAAGCAGGATTTCGCGGCGTTACCGGAGCTCACGGCTCGCCGACGTCGATCAGGGTGTCGGTGTCGAAGTGCGGCGGGCGTCGCGCGCGGGTGCGCTGTTCGTAGGCGTAGGCCATTTCGATCAGCTTCGGTTCGCTCCAGGCGGTGCCCATGAACAGCAGGCCGACCGGCAGGCCATTGATCTGGCCCATCGGCACGCTGAGGCTGGGATAGCCGGCGACGGCGGCGGCGCTGTAGCTCTCGCCGGGGAAGTCGTCGCCTTCGCTGCGGATCGGCCACGCCACACCGGTGGTCGGCGCCACCAGGGCATCGAGCTGGTGGGCGGCGAGGGCGGCGTCGATGCCTTCCGCGCCGGCCAGCCGGCGCGCATCGCTGCGTGCACGGATATAGGCGGGGTCGGCCAGGCCGGCGGTTGCGTCGGCCGCCACCAGCAGTTCCTGGCCGAACAGGCCCAGCTCCTGCTTGCTGTGCGCCTGGTTGAAGGCGATCAGGTCGGCCAGGCTGCGTAGTGGCGCGCGATGGGTGCTGAAGTAGCGCTCCAGCCCGGCCTTGAATTCGTACAGCAGCACCGTGCGTTCCGCCTCGGCCCAGGCGCCCTGGTTGGGCAGCTCCACCGGCACCACGAAGGCACCCGCCCGGCGCAGCTCGGTGGCCGCCTGTTCGATCAGCGGCGGCATGCCGCGGTATTTCAGCAGCGGTGTCTGCAGCAGGCCGATGCGCTTGCCACGCAGGCCCTGCGGGTCCAGGCGCGCGGTGTAGTCGTACACCGCGCGGCCAGGCATGGTCGCCGTGGCCGGGTCGGCATCGTCGCGGCCGGCGATGGCGGTCAGCACGGCTGCAGCGTCGGCGACGCTGCGGGTCATCGGCCCTGCGCTGTCCTGGCTGAAGGAAATCGGGATGATGCCCTCGCGGCTGACCAGGCCGACGGTCGGCTTGAGGCCGACGATGCCATTGACCGCCGCAGGGCAGACGATGCTGCCGTCGGTTTCGGTGCCGATCGCCACGCTGGCCAGGTTGGCGGCGACCGCCACCGCGCTGCCGCTGCTGGAACCGCAGGGCGAGTGGCTGAGGCGATAGGGATTGCGGGTCTGGCCGCCGCGCGCGCTCCAGCCGGACACCGAATCGTTGCCGCGGAAATTGGCCCACTCGCTGAGATTGGTCTTGCCCAGCACCACCGCGCCGGCGTCGCGCAGCCGGCGCACCAGGTAGGCGTCGTCCGGGCGGAACCCCTGCAGGGCCAGCGAGCCGGCGCTGGTGGCCATCGGGGCGGCGTTGATGTTGTCCTTCAGCAGTACCGGAATGCCGTGCAGCGGGCCGCGCAGGCGTCCATCACGGCGCTCGCGGTCGCGCGCAGCGGCTTCCTTCAGTGCATCCGGGTTGAGCTCGATCACCGCGCGCAGGCGCGGCCCGGTGCGGTCCAGGGTGGCGATGCGCTGCAGGTAGGCCTGGGTCAGGGTGGTGCTGTCCAGCTCACCGGCGCTCATCCGCGCCTGCAGGTCGGTGACATCGGTTTCGGCGTACGGGAACGGCACGTTGCGGCTCGCGGGTTCGGCCGCATGCGCGCTGGACGCGGCCGGGCTGCAGCCAGCCGAAAGCAGCGCAGGCAGCGCGGCAAGCAGGCAGGTCAGCAGAGGCGGCAAGGACGGGCGCATGGGGCGGCTTGGTCGGCTCCAATCCCCAGTGTAGCCGGTGCTCAGCGGTGGCGCTTGCGCAGGTCGCGGGCGAGGACGTAGACCACGATCAGGTTGATCGCCAGGATCGTCCACGATGGCCAGCCGGGATGGCGGATGATCGCGAAGATGTCGAAAGGCAGGTACAGGGAGGCGGTCAGGCAGCCCAGCCAGGAGGCCCAGGCCTTGGCCCGCCACAGGCCCCAGGCTTCGACCAGGTGCAGCAGGCCGTAGCCGATCATCCCCGCCGCGGCCAGGTGCACCGCGTCGGGGCTGATCATGTGCAGCAGCGAGGGCAGGGTGCCATGGTCCGGATCCAGGCTGAAACGCCGGATCAGGACCATGATGCCGTGCCGCAGCGGCTGCGGTCCGAGCACTTCCAGCCCGGTGGCGGCCAACAGCGCCAGCATCGCCTTGCTCGCTTCGAGCAGGGCGATGACGTGGAGGCCCGGATGCCGGTGCGGATCCGGGTTGTAGCCGCTCTGGTCCACGGGGTGCTGGCTCAGCCGCCGCGCGAAGCCTTCTTGCGGTCGCTTTCGGTCAGGAACTTCTTGCGCAGACGGATCTCCTTGGGGGTGATCTCGACCAGCTCGTCGTCTTCGATGAAGTCCAGGGCCTGTTCCAGCGAGTACTTGATCGCCGGGGTCAGCTGGATCGCGTCGTCCTTGCCCGAAGCGCGCATGTTGGTCAGCGGCTTGGTCTTGATCGCGTTGACGGTCAGGTCGTTGTCCTTGGAGTGGATGCCGACCAGCTGGCCTTCATACACGTTGTCGCCTTCGGCAGCGAAGAGCTTGCCGCGCTCCTGCAGCGGACCCAGCGAGTAGGCGGGAGTGACGCCCGGCGCATTGGCGATCATCACGCCGTTGATGCGCTTGGCGATCGCGCCCTGTTCCTTCGGACCGTAATGGTCGAACACGTGGAACAGCAGGCCCGAACCCTGGGTCAGGGTCTTGAACTCGTTCTGGAAACCGATCAGGCCACGGGCCGGGATCTGGTATTCCAGGCGCACACGGCCCTTGCCGTCCGGTTCCATGTTCTTCAGCTGGCCCTTGCGGGTACCCAGCTTTTCCATCACGCCGCCCTGGTGGATTTCTTCGATGTCCACCACCAGCTGCTCGATCGGCTCCATCATCTGGCCGTCGATTTCCTTGATGATCACTTCCGGGCGCGACACGGCCAGCTCGTAGCCTTCACGGCGCATGTTCTCGATCAGCACCGACAGGTGCAGTTCGCCGCGGCCGGAGACCAGGAACTTGTCGGCGTCTTCCAGCTGTTCGACCTTCAGTGCCACGTTGTGGACCTGCTCGCGGTCCAGGCGGTCCTTGATCTGGCGGCTGGTCAGGAACTTGCCACCGGACAGGTCCTTGTTGCCGGCGAACGGCGAGTTGTTGACCTGGAAGGTCATCGAGATGGTCGGCTCGTCGACGGTCAGCGCCGGCAGGGCTTCGGGGGTATCCGGGTGGCACAGGGTGTCGGAGATGGTCAGCTCCGGAATGCCGGAGATGGCCACGATGTCACCGGCCTCGGCCGTCTCCTGCTCGATGCGCTCCAGGCCCAGGAAGCCCAGCACCTGGGCGACCTTGCCGTTGCGCTTCTTGCCTTCACGGTCGATGACGGCGACCTGCATGTTCTTCTTCAGGGTGCCGCGCTGGATACGGCCGATGCCGATCACGCCCACGAAGTTGTTGTAGTCCAGCTGGCTGATGCGCATCTGGAACGGGCCTTCCGGGTCCACTTCCGGACGCGGGGCGTGCTGCATGATTGCTTCGTACAGCGGGGTCATGTCGCCGTCGCGCACGGTGTCTTCCAGGCCGGCATAGCCGTTCAGGGCCGAGGCGTAGACGATCGGGAAGTCCAGCTGCTCATTGGTGGCGCCGAGCTTGTCGAACAGGTCGAAGACCTGGTCGATCACCCATTCCGGACGCGCGCCCGGACGGTCGATCTTGTTGACCACGACGATCGGCTTGAAGCCCATCGCGAAGGCCTTCTGGGTGACGAAGCGGGTCTGCGGCATCGGGCCGTCCATCGCATCGACCAGGATCAGCACGGTGTCGACCATCGACAGCACGCGCTCGACCTCACCACCGAAGTCGGCGTGGCCGGGGGTGTCGACGATGTTGATCCGGTTCTTGATGCCGGTCTTCTTGTCTTCCCAGGTGATGGCGGTGTTCTTGGCCAGGATGGTAATGCCGCGTTCCTTTTCCTGGTCGTTGCTGTCCATCACGCGCTCGGCGAGGACGGTAC
Organism: Stenotrophomonas sp.; assembly: GCF_059505245.1. Lineage (NCBI taxonomy): Bacteria > Pseudomonadati > Pseudomonadota > Gammaproteobacteria > Lysobacterales > Lysobacteraceae > Stenotrophomonas > Stenotrophomonas sp. Next base: position 5,750 of record NZ_JCACKF010000050.1, read on the forward strand.
GCTCGGACAGGGTGCCGGACTGCTTCAGCAGCTGGTCGACCAGGGTGGTCTTGCCATGGTCGACGTGGGCGACGATGGCGATGTTGCGAAGATTTTCGATGGACATACGAAAGGGGGCCAGTCGGCGCCGGATTTGGAAAAAGAAGTCCAACATTATACGTCGAACTTGACGATTCGCGAAAAGGTGGATTTCACGCCTGTCACGGGGCCCATTCAGCTGGGCATCCGCCGCCCCGGCCGGGGCCGCCAGGACCCGGCTGCGCGGCTCCCCGTCCGGGGGCTGAAGCGGGGCGCTTCACCAATGGTCGAAGCCGCCGCCGACACGAGGCGGGTGTAAACTAGGTGGCTAGACGCATTCCCCTTTGCATCAAGGATCTTCATGTCCCTCATCGCCACTTTCGACACCACCCAGGGCCCGATCAAGGTCGAGCTGTTCGCCGACAAGGCACCGCTGACCGTGGCCAACTTCGTGAACCTGGTCAAGCACGGCTTCTATGACGGCCTGATCTTCCACCGCGTTATCGCCGACTTCATGATCCAGGGCGGCTGCCCGCAGGGTCGTGGCACCGGCGGCCCGGGCTACAAGTTCGAAGACGAGAAGAATGGCGTGAAGCACGAGGTCGGCTCGCTGTCGATGGCCAACGCCGGCCCGAACACCAACGGCAGCCAGTTCTTCATCACCCACATCAAGACCGATTGGCTGGACGGCCGCCACACCGTCTTCGGCAAGGTCCTGGAAGGCCAGGCGATCGTCGATTCGGTCAAGCAGGGCGACGTGATCCATTCGATCACCCTGGAAGGCGACGTCGACGCCGTGCTGGCCGCCCAGGCCGACCGCGTCGCGGAGTGGAACAAGCACCTCGCCGCCTGATCCCCCTTCGAAACGGCCACCCACGGGTGGCCGTTTCCCTGTTCCCCGCCGCCCGCCAGGCCTGCGTGGTTCTGCCCGCGGCGTCCCATCAAACGCTTGCAAGCAAGAGGAAACCCCCATGAAAGCACCCGTTCGTGTTGCCGTGACCGGCGCCGCCGGCCAGATCGGTTATGCCCTGCTGTTCCGCATCGCCTCCGGCGAAATGCTGGGCAAGGACCAGCCGGTCATCCTGCAGCTGCTGGAACTGCCGGTCGACAAGGCCCAGGCCGCCCTGAAGGGCGTGATGATGGAGCTGGAAGACTGCGCCTTCCCGCTGCTGGCCGGCATGGTCGGCACCGATGATGCCGAAGTCGCGTTCAAGGACGCCGACATCGCCCTGCTGGTTGGCGCACGTCCGCGTGGCCCGGGCATGGAGCGCAAGGACCTGCTGCTGGAAAACGCCAAGATCTTCACCGCCCAGGGCGCGGCGCTGAACAAGGTCGCCAGCCGTGACGTGAAGGTGCTGGTGGTCGGCAACCCGGCCAACACCAATGCCTACATCGCCATGAAGTCGGCCCCGGACCTGAAGCCGGAAAACTTCACCGCCATGCTGCGCCTGGACCACAACCGCGCGCTGAGCCAGCTGTCGACCAAGCTCGGCAAGCCGGTCGGTGGCATGGAGAAGCTGGTCGTGTGGGGCAACCACAGCCCGACCATGTACCCGGACTACCGTTTCGCCACCGCCGATGGCGCGTCGATCGCCGATGCGATCAACGACCAGGAATGGAACGCCAACACCTTCATCCCAACCGTGGGCAAGCGCGGCGCGGCGATCATCGAAGCCCGTGGCTCGTCCTCGGCCGCTTCGGCCGCCAACGCTGCCATCGACCACGTGCGTGACTGGGTGCTGGGCAGCAACGGCAAGTGGGTCACCATGGGCGTGCCGTCCGACGGTTCCTACGGCATTCCGGAAGGCGTGATCTTCGGCTTCGCAGTGACCACCGAGAACGGCAAGTACACCCTGGTGAAGGATCTGCCGATCGACGACTTCAGCCAGAAGTACATCGACAAGACCCTGGCCGAGCTGGAAGAAGAGCGCGCCGGCGTTGCCCACCTGCTGGGCTGATGCAGGCGGTACCGGCTCGAGGCGGTACCTCTTTCATCAAGGTAGGTGTCGACCGCTGGTCGGTACATTCCCATCGAGGTAGGTACCGACCGTTGGTCGGTACATTCCCATCGAGGTAGGTACCGACCGTTGGTCGGTACGCAGAACGGGGGAGCTTCGGCTTCCCCGTTTCTGTTTGGACGGATACGGAGCCGCATGATCCACCTGCATTACATCGACGACGCGCTGCTGGTGGCCGAGAAGCCGGCCGGCCTGCTGTCCGTGCCCGGCCGCGGCGCCGAGAACCAGGATTGCGTGGTCGCGCGCCTGCAGGCGCTGTACTCGGATGCGTTGACCGTGCACCGCCTGGACCAGGTGACCTCCGGCCTGCTGCTGCATGCGCGCGGCAAGGACATGCAGGTGGCGTTGTCGATGCAGTTCGAGCAGCGCCAGGTCGGCAAGCGTTATGAAGCGATCGTGGAGGGGCTGCTTGAAGGCGATGCCGGCGACGTGGACCTGCCACTGATCGTGGACTGGCCAAACCGGCCGAAGCAGATGATCGATCACGAACGCGGCAAGCCGGCGCTGACGCGCTGGCGCGTAATGGCGCGTGATGCCGAAGCGCAGCGCACGCGCGTGGCGCTGGAGCCGGTTACTGGCCGCAGCCATCAACTGCGCCTGCACATGGCCAGTCTCGGCCATCCCATCGTTGGCGATGTGCTGTATGACGCCGCGCCTGCGCAGCGCGTGCATCTGCATGCGCGCAGCCTGCGGTTCACCCACCCGGTGACGGGCGAGGCGCTCGCGTTCGAGTCCGCCACTCCGTTCTAGGGGTTCGGCAGGGCTTGCAGCCCTGCACCTGCTACGAACCGGAGCAACGTCAAAGGCCAAGGCGGCTCTGGTCTTCTGCTTGCTGGGCGGGGCGGTGTGGGTTGGCAGGACACGCCGTAAACCCCCCTCCGGGGTCCGGCCCAGCCGCTGGCGGCTGTGCGTTCGGGCGCTTGCAAAGCAGTGCTTCGCAAGCAAAGCGCCCTCACCCAAGGGGGCTCGATGGCGCCATCCATGGCGCCAACGGTCCTGCCAACCCACACCGCCCTACCCCCGACAGATTCCTGCGGCGGTTGGTAACGGCTGTCGCTGTTGGTGTTGGTAGGTGTCGACCTTGGTCGACACGGTTTTTCTGTCAGATATCGAATTGAATATTGAATCTGGGGATCCGACCCCGTGCTCCGACAGATCGCGGAAGTCTGTCGAAGGCGGGGTGGGTCCGGTTGCGGGGGCGTGAGCCGCATGGATGCGGCGACCGAGCCTCCATGGACGGATTCACGGTGTCCCCCGCAACCGGACCCACCTCGCCATCCCACGGGAAACCCGCTGTTGCTTCGGCTGTTGCTTCTGAGGTTGCCGGCCAGCGGCCGGCACTACCGCGGGTGCAGGGCGCAGCCCTGCATGAAAACCCCACCCCCTACCAAGGTAGGGCGGCCCGCGCGGCAGCGCCGGACTATCCTCGAACCCATGACTTTGTCTGGGAGGGCTGCGTCATGAACTACGAGGAAACCTACCGTCGCTCGATCGACGAGCCGGAGGCCTTCTGGGGCGAGGAAGCCAAGCGCATCCATTGGCACAAACCGCCGCAGCAGGTACTCGACTACAGCAACCCGCCGTTCCGGCGCTGGTTTGTCGGCGGTGAAACCAATCTCTGCTACAACGCCGTCGACCGCCATCTGGCCGAGCGCGCCGACCAGCTCGCGCTGGTTGCCATTTCCACCGAGACCAGCAGCACCCGCGAGATCACCTATCGCCAGCTGTATCGGGAAGTGAACGACTTCGCTGCCGTGCTCAAGCACCTCGGCGTCGGTCACGGTGACCGTGTGGTGATCTACATGCCGAACATGGCCGAAGCCGTGTTCGCGATGCTGGCCTGCGCGCGCATCGGTGCGGTGCATTCGGTGGTGTTCGGTGGCTTCGCCGCGCACAACCTGGCGCTGCGCATCGACGATGCCAAGCCGAAGCTGCTGATCGCCGCCGATGCCGGCATGCGCGGTGGCAAGCTGATTCCGTACAAGCCGATGGTCGATGCAGCCTGCGCCGAAGCCACGTCGCCACCGCCGCACGTGCTGATCGTGTCGCGCGGACTGGATGCCGCCGAACCACGCGTGCCGGGCCGCGATGTGGAGTACGCCGCGCTGCGTGCGCAGATCGGTGAGGTCGACGTGCCGGTGCAGTGGCTGGAATCGAGCGAGCCGAGCTACCTGTTGTATACCTCGGGCACCACCGGCAAGCCGAAGGGCGTGCAGCGCGATGTCGGCGGCTACGCGGTGGCGATGGCACAGTCGATGGAAACCGTGTTCGACTGCAGGCCGGGGCAGGTGATGTTCTCCACTTCCGATGTCGGCTGGGCGGTAGGCCATTCCTACAATGTGTACGGCCCGCTGATCGGCGGCTGCACCTCGCTGCTGTACGAAGGGCTGCCGACCAACCCGGACCCGGGCATCTGGTGGGCGCTGTGCGAGCAGTACAACGTGCGCACGATGTTCTCGTCCCCCACTGCCATCCGCGTGCTGAAGAAGCACGATGCGGACTTCATCCATCGCCACGACCTGCGCGCGCTGAAATACCTGTTCCTGGCCGGCGAGCCGCTGGACGAACCGACCGCGCACTGGATCAGCGAAGCGCTCGGCAAGCCGATCATCGACAACTACTGGCAGACCGAGACCGGCTGGCCGGCGCTGACCCTGCTGCCGGGCCTGGAGATGAAGCCGGTGCGCTTCGGTTCGCCGGGCTTGCCCAACCTCGGCTACCGGATGAAGGTGATCGACGAGAACACCGGCGAGGAAGTCGCACCGGGGCAGAAGGGGGTGCTGGTGGTGTCGCCACCGTTGCCGCCGGGCTGCATGAGCACGGTGTGGAACGACGACAACCGTTTCCTGCAGAGCTACTTCAGCCACTTCAAGGAACTGCTGTACAGCTCGCTGGACTGGGCAATCCGCGACGACGATGGCTACACCTTCATCCTCGGCCGTACCGATGATGTGATCAACGTGGCCGGGCACCGGCTGGGCACGCGCGAGATCGAAGAGGCCATTTCGAGCCACCCGCGCGTGGCCGAGGCTGCCGTGATCGGGGTCAAGGACGAATTGAAGGGGCAGGTGCCGCTGGTGTTCGTCACCCTCAAGCAGGGCCTGGATGGCGAGGATCCGGCGCAAGTGGTGGCCGAGATGATGGCCACGGTGACCACCTCGCTCGGCGCAGTGGCCCGCCCGGCGCACGTGCACGTGGTCAACGCGCTGCCCAAGACCCGTTCGGGCAAGCTGCTGCGGCGCTCGTTGCAGGCGCTGGCCGAGCAGCGCGACCCGGGTGACCTGTCGACGCTGGACGATCCCGGCGCGCTGGAGGAGATCCGCCGGGCGCTGGGCCGTTGATCCGGTCGTGCCGGCCACTGGCCGGCACCCCCATCCACCCCGAGGTTGCCGGCCAGCGGCCGGCACTACCCGCAGTACTTGCGCTAAGCTCGGCCTGTCATCGACCTGCAATACGCGGCTCGCGCCGGGGAACGCGCGTGCCGTCCGGAGATGGCAACACAGGGGGGCGTGCCCGCGAGGGCGCGCCGGCATTGCGCATCGAGCGAGGGGGAGGCAATGGCATTGCTGCACGCCAAGACGGCTGCTGGCCGTCAGGAAATCGAAGACCGTAGCCGGCGCCTGCCGGCGGCACTGCGTTCGATCCTGCTGATGGTCGATGGCCATCGCAACGACACCGAACTGCGTGGCCTGTTCGAAGGCCTGCGGGCACCACCGGACGCGCTGGAGCAATTGTCAGCACAGGGCCTGATCGAAGTGATCGGCGGAAGCGCAGAGGTGGCGCCGGCGCGCGGCATCAGCACCGGGCGCGAACAGGACCCGGCGCTGTACCAGCAGTTGTACGACGCGATGAGCGAGGCGGTGCGCCGCCACCTGGGCCTGAAGGGCTACTTCATGCAGTTGAAGATCGAACGCTGCACCGATGCGCTGGCGCTGGAGCGCTTGTGCCCGGAGTTGCTGGCGGCGGTGGGCAAGGCGCGCAGCCCGGCATTGGCGCAGCGCTGGTGGCAGGAAACCCAGGCGGCGGTGCTGAACGCTGGCAGTGAGGTCGTGCAGGCCTGAGCCACCGCGTAAAGTGATCGGTTCACTTCCCTACAAGGAGTCCCGCGTGCAGGACGACCACGACGACACCGACACCCCAGGCTGGGACGCGATCAATGCGGCGCTGGCGCCGCTGTATGCCGGCCAGGAGCCGCGTCACTTCGGCACCGCGCTTCCGTACACGCTCGGTGGCCAGGATCCACTGGATGGCATCAGCGTGTACTGGGCGGATGCGCCGGTACCGCACTGGCATTACATCACCTACGGCTTCTCCGAGCTGTACGCCAAGGAGAGCAGTGATGCAGATGCCAGCGGTTATGGCTTCGAGCTGACCTTCCGTCTGGCTGCCGAGGCCGGTGAGAACGCCGGCAGCACCCCGCCGGTGTGGCCGATGAACCTGCTGCAGAACCTGGCGCGCTACGTGTTCGGCAGTGGCAACGTGTTCGAGGATGGCCATCACCTCAACGCCAACGGTCCGATCGCGCTGGAGACCGGCACGCGGCTGTGCCATCTGGCCTTCATTGCGGACCCGCAGTTGCCGGCGCGGGACACGGCCAACGGCCATCTGCAGTTCCTGCAGCTGGTCGGATTGACCGATGAGGAGATGGAGGCGGTCAAGCGCTGGTCGACGCGTGGCGTGCTGCAGGCGCTGCTGCCGGCGATGCCGCTGTGGATCAGCGATCTGCATCGCGACAACCTGCTGGAGGACCCGGCGCTGGCACAGCGGGTGCAGGCCGGCAGCGAACGCGAGGGTTCCAGCACCGGCATGCTGTTCATCGAGACCCTGGACTGGCGGCAGGAGGCGGGCGTCACCACGCTGGTGCTCGGCGCCGGTCAGGTCGCCAGCGTGTGCGAACTGTTGCCGCTGCGCCTGCGCCACGGCAAATCGCTGGAACTGGCCAGCCGCGAGCGGCAGTGGGAGTTCATCGCGCACGGGGGCGGTGAAGCGGCGGACGTATCCGCCGACAGCGCGCGCTGGTCACTGGACGAGGCGGGCCTGCAGGCCCTGGCAGGGGTGCGCGCCGAGCGCGGGGTTTACCCGGTGGCGGGGGCGCTGCGCATCGAAGTGGTGCCGACCTACCTGCGCGATGCCAAGGGGGAAGTGATCCGCCAGATCGGCTGATCGCGCGAATGATATCGAGGGGTCGGAGCCGCCTGCTGCGCAGGCGGATCCGACCCCGTCTGGTGGCCGGTGGGGTCAGATCCGTCCGCCACGCGAACGGCTCTGACCCCTGACCAAGGTCAGGCCAGGCCTTCGGCCTTCAGCGCGGCCTGCACGCCGGCATCGGCATCCATGCGTGCCTTGTAGGCGGCCAGATTGTCCAGGCCCGACAGGTCGACCTTGGTGCCGGCGGCCCAGCGCAGGGTGATGTAGAAGTACGGGTCGGCGAAGCTGCGGAAGCCGGCCAGCCAGGGCTTGTCGGCCAGCTGCCTGTCGGCGGTCTCGAACAGGCCACGCAGGCGCTTGTGCGCGGCGGCGCGGATCGCGTCGTACTGGCCTTCGTCGGCAATGAACTTGCCCGGCGCGAACAGCGGCGAGAAGGCCGGGTGCACGTCGGAATTGACGAACGCCAGCCAGCGGGTGGCTTCGGCGCGCTGGCGCGGGCTGCCGTCACCGCCGAGGCCGGCCTGCGGGAAGCTGTCGGCGATGTAGCCCATGATCGCGGCGTTCTGCAGCAGCACGAAGTCGCCGTCGACCAGCGCGGGCACCGCACCGGCCGGATTGATCTTGAGGAATTCCGGACCCTTCAGGGTGTCCTTGTTCAGCAGTTCAACCTCGAACGGCTGGCCGGTCCACTGCAGGGCGATGTGGTCGGCGGTGGAACAGGCACCGGGCTTGCTGTACAGCTTCATGGGAACTCCAGGTGATGCGGGCGGGAAACGCCCACTATCCCAGAGCCTGCCGGCAGGCGGCAACGCTGCCGCCGGCACGGATCGTTACGACTGCCGCGGCTTGAGGTTCTGCACCTTATAGAAGGTGTGATCGCCGATGGTGGCCACCTGGTAGGCATTGCGCCAGTTCGGGCTGGCGATGGACAGCGCGGCGAAGTGGCTGGCACCGGGCACGATCTCGCGGCGCTCGCCGGCCGGCAGCGCCCAGTTGCGCTCGGCGTCGAAGGCCACGTTCATTGCCTCGCTCCAGGCCGCGTCGTTGCCCAACTGGGTGCCGGGGGAGACGATGGTCGGTGCGAACTGCTTGCGCGCGGTGACCACCTGGCACATCGAGTCGCCCCACAGGCCACTGTCGAGACGGCGCAGTGCGACCTCGGCGACGGCCTGCTGGCCGCGCAGGGTCTGGTCGCGGGCTTCCAGGTAAACGGTGGTGCTCAAACACAGTGAATCAGCGGCCGGCTGCGGCAACAACTGCGACAGCCAGAGAATCCAGGCCAGTTTCATATAACTCCTTGCTCCGTATGGGCCGCACCCTCCGGTTCCGGCCGCAGGGCGACAGGAGGCGGGGTACGACTTGGCGTCATGGGGAGGCGGCCATCGGGGCCGCCCCGTTGGGCAGCCCCAAAAGAAACGACCAGTACCGATCGTGGGGCTGCGCCGGCTCACCGGAAACTGGCTGGTGAGCGGAAAGATGGCGCAAGGTAGGGGGGCGTAGCCGAACGCATCGTGAACCGCTCGGCTTGACATTCAGGTTCAATGAGGGTGACGGAAATCACATTCCGCCCCCCATTCAGGCGCTCATCAGAGCCCGGCGGCAACCCGGCTGCCCTGGTCGATGGCGCGCTTGGCGTCGAGTTCTGCGGCCACGTCGGCACCGCCGATCAGCTGCGCGTTGATGCCGGCCGCCTGCAGTTCGGCCTGCAGCGCGCGGTTGGGTTCCTGCCCGGCGCAGATCACCACATGGTCGACCGGCAGCAGCTGTTCGCTGCCGTCCACGCGGATGCGCAGGCCCGCGTCGTCCACGCCGAGGTACTCGACGCCACCGAGCATGCGCACGCCCTTGGCCTTCAGCGTGGCGCGATGGATCCAGCCGGTGGTCTTGCCCAGGCGCGCGCCGGGCTTGCCCGGGCTGCGCTGCAGCAGCCACAGCCGTCGCGGCGAGGTTTCAACCTCCGGCCTGGCCAGTGAGCCGCGGGCCTCGAAGGTGCTGTCCACGCCCCATTCGGCCATCCAGCGCTGCGGGTCGAGGGAGGGGGACTCGCCGGCGTGGCTGAGGAATTCGCCGACATCGAAGCCGATGCCGCCGGCGCCGATGATCGCCGCACTGGCGCCCACTTCGACCCGGCCCAGCAGCACGTCCAGGTAGCTGACCACCCTGGCGTGGTCGGCACCGGGGAAATCGACCTTGCGCGGGGTGATGCCGGTGGCCAGCACCACCTCGTCGAAGCCGGTCAGCTGGGCGGCATCGGCGCGGGTGCCGAGGCGCAGCTGCACACCGGTTTCGGCCAGTTTGTGGCGGAAGTAGCGCAGGGTCTCGTGGAACTCTTCCTTGCCGGGGATGCGCTTGGCCACGTTGAACTGGCCGCCGATCTCATCATTGGCGTCGAACAGGGTGACCTGGTGGCCACGCTGGGCAGCGACGGTGGCACAGGCCAGGCCGGCGGGGCCGGCACCGACCACCGCAACCTTCTTCGGCGCAGCGGTGGGGCGATAGACCAGCTCGGTCTCGTGCGCGGCGCGCGGATTGACCAGGCAGCTGGCCAGCTTGTTCTCGAACACGTGGTCCAGGCAGGCCTGGTTGCAGGCGATGCAGGTGTTGATCGCCTCCGCGCGGCCGGCACGGGCCTTGTTCGGCCACTGCGGGTCGGCCAGCAGCGGGCGTGCCAGCGACACCATGTCGGCGCCGCCAGCGGCGAGGATGCGCTCGGCGACGTCGGGCATGTTGATGCGGTTGGTCGCCACCAGCGGCACCTTCACATGCGGCTTGAGCTTGGCGGTGACCCCGGCGAAAGCAGCACGCGGCACCGAGGTGGCGATGGTCGGAATGCGCGCTTCGTGCCAGCCGATGCCGGAATTGATGATCGTTGCGCCGGCCGCCTCGATGGCCTGCGCCTGCTGCACGATTTCTTCCCAGCTGCTGCCGTCGTCGACCAGATCCACCAGCGACAGGCGATAGATGATGATGAAGTCCGGGCCGCAGGCCTCGCGGATGCGGCGTACGATCTCGACCGCGAAGCGCATGCGTTGGCGCGCGTCGCCGCCCCAGGCATCGGTGCGCTTGTTGGTGCGCGGGGCGATGAATTCGTTGATGAGGTAGCCCTCCGAACCCATCACTTCCACGCCGTCGTAGCCGGCCTCGCGGGCCAGCTTGGCGCTGCGTGCGTAATCGGCGATATGCCGGTCGACGCCGCTGGCCGACAACGCGCGCGGGGTGAACGGGTTGATCGGTGCCTTCAGCTTCGACGGTGCCACCGACAACGGGTGATAGGCGTAACGGCCTGCATGCAGCAGCTGCAGGCAGATCTTCGCGCCGTGCTGGTGCGCGGCGGCGGTGAGCTGGCGGTGCGGCCGCACTTCCCAGGGCCAGGACAGCTTGCCGCCGAACGGCTTCAGCCAGCCGACCACATTCGGTGCGAAGCCGCCGGTGACGATCAGGCCGACGCCGCCCTCGGCGCGCTCGGCGAAGTAGGCCGCCAGCCGCGGGAAGTCGCGGGCGCGATCCTCCAGGCCGGTGTGCATCGAGCCCATCAATACGCGGTTGCGCAGTTGGGTGAAGCCCAGGTCCAGCGGGGCGAACAGATGGGGATAGGCGCTTTCGTTGGCTGGCGACATGGTCGATACGCTTGCGTACGGAAGCGCGAAGCGTGCCGCGAAACGGCGGCCGGGGCAAGGGCCGCTGGCCGGGTACGCTCGGCACATGCGTGCTGTCGCTCCCGCGTTTCGCTGCGCGAATCGCGGGCCCCACTTACCGGCCTCCACCCCCCCGCGCCTGCGGCGCTGCCCCCGAACTCCGGGGGCGGTAGTGCCGGCCGCTGGCCGGGTACGCTCGGCACATGCGTGCTGTCGCTCCCGCGTTTCGCTGCGCGAATCGCGGGCCCCACTTACCGGCCTCCACCCCCCCGCGCCTGCGGCGCTGCCCCCGAACTCCGGGGGCGGTAGTGCCGGCCGCTGGCCGGCATTCGGGGCAGCTCAGGGTGATTGCGGCTGCCGGGCAGCGGCGGGTACGACCGGGGGGCGGCCGATCCCGAACCAGCCCAGCGTGACGCCGCACAGCGGGCCGATCAGCAGGGCGAAGGCGAGGGTGCCGAGGCCGACATTGCCGCCCAGCCACCAGCCCAGCAGCAATACGCTGCCTTCGATCAGGCTGCGCACCTTCCAGATCGGCCAACCGGTGCGGGCATGCAGGCCAGTCATCAAGCCATCGCGCGGTCCCGGGCCGAGGCGGGCGCCGATGTACAGGCCGGTGGCCAGCGCGACCAGCAGCATGCCTGCACAGAACATCGCCAGCTGCCAGCCCACGCCGATGGCCGGTGGCAGCAGCCACAACCCGAACTGTGCGGAGGGACCGATCAGCATCACGTTGAGCACCGTGCCGACGCCCGGCTTCTGGCGCAGTGGCCACCACAGCAACAGCACCAGTGCGCCGATGACATTGGTCGCCAGCCCGAAGGACAGCGGCGTCTGTGCGGCGATGCCCTGCGACAGCACGTCCCAGGGCGCCACGCCGATGGCGGCACGGATCATCAGCGAGGCACCGAAGCCATACAGGAACAGGCCGGTGATCAGTTGCAGCAGGCGCAGGGGCAGGGCGGTAGGCATGGTGGGCTCGGGGGAGAGGATATCTGTTTCCACCGTATCCCTGATTTCCTTGAGGCCATAGATACAGATCCCAGCCAATCCGCTGGTACAGGCAGCGCCGATCCTGCATGCGGGCGGTTGTGCAGGGCCGCGCCCGTGCTCTGCTGGTGGCGGCAGGCGTAGCAGCCTGGCGTGGGCTCGGCCTACATCACGGCGTCAGTCGTCCCAGCCCACCAGCGCCAGCTTGCCCACCGTGTGCCCGCTGGCCAGGCGCTGATGCGCGATGTCCAGGTTGGCCGCATTGATCGTGCCCAGCGTTTCACTGAGCGTGCCACGCAGCTGGCCGGCATCGATCATGCTGGCGGCGCGGCTGAGGATGCGATGCTGTTCGATGCAGTCGGCGGTGGCGAAGCGCGAGCGCGCGAACATGAACTCCCAATGGATGCCGATGCATTTGGCCTTGTACGGATCGCCGATGCGCAGTGCGCCACGCGGCTCCACGATCAGGCCGACATGGCCCTGTGGTGCCAGCAGCTGGCCCAGTTCGTCCCAGTAGTGATCGGTGTCGGCCAGGTTGAGCGCCACCTGCACTGCGTCGATGCCCAGTGCCTGCAGCTGGGGCTGCAGCGGCTGCCGATGGTCGATCACATGCGTGGCCCCCATCTGCCGGCACCAGTCGATCGAGGCCTCGCGCGAGGCGGTGGCGATCACCTCGAAGCCGGCATGGCGGGCCAGCTGGATCGCCATCGAGCCCACGCCTCCCGCACCGCCGATCACCAGCAGGTGCTGGCCGCCATGGCGGCGATCATCCAGATGCAGCGGCATGCGCTGGAACAACAGCTCCCAGGCGGTCAGCGTGGTCAGGGGTAGTGCGGCGGCTTCGGCGAAATCGAGCGTGGTCGGCTTGCGGGCGACCAGGCGCTCGTCCACCCACTGGTACTGGGCGTTGCAGCCCGGCCGGGTAACGTCACCGGCGAAGTAGACCTCGTCACCAGAGGCGAACAGGCTGGCCTCGTCACCGATGGCTTCGACCACACCGGCGGCGTCCCAGCCGAGCACCCGGGGAACCTCAAGGGTGGCCGGATCGGTAGCGGCCCGCTGCTTGCCATCGACGGGGTTGACCGATACCGCTTCGATCCGCACCAGCAGATCGCGGCCGCGAGGAGGCAGCGGCGGCGGCAGCAGGACATCACGCAGGGCAGGTGCGTATTCACGACTCAGGGCGACGGCTTTCATCACGGCTCCGGCTGGGTTCGTGATCCCATCATAAGGTTCCTCACGTTTCCGCAAACCTGCTGAACCGTGCGATGCAATGTGCTGCGCAGTATGTCGGTTTTCGCGCTTAAACCCCGTCAAACCCTTGCAGCGTGTGGGTCTTGCGGATTTTCATCATCCTGTATAGGGTTTCAACGTCGGACCGGTCGACGGTCGGGCGCAACACTTCACATGTTACGGGACTGTTAACATGGCCTTCACCCGCCTGAGCATAATGTTCGCGGCGGTGGCGTGCTGAATCGGCTGTCGTACATCGACGCACTAGTGCTGGCCCATGCCTCTACCGGTTTCATACCCCCGAAATAGGAGCTGTACTCAATGAACAAGAAGATCCTTACTGCCGCGCTGCTGGGCGGCCTGGCTTTCGCCCAGGCAGCTTCGGCGCAGGAGTTCGATGACCGCTGGTACCTGACCGGTTCGGCCGGCTTCAACTTCCAGGACAGCGACCGTCTGACCAATGACGCTCCGTTCGTGACCCTGGGCCTGGGTAAGTTCATCAGCCCGAACTGGTCGCTGGACGGTGAACTGAACTACCAGAACCCGAACTTCGACAGCAACCAGGACCTGAACTGGTCGCAGTACGGCGTCTCGCTGGACCTGCGTCGCCACTTCATCAAGGAAGGCCGCGGCTGGAACCCGTACATCGTCGGTGGCCTGGGCTACCAGAAGTCGGAAGAAGAGTACGCTGCAATCGACAACAACGGTCCGCGCCAGCGTAAGGACGGCAACGTTGCCGCCAAGCTGGGCGTCGGCCTGCAGACCACCTTCGAGAAGCGTGTTGCTGTCCGCGCCGAAGTGGCCTACCGCGCTGACTTCGACGACCAGAGCATCGCCGCCAAGGACGAGAGCTGGTTCGGCGACGTGCTGGCTTCGGTCGGCGTCGTGATCCCGCTGGGCCCGGCTCCGGTCGCGGCTGCTCCGGCTCCGGCTCCGGTTGCCCCGAGCTGCGCCGACCTGGATGACGACGGTGACGGCGTCAACAACTGCGACGACAAGTGCCCGAACTCGCAGCCGGGTCAGACCATCGGTCCGGACGGTTGCCCGGTTCCGGTCTCCATCGACCTGAAGGGCGTCAACTTCGACTTCGACAAGTCGAACCTGCGTCCGGACGCCGTGGCGATCCTGAGCGAAGCCACCGAGATCCTGAAGCGTTACCCGGATCTGCGCGTTGAAGTTGCCGGTCACACCGACTCGAAGGGTACCGACGCTTACAACCAGAAGCTGTCGGAGCGTCGCGCCACCGCCGTGTACAACTACCTGACCAAGAACGGCGTCGACGCCGGTCGCCTGGTCGGCCCGATCGGCTACGGCGAGAGCCGTCCGATTGCTCCGAACACCAACCCGGATGGTTCGGACAACCCGGAAGGTCGCGCCAAGAACCGTCGTACCGAGCTGAACGTCCAGAACTAAGTTCTGACGCTCTGCCAGTAGGACACAGCAGGACCCGGCTTCGGCCGGGTCTTGTTGTTTCTGCGGTCCGGAACCCGGCGTTTCAGGCGCGGGAGTAACCGTTCGTCGGGATTTTGCCCATAAAACCAATGAGTTGCCGTATTCATTGAAAGTGGCGCTTGAAAGCTGTCGCGGCATTGCTAAACTCGCCGCGTCACTTCCTTTCCTGGATGCCCTTCATGCTGCGCTCTGCATCGGCCGCCTTCCTGGCGCTGGCCCTGGTTCCCGCCGCCCACGCTGCGGTCGATTGCTCGGTCAACACCAGCGCCTCGCCGCTGCCGTTGCCGGCCACGACCATCGCGCCGGTGGCCGACGAGCTCTACATCCGTGGCAACCAGCTGGGCATGCCGGCCGGCGTGCTGAGCAGCAACTACGATCCGTCGCAGTCGCTGGACCAGGTGCTGCAGCGCCTGCGCATCGATGGGTGCCAGAACATCGCCAAGGCCATTCCGAGCGCACCGGCGGTGAAGCCGAACGATCCGGCGGCCTACAAGCCGCAGACCGAATTCGACAACACGCCCTGGCGCTTCGACATGAGCCAGAACGGCAAGCGCATGACCGCCGAAGAGTTCGACGCCTGGATGAAGGCGCGTGGCGTGCGTGTGGTCAAGGCGCGTCCGGCTCCGGCCGCCACTCCGGCTGCGGCCGAAGCACCGGCTGAGACCAAGCCGGTCGACAAGAAGTAAGCGCGGCGGGGAGCAGAGGCTTGCGCACGCGCCGCCCACCTGCTGCCCCCGCTGCCCGCTCCCACGCACCGCGTGGGCGTGCGGTTCCGGATGTCTCCAATGGCGTGCGCCATGGCCTGGCGCGCGTGCTGTCCAAGGCCGGCGTGTGCTCACGCAGCGAGGCCGCGCGCTGGATTGCCGAGGGCCGCGTGCGCGTGTCCGGCCGCATCATCCGTGATCCCGAGTTCCCGATTGCCAGTCCGCACCCGCCGATCGAAGTCGATGGCCGGCCGATGGATGCGCCGCAGCGCCTGTACCTGGTGCTCAACAAGCCGCGCGGCGTGGTGACCACGGCGCAGGACGAGCGTGGTCGCGACACGGTGTATCGCTGCTTCGATGGTGCCGGCCTGCCGTGGATCGCGCCGGTCGGGCGCCTGGACAAGGCCAGCGAAGGACTGTTGTTGTTCAGCAACGATCCGCAGTGGGCGGCGCGCCTGACCGATCCGGAGACCGGCCCGCAGAAGACCTATCACGTGCAGGTGGATCGTCTTCCCGATGAGGACACCCTGGCCGCGCTGCGCGCCGGTGTCGAGGACGAGGGCGAGTTCCTCGTCGCCCAGGCCGTGCGCGTACTGCGCAGTGGCGACAAGACCGCATGGCTGGAGGTGGTCCTCGACGAGGGACGCAACCGCCATATCCGCCGCCTGTTGGCGGCCTTCGACCTGCAGGTGCTGCGCCTGGTCCGGGTCGCGATCGGTGGGCTGCTGCTCGGCGATCTCGGCAAGGGGCAATGGCGGGTGCTGGAGGTCAGCGACCAGCAGCGGCTGGGGGCCGCTGCACCGGGCTGATCATCGCCCGCGGCCGGCAGTCGCCGGCCACCGTTCCAGGCGTAGGGGGCGCCTGGTTGCTGAATTTCCCGAACGGAGCCTGCCCATGTACCACCCGACCCTCAACCAAACCCTGCGCTGCGCAGGCCTGCTGCTGCCGATGGTGCTGCTGGCCGCCTGTGGCGGCCACAAGAAGGTGGCCAAGGCGGAAACGCCTGCCGAGACCCCGGTGGTGGAAGTGAAGACCCCGGAGCTGGATGGTCGCGGCAGTTACCGCTTCCTGATGAGCAACGGCGACAAGAAGATGACCGCCGATGAGTTCGATGCCTGGATGAAGGCCAACGGCATCCGCGTTGCCAAGGGCAACGGCCAGGACGCCGCCGCCAAGCCGGTAGTGGTGGCCAGCAAGGAAGAGCCGAAGGGCAAGAAGAAAAAGAAGTGATGCCGGGAAGGTGCCGACCTCGGTCGGCACGCCCTCAAGCTCTGGTAGGTGCCGACCTTGGTCGGCACGCTTTGACCGCTGGGATCAACTCTTGATCACGCCCAGCTCGACGCCAATGCGGGTGAACGCATCGATCGCGCGGTCCAGGTGCTCGCGGCTGTGCGCAGCGCTGATCTGGGTGCGGATGCGCGCCTGGCCCTTGGGCACCACCGGGAAGAAGAAGCCGATCGCGTAGATGCCTTCTTCCAGCAGGCGCTCGGCGAACTTCTGCGCCAGCGGCGCGTCGTACAGCATCACCGGGCTGATCGGGTGCACGCCCGGCTTCACGTCGAAACCGGCGGCGACCATCTTTTCGCGGAAGTAGCGGGTGTTCTCCACCAGGGTGTCGCGCAGGTCGTCAGCGGCGGCCAGCATCTCGAACGCCTTGATGCCGGCGGCCACCACATGCGGCGGCAGCGAGTTGGAGAACAGGTACGGCCGCGAACGCTGGCGCAGCAGCTCGATCACCTCGGCGCTGGCGCAGGTGAAGCCGCCCAGTGCGCCGCCCATGGCCTTGCCCAGGGTGCCGGTGATGATGTCGATCTTCTCCAGCACGCCCTTCACTTCGGCAGAGCCGCGGCCGGTGGCACCGAGGAAGCCGGTGGCGTGGCATTCGTCGATGTGCACCAGCGCGTTGTACTTCTTCGCCAGCGCGGTGATCTCGTCCAGCGGGGCAATGAAGCCGTCCATCGAGAACACGCCGTCGGTGGTGATCAGCTTGGTCTTGCAGCCGGCGGCATCGGCGGCCTGCAGCTGGGCTTCCAGGTCGGCCATGTCGCAGTTGGCGTAGCGGAAGCGCTTGGCCTTGCACAGGCGCACGCCGTCGATGATCGAGGCGTGGTTCAGTGCATCGGAAATGATCGCGTCGTTCTCACCGAGCAGCGGTTCGAACAGGCCGCCGTTGGCGTCGAAACAGGCCGCGTACAGAATGGTGTCCTGCTTGCCGAAGAAGTCGGCGATCTGCTTCTCCAGCTGCTTGTGCAGGTCTTGGGTACCGCAGATGAAGCGCACCGAGGCCATGCCGAAGCCGTGGGTATCCAGCGCATCCTTGGCGGCCTGGATCAGGTCCGGATGGTCGGCCAGGCCCAGGTAGTTGTTGGCACAGAAGTTCAGCACCTTGCGGCCATCCTCGAGGGTGATCTCGGCCGACTGCGGGCTGGTGATGATCCGCTCGGACTTGAACAGGCCCTGGGCGCGGATGGCGTCCAGTTCCTCGGCGTAGTGGCGGGTCAGGGCGGAGGAGGCGTCGGTCATGGCGTGGGCACGGCTCTGAACGGGGAAACCGTTGATTCTACCGGGCTACGACGGCCTTCGACCGGGCCGGGCAGGGCACCGCCACGGGTGGCACATGTTGCATCGCAATAGCAAACGGGTTAAAAATTCGTGAACTGCGCCTGTCTGGCGCCGGTTGCCCGCTCCCCCTTCCCGCCCCCGCCACCCTCGGAGACGCCCATGAAGCACGCCCGTGCCTGCCTCGCCATTGCCGCTGCCCTGACCCTGGCCGCCCCGTTCGCCGCCAGCGCCCAGGAAAACGAATCGCCGTACAGCTGGAACGTCACCGCTGTTTCCGATTACCTGTTCCGTGGTGTGTCGCAGACCGACGAGGATCCGACCCTGCAGGCCGGTTTCACCTACACCAGCCCGGTTGGCCTGTACGCAGGCGTGTGGGGCTCGGGCGTGGATTTTGGTGCGGGTGACCCGAAGACCGAGGTCGACTACCTGATCGGCTACGGCGTGGACGTCACCGAGCGCGTCAACTTCGACGTGCTGCTGAACCGCTACACCTACCTGAAGTCCAGCCACCAGAACTACAACGAACTGATCACCACCACCACGCTGGATGACACCTACAAGCTGACGGTGGCCTACACCAACGATGTCTGGAACAGCAGCACCGATGGCTGGTACTTCGGCCTGGGCGGCAGCTGGGGCCTGCCGAAGGACTTCACCCTGAATGCCAACGTCGGTCGCAGCACCTTCGAGGACGGCATCGCCAAGGACTACACCGACTGGAACGTCGGCGTCGCGCGCCAGTTCGGCCTGTTCAACGTCGGCCTGGGCTACTACGGCACCGACGGCAACGGCCGTGACAATTCCGGCAAGCTGGCCCACAGCCGGGTGATGCTGAGCGTCGCCGTCGGCAAGTAACGCCGAAGGCGTTACGGGTAGTGCCGGCCGCTGGCCGGCAACACCAAAGAAAAAGGCGCCCATCGGGCGCCTTTTTCAATTTCAAGGTGTGCCGAGCAAGCTCGGCACCCACCCATCGCGCACGGCGAAGGGTCAATTCCAGCTCAAAACAACCTTGCCGGCCTTGCCTTCTTCCATCAGGTCGAAGCCCTTCTGGAACTCGTCGATCGGCAGCTGGTGGGTCATCACCTTGCCGAGCGGGAAGCCGGACAGCACCAGCTGGGTCATCTTGTACCAGGTCTCGTACATCTTGCGGCCGTAGATGCCCTGCACGGTCAGGCCCTTGAAGATGATCTTGTCCCAGTCGCAGCCGGCGCCCTTGGGCATGATGCCGAGCATGGCGATCTTGCCGCCGTGGTACATGCAGTCGAGCATGTCGTTGAACGCGCGCGGGTTGCCGCTCATTTCCAGGCCCACGTCGAAGCCCTCCATGTGCAGCTCCTTCATCACGTCCTTCAGCGACTGGTTGGCGACGTTGACCACGCGGGTGGCGCCCATGTCGGCGGCCAGCTTCAGGCGGAAGTCGTTGACGTCGGTCACCACCACGTTGCGCGCACCGATGTGCTTGCAGATGCCGGCGGCGATGATGCCGATCGGACCGGCGCCGGTGATCAGCACGTCTTCGCCGATCACGTCGAATTCCAGCGCGCAGTGTGCGGCATTGCCGTACGGGTCGAAGAACGCGGCCAGTTCCGACGGGATCTGGTCCGGAATCGGCCACAGGTTGCTGGCCGGCATCACCATGTATTCGGCGAAGGCGCCGTTGACGTTGACGCCGATGCCGACGGTGTTCGGGCACAGGTGCGGGCGGCCGCCACGGCAGTTGCGGCAATGGCCACAGACGATGTGACCTTCGGCCGAGACGCGCTGGCCGATCTCATAGCCGGTCACCGCCGAGCCGAGCGCGGCAATGCGGCCGACGAACTCATGGCCGATGGTCAGGCCCGGCTTGATGGTGCGCTGGCTCCACTCGTCCCACAGGTAGATGTGCAGGTCGGTGCCGCAGATCGCGGTCTTTTCCAGCTTGATCAGGACCTCGTTCGGGCCCGGGGTCGGAACCGGAACTTCTTCCAGCCAGATGCCCTTGGCCGCTTCGCGCTTGACCAGGGCCTTCATCGTTTGCTGCGCCATCGGGGTGGAACTCATCAGGGGGAAAGCGCGGATTATAGGGTGCCGCGCGGATTTCCCATGTTGCGCTGCGGGTGCAATGGCGGAACGAAAGGCGTGCGCCGACGGGCGTTTCGAACGTGCTGCAAACAGCAGCGCCTCCTTGATTCCTGGGGAGGGCGCGCGGTCACCCTGGCCGGGACACGCAAAAGCCCATCCATGGTGCTCGACGGCGCCTTGCTCGTGCGCGCTATCCTGCGCACACGGCAAGACCGGGGTTGGGCGTCCTGCCCAACCCGCCAGTCGCATGCGCCCGGCCCATGGCGCCAACGGTCCCGGCCAGGGTGACCACGCCCCCTCTGGACGATTCCATGTGCGCGGCCGATGTGCGCATGGCAGAGCAAGAAGTAGGCCCATGACTTCCGGGGTTCGGGCCGGGGCAGGGCGGCGGGCTACAATCGAGGGTTCCACTACCAGGGGCTGCTCCATGCGCTCGAACCTGCTTGCATTCTCCATCGTCGCCAGCCTCGGGCTGGCCCAGGTCGCCCATGCCGCTGAAGGCATGTGGGTGCCGCAGCAGCTGCCGGAAATCGCCGGTCCGTTGCAGAAGGCCGGCCTGAAGCTGTCCCCGGAGCAGCTGTCCAACCTCACCGGCGACCCGATGGGCGCGGTCGTCGCCCTCGGCGGCTGCACCGCCAGCTTCGTGTCGCCGCAGGGCCTGGTGGTCACCAACCACCACTGCGCCTACGGTGCGATCCAGCTGAATTCGACCGCCGAGAAGAACCTGATCAAGGACGGCTTCAACGCGCCGAAGCACAGCGATGAACTGAGCGCCGGCCCGAACGCCCGCGTCTACGTGCTCGACCAGATCACCGACGTCACCGCCCAGGCCAAGGCCGCCATTGCCGCCGCCGGCAACGACCCGCTGGCCCGCAGCCGTGCGCTGGACGCCTTCGACAAGGCCCAGGTCGCCGCGTGTGAAGCCGAGGACGGCTTCCGCTGCCGCCTGTACACCTTCTCCGGCGGCAACACCTACCGACTGTTCCGCAACATGGAAATCAAGGACGTGCGCCTGGTCTACGCGCCCCCGGGCAGCGTCGGCAAGTACGGCGGCGACGTCGACAACTGGATGTGGCCGCGCCACACCGGCGACTTCTCGTTCTACCGCGCCTACGTCGGCAAGGACGGCAAGCCGGCCGCATTCTCGGCCGACAACGTGCCGTACCAGCCCAAGCACTTCCTGAAGTTCACCGACCAGCCGCTGGGCGCCGGTGACTTCGTGATGGTGGCAGGCTATCCGGGCCGCACCAACCGCTACGCGCTGGCCGGTGAGTTCAACGAAACCGCCAGCTGGACCTACCCGACCATCGCCAGGCACTACAACGCAGTGTTGAAGATGATCGATGAGGCGGGCAAGGCCGACGCCGACGTCAAGGTGAAGTACGCCGCCACCGCGGCCAGCATGAACAACGTGGCCAAGAACTACGCCGGCCAGCTGGAAGGCTTCAAGCGCATCGACGCTGCTGGCCAGAAGCAGGCTGAAGAAGCCGCCGTGCTGGCCTGGCTGAAGAAGCAGGGCGCCGCCGGCAAGCCGGCCTTGGCAGCGCACGCGCAGCTGGTCAAGCACCTGGATACCAGCAAGGCGACCCGCGAGCGCGATCTGTTCGTCGGCCAGTTCAACAACACCTCGGCGGTCAACGCCGCCATCGGCCTGTACCGCCTGTCGATCGAGCGCACCAAGCCGGACGCCGAGCGCGAGGTCGGCTACCAGCAGCGCGACCTGCCGACCCTGGAAGGCGGCCTGAAGCAGATGGATCGCCGCTATGTGGCGAAGATGGACCAGCAGCTGCAGACCTACTGGCTGGACCAGTACGTCGCCCTGCCGGCCGCGCAGCGCAACAACGACGTGCTGAACACCTGGCTGGGCGGCAGCGATGCCAGCGCGGTCAAGGCACTGGTGAGCAAGCTGTCGGGCACTGAGCTGGGCAGCCTGGATGCACGCCTGAAGTGGTTCAAGGCCGACCGCGCCGCGTTCGAAGCCAGCACCGATCCGGCCATCCAGTACGCGGTGGCGATCATGCCGTCGCTGCTGAAGCAGGAAGAGCAGAAGAAGATCCGCGAAGGCGAGTCGCTGACCGCACGTCCGCTGTACCTGCAGGCACTGGCTGACTACAAGAAGAGCCAGGGCGAGTTCGTGTACCCGGATGCCAACCTGTCGCTGCGCATCACTTTCGGCAACGTGATGGGCTATGAGCCCAGGGACGGCGTGGCCTACACCCCGTTCACCACGCTGGAGGGCATCGTCGCCAAGGACACCGGCGTCGATCCGTTCGATGCGCCCAAGGCCCTGCTCGACGCGGTCAAGGCCAAGCGCTACGGCGGCCTGGAAGACAAGCGCGTGGGCTCGGTGCCGGTGAACTTCCTGTCCAACCTGGACATCACCGGTGGCAACTCGGGTTCGCCGGTGCTGGACGCCAACGGCAAGCTGGTCGGCCTGGCCTTCGACGGCAACTGGGAATCGGTCAGCTCCAACTGGGTGTTCGACCCGGTGATGACCCGCATGATCGCGGTCGACAGCCGCTACATGCAGTGGATCATGCAGGAAGTGGCGCCGGCGCCGGCGCTGCTGAAGGAACTGAACCTGGCGAAATAAACCCGTTGCGGTAGTGCCGGCCGCTGGCCGGCAACCCCGACCAGATAGCCGGAGTTTCCAAAACCCCGCGATCCACGTCGCGGGGTTTTTTCATGCCCGGCACGGCCCGGTGCGCCGAACGGGTATCATCCCTGTTCCGCGTACTTCACAGGATGTGAACGAAACGCGGAAACCTCCTCCCCCCAGGACCCCTTGCACGCATGCGCATCCTGCTTGCCCGCCACGGCGAAACGCCGTGGAACGCCGAAGGCCGCTACCAGGGCCAGATCGACATCCCGCTTTCGCCGATCGGTGAAGCCCAGGCCCAGGCCCTGGGCGCCCGCCTGGCCTCGGTGGACATCACCCGTGCCGTCGCCTCGCCGCTGTCGCGCGCGCAGCGCACCGCGCAGCTGGCACTCGGTGCCGCCCGTGCCGACATGTTGCTGACCGAGCCGGAGCTGCAGGAAATCGCCCACGGCGAGTGGGAAGGCCTGCTGGCCAGCGAAATCAACGAAAAGGACCCGTCGCGCCTGAAGGCGTGGCGCGAGGAGCCGGACACCGTGCTGATGCCCGGCGGTGAATCGCTGCGCCTGGTGCTGGAGCGCAGTTGGCGGGGCCTGGCCCGCGCCACCGAAGGCCTCGGCGAGCACGACACCCTGCTGGTGGTCGCCCATGACGCGGTCAACCGCGTGATCCTGTGCAGGGTGCTGGGCCTGCCGATCTCCCGCCTGTGGACCTTCCGCCAGGCGCCGACCACGCTCAACCTGCTCGAAGGCGCCGACCTGGACAGCCTGGAAGTGGTGCGCCTGAACGACTGTGCCCACCACACGCCGTTCTTTGGCGAAGCCAAGCACCGCGCACTCTGATCCATCCCCTCGCATCAACTGCTTCTGCTGGAACCGCTGCCGTGACGAACACCCCGACCACCCTGGCCGACTGGCTGGACTACATTGAACGCCAGCACCCGGCGACCATCGACATGGGCCTGGAGCGCGTGCGCGCCGTGGCCACGGCGATGGGCCTGGGGGCGCCGGCCCAGCGCACCATCGTGGTCGGTGGCACCAACGGCAAGGGCTCCACCGTGGCCTTCATCGAAGCCATCGCGCGTGCTGCCGGCTGGAAGGTCGGCGCGTACACCTCGCCGCACCTGCTGCGCTACAACGAGCGCGTGCGCATCGACGGCCACGATGTGGAGGATGCGGCGCTGGTCGCCGCCTTCAACACCATCGAGGCCGCGCGTGGCGATATCACGCTGACCTATTTCGAGTACGGCACGCTGGCCGCGCTGCAGCTGTTCGCCGACGCCGGGCTGGACCTGGCGGTGCTGGAAGTGGGCCTGGGCGGTCGCCTGGATGCGGTCAACATCGTCGACGCTGACGTGGCGGTGATCACCACCGTGGACATCGACCATGCCGAATGGCTGGGCGGGGACCGCGAAGCGATCGGCACCGAGAAGGCCGGCATCATCCGTGGCTGGAAGCCGGTGATCCTGGGCGAGACCGACCCGCCGTCGAGCGTGCTCGCACGTGCCTACCTGGTCGGCGCCAACGCGATCCGCGGCGGCAGCGATTATTTCTACGAACCAATCGATGCCCAGCGCTGGCGCTGGCGCGATGTCGGCCTGCGCATGGAACTGCCGACCCCGGCGATGGCCGGCCCGATCCAGCTGGCCAACGCGGGTGCCGCCATCGCTGCGCTGCGCGCGCTGGACAAGCCGGTGCCGCGTGCGGCGTGGGCTGCTGGTGTCGCGGCGGCGCGCATCTCTGGCCGCCTGCAGGCGTTCGAGCGTGACGGCGTGCAGGTCCGTGTCGATGTCGGGCACAACCCGCAGGCGGCGGGCCAGCTGGCGCGCGCGCTGAAGGCCGAAGCGTCGGCCGGG
This sequence comes from Stenotrophomonas sp., assembly GCF_059505245.1. Taxonomy (NCBI): domain Bacteria; kingdom Pseudomonadati; phylum Pseudomonadota; class Gammaproteobacteria; order Lysobacterales; family Lysobacteraceae; genus Stenotrophomonas; species Stenotrophomonas sp. The sequence continues at coordinate 30,019 of NZ_JCACKF010000050.1, forward strand.
CGCACCCTGGCGGTGTACGCCGCGCTGCAGGACAAGGACGCGGCGGGCGTTGTGCAGGCGCTGCAGGACGTGGTCGGCGAGTGGACCCTGGCCGGACTGGACGGCCCGCGCGGGCAGAGTGCTGCCCAGTTGCAGGCCCGCCTGGCCGGTACGGCGGCGGCCAAGGCCCAGCGCGCTGATACTGTCGAGCAGGCGCTGGCACAGGTACTGGCCCAGGCCGGGCGCGGTGACCGCGTACTGGTGTTCGGCTCCTTCCATACCGCCGCTGCCGCGCTGCAATGGTTGCAGGGCGCCGCCTGATCCGCGTTCAGCCAACGCCGACGCCGTCCGGTCCGGCACCCGTATAATCGACCGCAACCTCCGGACAGTTGCCGCCTCACGTGGATACGCCTCTGAAACAGCGTCTGATTGGTGCCATCGTGCTGGTGGCGCTGGCCGTGATTTTCCTGCCGATGCTGGTCAAGGGACCGGCGCCGGACAGCGGTGTGGCCTCGGTGCCGATCGCCGCGCCGGACGCACCGGCCGATGGCCAGTTCGAAACCCGTGAGCTGCCGCTGGTTGCTCCGGCCGGTGGAGCCACCGGCCTGCAGACCGGGCAGGCCAAGCCGCTGCAGGAGACGGCCGCGCCGGCTACGCCGCCGACCGTGGACACGTCTCCGGCGGTTGCCGCCGGCAACTTCGCCGTCACGTTTGGCGCCTACGGCAGCAAGGCCGACGCCGATGCGGTGATCGCCTACCTGCAGCGCTCGCAGCTGCCAGGCTTCGCCGAAACCACCACCATCAGCGGGCGCCAGGCGTGGCGTGTGCGTGTCGGGCCGTATGCCGACCGTGCCCAGGCCGAAGCCGCGCGCCTGCAGGCGGTCAAGATCCGCGCCGATGTGAAGGCAGAAGTCATCACCCTGGATGCGGCGGCAGGCAGCAGTGCGGCGGTTGCCACCACGCCGGCGCCGACCACCAGCACCCCGGCCGCGGCCACCACGCCGTCGGCCACCAGCAACCCGGTGCGCAGCGAAAGCCTGCCGCCAAGCACGCCGACGGCGACCACCAAACCAGAGCCGCCCAAGCCGGCACCGAAGCCCGAGGCTCCGAAGCCGGACGCCAAGCCCGAGCCGAAGCCGGAGGCCGCCGCCAACAAGCCGGCGCCTGCCACGCCGACAGCACCGGCAGCCAGTGGCGTCGGCTTCGCCGTGCAGTTGGGCGCGTTCGGCCAGGCCAACGATGCCAACGCGCTGCGCGACAAGGTCCGCGCCGCCGGCTTCAGTGCTTTCGTCGAGCAGGTACGCACTGAAAAGGGCACGCTGCATCGCGTCCGCGTCGGACCGGTGGCCAACCGCGCTGACGCCGAGCAGCTGAAGGCGCAGGTCGCCGCCAAGGTCGGCGTGGCCGGCATGGTCCGACCGCACCCATGATCCACGCGCAGGCCCGTTGCCAGCGCCGCCGAAGGAGCGGGGCGCCATGATCGACGTGGTGCTGCTGATCGTGATCGCCGCCTCGACCCTGCTCGGGATGCTGCGTGGCTTTGTTGGAATCGTCATCGGCACGCTGTCGTGGCTGCTGGCCGCGTGGGCGGCCTTCGCCTTCGGCAACGATGCGGCACGCTGGTGGGCGGCCCCGGCCGCACCCGGCGGCGAGCATTTCGTTGGCGGCTACCTGGGCGTGGGCATTGGCGTGATGATCGTGGTCGCGGTGATCGGCATGGTCATCAAGGCGATGATCCATCGCAGCATGCTGACCAGCCTGGACCGGTTGCTGGGCGGCGTGCTGGGCGCCGTGCGTGGCGGCCTGATCGCGGCGATCCTGGTGCTGCTGGCCGGCTTCACCCCGCTGACCGCCGAACCCTCCTGGAAGCGCTCGGCGGTCCGCCCGGTGCTGAACCCGGCCGTGGCCTGGATGAACGGGAAGCTGCCGCACTGGCAGGTGCCCGGCGCCGATCTGCTGCCCAAGACCTTGCCGACCGACATGCTGTCCCCATCTGCATTGATGGAGCTGGGGAAGAGCGCAGGCGCCGATCTGGGAAAGCCGGGCGCGGCAGGCGATAATGGCATCCTCAACCAGGTAGTGGCGGGCAGCGGATGGCTGCGGCCCGCGAAAGCGGAACAGGGCGACGCATACGATCCGGCCGAAGTGCGCCCGGACGCCCCAGCACTGCCAGACAGTATCGAGCCGGGCGATCCGGCCAATGTCGACCGCAGGCGCGGCGACCACCGCGGCCAGGTACGGCCACCTTCCTTGTAACTGGGCACAGCCCAGCGGAGACTTCGCACCATGTGTGGCATCGTCGGAATCGTCGGCAACCAGAACGTCGCCGGGCAGTTGTATGACGGCTTGACCGTTCTCCAGCATCGCGGCCAGGATGCCGCGGGCATCGCCACGGCCAATGGCAGCCGCCTGCGGGTGCAGAAGGCCACCGGCCTGGTCCGCGATGTGTTCGATGCACGCACCATGTCCACCCTGGAAGGCAGCGTCGGCATCGCCCATGTGCGCTACCCGACGGCCGGCTCGGAAGGCATGGACGAGGCGCAGCCGTTCTACGTCAACTCGCCGTACGGCATCGCGCTGGCCCACAACGGCAACCTGATCAACACCGAGGCGCTGCGCCAGCAGGTGTTCGAGCAGGACCGCCGCAACGTCAACACCGATTCGGACAGCGAAGTGCTGTTGAACGTGTTCGCCTATGAGCTGGAACAGCAGCGCCAGCTGAGCCCGGAAGCCGCGATCCGCGCGGTGGCTGGCGTGCACCGCCGCTGCAAGGGCGGCTATGCGGTGGTCAGCGTGGTGCTGGGCCTGGGCCTGGTGGCCTTCCGCGACCCGCACGGCATCCGTCCGCTGGTGCTGGGCAAGCGCAGCCATGCCGAGGGCGACGAGTACATCGTGGCCTCCGAGTCGGCCGCGCTGGACGTGCTGGGCTTCCAGCGCGTGCGCGATGTGCAGCCGGGCGAAGCCCTGGTGATCACCGCCCGCGGCGAGCTGTTCTCGGAAATCTGCGCCGAGCCGGCCGAGCACACCCCGTGCATCTTCGAGTACGTGTACTTCGCGCGTCCGGACTCGATGATCGACAACGTCTCGGTGCACAAGGCGCGCATGCGCATGGGCATCAAGCTGGGCGAGAAGATCCTGCGCCTGCGCCCGGACCACGATATCGACACCATCATCCCGATCCCGGATACCTCGCGTGATGCCGCGCTGGAGATCTCCAACGTGCTCGGGGTGAAGTACCGCGAAGGCTTCATCAAGAACCGCTACATCGGCCGCACCTTCATCATGCCGGGCCAGGGCGAACGCGTGAAGTCGGTGCGCCGCAAGCTCAACCCGATCCACCTGGAGTTCCGCAATCGCGTGGTGCTGCTGGTGGACGACTCGATCGTGCGTGGCACCACCAGCCAGCAGATCGTGCAGATGGCCCGTGATGCGGGCGCGCGCAAGGTCTACCTTGCCAGCGCGGCACCGCCGGTGCGCTACCCGAACATCTACGGCATCGACATGCCGGCGGCCGAAGAGCTGGTCGCGCACAACCGCACCGTGGAAGAGATCGAGGCCCACCTGGGCTGCGACTGGCTGATCTACCAGGACCTGGAGGACATGGAAGCGGCGGTGAGCGAGGGCAACCCGGCGCTGCGCAACTTCGATTCGTCCTGCTTCAACGGCCACTACCCGACGGGTATCGAGCCGGGCTACTTCGAGCGCATCCAGCAGCTGCGTTCGGACGACGCCAAGCACAAGCGCCGCGCCTGAGGTCCAGGCGTGGTCGATGTACCCGACGTTGGTGGCGACCTGCTGCGCGCAGCGCAGCAGTGCCTGGCCGAAGCCGACCCGCTGCGCAAGGTCGCGTTGACCCAGGCGTATGCCGCCGCGTTCCGTGCCGGCCGCCTGAAGGTGGCTGCCGATGCGCCGCCGCCGGAACCGATCCGCATGCCTGGCCGGCCGGCACGGCTGGTGCTGGTGCATCCGCGCGAAGTGCCCCGGCGCGGGCTGGGCGGCGTGGAAGGACGCGCCGCCTTCATCCACGCCATCGCCCACATCGAACTCAACGCGATCGACCTGGCCTGGGATGCGGTGTCCCGATTCCGCGGCCTGCCGCCAGCGTTCCATGCCGACTGGGTCAGTTGTGCCGACGACGAATCGCGGCACTTCATGCTGCTGCGCGAGCGCCTGCAGGCGCATGGCCACGACTACGCCGATTTCCCCGCGCACAACGGCCTGTGGGAAATGTGCGAAAAGACCGCGCATGACGGCCTGGCGCGCATGGCCCTGGTACCGCGCGTGCTGGAAGCGCGCGGCCTGGACGTGACACCGGGCATGATCGAGAAGCTGCGCAATGTCGGTGATGGTGAAACCGCCGACGTACTGGAAGTGATCCTGCGCGAGGAAGTGGCGCACGTTGCCGCCGGTTCACGCTGGTACCGCTGGTACTGCGATCGCGCCGGCGTCGAGCCGCGTGCGCGCTTCAAGGCGCTGCTGGTGGAATACGCCGGCGGCTACCTGCACGGGCCGTTCAACATCGAAGCGCGCCTGCTGGCCGGCTTCGACGCCGACGAGCTCGCCAACCTGGTCGAACAGGCCGGTTGAACAAAAGGGGACGGAGGGGATTAAGTCGTTTGTGGCACAAACGACTTAATCCCCTCCGTCCCCTTTTTCATGCGTTGGGCAGCACCACGCGCTTGCCATCCACGGTGGGCCGGTTGATGTAGAACAGGCCGGGACCGGGCCGGTAGGGCAGTTCGCTGACGCCGGCATCGGCGGCATAGGTCAGGGCGGTGTCGCCCAGCGCGTCGAAATTCCAGTGCGCCGACTGCATCAGGTAGCGTCGGCGCAGCAGCGCCTCCTGGGTCTGGGTCAACGCCTGCCCTGCCACCAGCCGCCGTGCGATCGGTTGCAGGGCCGACGGCAGTTCCCAGCCGGGAATCTCGGCAGCGCTGGCGCGCCAGGTCACGCCGGCATCGATGGCATGCTGCTGCATCACCTGCAGCGCGATCAACTGGTAGCGCCAGTCGATGCGCCGCCGCAGTACCACGGCGGCAGTCACGTACAGCACCGGTGACAGCAGCACGCTGCGGCTGCCGGCGCGGCGCTGCTGCTGCCACTGGTGCCAGACATCCACCCACACTTCCTTTTCGTCCACGCCCAGCTGCTGCCGCCAGCGTTCGGCATCGGCCTGCGTTTCAGCGTAGGCCGTGGTTGCCTGCAGCATCGCCAGCGGGGGAATCTGGTAGTCGGCAACGGCGGGGCGGCGCAGCTGCTGGCGACGTGGGCGGCTGAGCAGCTTGGGGCCTTCCTCCAGCTGGTTGTAGCCTCCGCCGATGTTGGCGTGCACGCCGGGCAAAGCGATCTCGGTGAACGGCGGTGCCACCGTGGTCAGCGGATAGTGCTGGCGATGCTCGTCGCGCGCGGTCAACTGCACTACGCGTGCAGCGATGCCACTGGACAGGGCAAGCTGCGGTTGTTCGTCGGCGCGGCCACCGCTGACCGCAGCCACGGTATCGAACAGGCCGATGAATCGCAGCACCGGAAGGGCAGGGGCGAAGTCCGACGTACAGACCAGGCCGGACGATTGCAGCAGTTGCCGCCAACGCGTGGTATCCCAGCCCTGCAGCTGGTTGGCGATATCACGTGCGGCGGCAGCGCCTCGAGAGAACCCGAACAGATCCAGCTGCACGCGACGCAGCGGTTGCCGCCAACGCGTGGACAGTTCTGCAAGCGCAGCTGGGAGCACCACCTGCAGCGCGCGCTGCACCTTTGCGCGGACGCCGCTGGCGCCGATACCGAACGCCAGTCCTATCAGGTCGTCGTCGGCGTCATCGCGGGTACCGACACCTTCCACGTAGATCGACAGCGAAGGCGTGGCCATCGCATCGCGGCGGCTGTCCGGGTACAGCTGCTGCAGGCGTGCGATGTTGGTCAGGCCGTTGTCGTAGCTGCTGGTCAGCCGGCTCTGGTAGGTCGAATCATCATCCGCACGCAGCTGCGCCGGGCGCGGTCGCGGCTGCTGTGGTCGACCACGCGCGAGGTTGTGCGCGTTGTTGCGGGTGCCATCGAAGAACAGGCCGATCCGCAGCAAGCCGACATCTTCGTCCGTGTCCTGCGATGGTGCCATGTGCATTCCCCGTCGTGGCTGCGTCACGGTAGCGCGAAAGTGGTGTGTTGGCGAAGTGTAGTGACGCTTTTGACCTGACTGAACGCAGATGCGGTCGATCACAAATCCTGACTTTCATTCCACTCGCCTATTGAATTCACACGAGCCGCGCAGGCCATATGGCCAAACCCGGCACACCGGGTCGTGCTGCATCAACGCTGTTCACATCATTCAAGGAGCGACGCAATGTTGTCCAGATCGATTGGCAAAGCGGCAGGTGGCCTGGTGTTGGGTTTGTCGGTGGCGGCGGCCGCGCATGCGGCACCGTTGTTCGAGCCGGTGACGGTCATCAGCCGCGCATCGGCAAACAGTGAGCCCGCGCTGGGCAAGCTGCTGGCCACCCCGTCCACCGCGACGGTACAGGAAGTGCGCGTTGATGCAGCCGCGACTGCACAGCCGCAGCTGGAGTTCGAACTGCTCGGCCAGCGCGTGCAGGCCGTGCGCAGCAAGGTGGAAGCGCTGCCCGATGGCGGCAGCATCTGGTACGGCCAGTTCCGTTCGCCCTCGGACAAGCTGACCGCGGCCACCTCCAACGGCCAGGACGACCCCGGCAATTCGCTGATCCTGGTGCGCTCGGGCGATACCATCACCGGCTCGATCCGCAAGGATGGAAAGCTGTACCGCCTGCGCCCGCTGGGCAACCGCCACGTGCTTGTGGAAGTGGACGAGTCGCGGATGCCGGCCGACCATCCGGCCGATTACAACCAGCTGCCGAAGATCCCGATGGGCAACAACGATCGCCTCGGCATCGCGCAGGCGTCGTCCGGCACGCCGGCCACCATCCGCGTGCTGGTGGTGGCGACCAATGCCGCCGTCACCGCCTATGGCGGCAACATGCAGTCACTGGTGCAGCTGGCGGTGGCCGAATCCAACCAGGGTTATGTCAACAGCAACGTCGGCATCACCATGGAACTGGCCCGCTACGAGACCACCAACTACACCGAATCGGGCAGCTTCGATACTGACCTGGCGCGCTTCCGTGGCACCAGCGATGGCTACATGGACAGCATCCACACCAGCCGGAACACCTATGCGGCGGACGTGGGCGTGCTGCTGATCAACAACACCGCCTACTGTGGCCTGGCCTCGGGCATCGGCTCGACCGCGTCGACGGCGTTCGCTGCGGTGTACTGGGATTGCGCGACCGGCTACTACTCGTTCGCGCACGAGATCGGCCATCTGCAGAGTGCGCGGCATGACATCGCCACCGACTCGAGCACCTCGCCCTATGCCTATGGCCACGGCTATCGCTACGAGCCCGCCACCGGCACCGGCTGGCGCACGATCATGGCCTACAACTGCACCCGCAGCTGCCCGCGCCTGAACTACTGGTCCAACCCCAACATCAGCTACAACGGCATCCCGATGGGCAACGCCAGCACCGCCGACAACCAGCGCGTGCTGGTCAACACCAAGGCCACCATCGCGGCCTTCCGCTGACACTGTCCAGGCGCCGACCAAGGCCGGCGTCTACCCGGGCGCATGCACCTGCTCTGGTAGATGCCAACCTTGGTTGGCACCTTGCGATCCGTTATTCGCGCGCGAGCGTATCCAGCGTCCAGCCGCTGGCATCCACGCGCAGCACCGAACCCTGTTCGTACCAGTCACCCAGCACGATGCGGGTGCGCTCGCGACCACCGGCCTGCAGCGTGTGGATCGCCGGCCGATGGGTATGGCCATGGATCATGGTGTCCACGCCATGGCGCACGAAGGTGGCATCGACTTCGGCAGGGGCCACGTCGGTCACCGACTCGAACTGTGCTCGATCGTCCTGCTTCATCTCGGACTGGCGCGCCTGGCTGGCCTCGCGCGCCTTCTGCGCGAACGCGATGCGTGCGGCCAGCGGCTGCGACAGGAACTGCGCCTGGAACACCGGGTCGCGCGTCTGTGCACGGAACTGCTGGTAGGGAATGTCATCGGTGCACAGCAGGTCACCGTGCTGCAGCAGCACCGCGCGGCCGTACAGTTCGATCATGCACGGGTCGGGCAGGATGCGCAGGCCGGCACGGCGCGCGTAGTCCTCACCGAGCAGGAAGTCGCGGTTGCCGCGGATGAAGTACACCGGCACGCCGCTGTCGGACAGCACCTTCAACGCATCGGCCACCGTGTCGGCGGCGGGCGAGGGCGTGTCGTCGCCGATCCAGGCCTCGAACAGGTCGCCGAGGATGTACAGCGCATCGGCGCCGGGCGCCTGCTCGCGCAGGAAGCGCAGGAACAGGTCGGTGATCTCCGGACGGCTGGGGTCCAGGTGCAGGTCTGAAATGAACAGCGTGGTCATGCCCGCATTCTAGGCCATCAATGATGACGGTAGCGCCGCCGGTATTGTGGGGGTCAGATCTCTTTTCCGAAGGAAAAGGATCTGACCCCGGGGCTATACCGGCAGCGGCAGCCAGGTCAGGCTGGCCGAAGCCAGCACGATGGCGATGGCGGTGGCTGCCAGCACATCGGAAGGATAGTGCAGGCCCAGGACCACCCGCGACAGGGCAACGCCACAGGTGAACGGCACCAGCAGCGGCGCCAGCCACGGGTAGTAGGCCAGTGCCACGATGGTGAACGACACCGCATGCAGGGTGTGTCCGGAGGGGAAACTGAACTCGTCCAGCGGCGCCACCCAGGCGCGGATGCGCAGGTCGGCCGCGTAGGGCCGCGGGCGCCGGGTCCAGCGCTTGAGGACCTTGTACAGCAGCAGCGCGGCCAGGCCCGTGGCGGCCATGTGCACCGAGGCGCGCAGGCCGTCGAAGCCGTCCAGCACCACCAGCGCGGCCATCAGCACGTACCAGAACACGCCATCGCCGAGCCGGCTGATGACCGCGAACAGGCGACGCACGCGGCGCCGCCGGCAGTAGTGGTTTGCGCGCCGGCACCAGCGTGCTTCGCGCCCGGCCAGCAGCTCAAGCGGCGTAGTGCGCATGGCCGTTCCTCCGCGACTGTGCCAGTTCGGCCAGCAGTGCATCGAACTCGGCCACCACCTGTTGTGGATGCAGGCGCTTCATCGCGCGTGCGGCATTGCCGCCCAGTTCGCGGCGCTGCGCGTCATCGGCGGCCAGTCGCACGGCGGCCTCGATGAACTGATCGTCGCTGTCCACGGCTGCGCCGTTCTCGCCATTGCGCAGGTACTCGCGCGCGGCGCCGTAGTCGAAGGCCACGGTGGCCACACCGCTGGCCATGCTTTCCAGGGTCACGTTGCCGAACGTTTCGCTGCGGCTGGGGAACAGGAACAGATCGCCGCTGGCGAAGTGCCGGGCCAGCGCATCGCCGCGCTGGATGCCACAGAAGATGAAGTCGGGGTTTTCATGTGCCAGCTTCTCGCGGGCCGGGCCATCTCCGACCCACACGAAGCGTGCCTTGGGCCGGATCTGCTGCAGCCGGCGGAATGCCTTCACTGCCAGGCCGAGGTTCTTTTCAGCAGCAATGCGGCCGACATAGATCGCCACCAGGCCGTTGCCATCCACGCCCCATTCCTCGCGCAGCGCGGGATCGCGCCGTCCCGGATCGAACTGCTGGCTGTCCACCGCGCGGGCCAGCAGGCGCACGCGCTCGAAGCCCTGTTCGCCGAGGAACTGCTGCAGCTCGCGGGTCGGCACCAGGGTGGCATCGGCCTGGTTGTGGAAACGGCGCATCCAGCGCATGGCTGCGGCCTGCAGCCACGCCACGCCGTAGTCGGGCAGGTACTCGTCGAAGCGGGTGTGGAAGCCGCTGGCGACCGGAATGCCGAGGCGGCGCGCAGTGCGCAGTGCCGACCAGCCGAGCGGACCTTCGGTGGCGATGTAGACCGCATCCGGGCGTTGTTTCTGCCAATGGCGGCCCAGCCGGATCGGCGCCGGCAGTCCGAAACGCAGGCCGGGGTAGCGGGGCAGGGCGGCGCCGGGAACCAGCAAGGTGCCGGGTGCCGAATCCAGCGCTTCGCTGGACTGGCGGGGGCGGACCAGGTCGATCTCGTGCCCGGCTGCGCGCAGACCTTGTTCCAGCCCCTGCACGGTGAGGGCGACGCCGTTCACTTCCGGTGGATAGGTCTCGGTGACGATGGCATAGCGCATGGCGGGCCTCCGGGTTTCCGGCATGCTCGGGCCTGGCGATGTAGCCGACATGACCGCTTTGCGACCATCAGATGACGGTGGCGCCGGCCAGCGCCTGGGCGCGGCGGCCAATAAAAAACCACGGCCCCGAAGGGCCGTGGTCGTCATGCTTCCGTCACAGCGCGATGGATCAGAAGCGCTGCTGGTACTTCATGTAGATGAAGCGGCCGATATCGTAACCACCGTAGTACGAGAAGGCCGAGTTCGGCTTGCTGTACATGACCGGGCCGGTCTTCTCGAACACGTTGTTGGCACCGACCGACACGGTGGCGTCCCACGGCAGCGAGTAACGCACCTGCACGTCGTGGAAGGTGACCGCGCCGCGCTCGTTGTAGTTGCGTGCGCCCTTGTACCACGGTGCGTACACACCCGGATCCGAGCACTCGTCCGGGTACAGCGCGATGTTCGAGCAGGTTTCCTTCACGCCCGAATAGTAACGCGCGGTCCAGCTCGCGCCGAAGTTGCCCCGCTCGTAGCCCAGCACCAGGTTGGAACGGACGCGGAAAGCGCTGCCGATGCCGTTGGTGACGATCGGGACGATCGAGCTGTCGTTGGAGGTGCGGTAGGTCGCACTGGACACGTAGGTGGTGGCCGAGTTCACGTTGAACTTGCCGAACCGGGTGTCCAGACGGTAGCTCACGTCCAGATCGTAGCCTTCGGTTTCCATGAAGCCCGCGTTGCGGTTGCCGAACTTCAGGTTGGTCACGATGCCGGTCACCGGGTCACGCTGGAAGCGCGAGCAGCGCGCGTCGATACCCGATTCGTAGCAGTCCTGCAGGATCTGGGTCGGCGTGTCGGCGATGATCGTGTTGTCGATGCGGATCTTCCACCAGTCCAGCGAGGCGTTGAAGCCCTGGATGAAGCTCGGGCTCCAGACCAGGCCCAGCGTCTTGCTGGTCGAGGTTTCCGGCGTCAGCAGCGGGTTCGACCCGGAGGTGAACGGCACCGGGGTCGCGTCCGTCGACGTGTTCACCGGGGTGCCACCCTGGCGCAGCTGGCGGAAGGTATTCGCATTGGCGATGTCGCGTGCGCAACGTGCACGGACTTCCGCGCTGGAGGCCGAGGAACCGAAGCGGGTGTCGCACGGATCGCTGAACTGCGCGAAGGTCTCCGAACCACCACCGAACAGGTCGCTGATGGTCGGTGCACGGAAGCCCTCGGCCCAGGTGCCACGCACCATCAGCGAGTCGATCGGCTTCCACTTGAAGCCGAACTTGCTGTTGAGCGTGTTGCCGAAGGTGTTGTAGTCCGAGAAGCGGGTTGCGCCATTAAAGGTCAGTTCCTTCGCGCCCGGCAGGTCGGCCAGCACCGGAACGTTCACTTCCAGGTAGGCCTCGTTGACGGTGTAGTCACCGCCGGTCGGGCCCGCGGCCAGGTTGGTGGTCGCGCCGGTCTGGGCCAGGGCATCCGGGGTGTACTTGCCTTCTTCCTTGCGGCTTTCCACGCCGAACGCGAAGCCCAGGTCGCCAGCCGGCAGGGTCACGATGCTGCCAGCGATGTTGGCAAAGAAGTTCTTGGAGGTGGTACGGCCCTTGGTGATCTCTTCCGGGAACAGCCACGCCTGCAGTTCTTCGTTGCCGTACAGGCCATCGGCAGCCGTCGTGCCGTACGGCACCAGCGGGTTCCACGGCTTGCACACGTCATAGGAGATCGGTGCAGCGGCGGTGCCGCACTGCACCTTGCCGGTGGCGGCGTTGTAGAACGACGGGCCGACGCCGCCGGCGACGCGACCCTTGTGCAGGTTGCCGGTCGCCACCGATTCCAGTTCATTGCGGTTGTACTGGTAACCCACTTCCCAGTCGAAGTAGCGGCTGCCGATCTCGAACGAACCGTCGAACGACGCCACCGCGCGGTAGGTCTTCAGCTCGCTGGTGGTCACGCGCGGCACTTCCCAGGTGCGGCGGTTCCATGCCACGGCGGTCGGGGTGGCATACCCGTGCTGGCGGCCGAACGGATTGAAGTAGCTGTTGATCGACATCGAGCCGACACCGGCGGTGCTCGACTGCAGCGGATAGCCCGCGATCTGGCGGGTGGACTCACGCTGGTTGTAGCCCAGCTCGGTGCGGAAGTTGACGTTGTCGGTGATCTTGAACCGGCCGTCGAAATAGACCGAGTCGCGCTTGACCGGATACATCACGTGCATCTGGTCGTTGGCGTTGCTCACGTCACCGGTGAACGGCGTGCTGTCGGTGAGGTGGTAATTGGCCGGGTTGGTGGGATCCGCGCCGCGGTTGAGGGAATAGCCGCAGCCCGCAGTGGCGGTACAGCCCGGGCCGCGCAGACCGGTGAACTGGCCGTACTGGCTGATCGTGGTCCAGTTGCTGCTGTCGTACGGATGGCGATCGGTCATGCCGTACTTGCTGAAGCCGCGATCGCGCGCCCACACGCCCTTCTCTTCGGCATGCTCGGCGGACAAGGTCAACGACACGCGATCGTTGCTCCAGCCGGCGACCACGTCGAAGCGGTCACGTGCGCCGTCGCCCTGGCTGTACTGGCCGTGATAGACGTTGGCGGTCACACCGGTGACATTGGAGCGGGTGATGATGTTCACCACGCCGGCCATGGCGTCGGAGCCATAGATCGCAGAGGCGCCGTCCTTCAGCACCTCGATGCGCTCCACGGCGGACACCGGCAGCGTGGAGATGTCCTGGTAGCCGGACGTGCTGATGCCCATGCGCTTGCCGTTGACCAGCACCAGCGTGCGCTGGGTGCCCAGGTTGCGCATGTCGATGTAGGTGCCACCCGCGTTTTCACCCGCGGTCAGCGCATTGGCGCGGCTGATGGTCGGGCTGCCCATCGCGGTGACGTTCTGCAGGATGTCGGCAACCGAGCTGAAGCCCTGCTTTTCGATGTCGTTGCGGCTGATCGCGAACACCGGCTGGGCGGTTTCCACGTCCACCTGGCGGATGCGCGAGCCGGTGATCTCGATGCGGTCGAGGTTGGTGGGCGTTGCGTTGCTGCCGTCCTGGGCAAACGCGGGCAGGGCGGCCAACGTTGCGGTGGTAGCCAGGGCATAGCGGATGGCCTGCCCCAGTGCGGTGGTGCGTGAAGTCATGGCGAGCTCTCTCTCTCAGGTCGTGCACAAGACGCCAAAGTGGGCGTCGAAGGAGCCAGCTGGGTTGATGACCGAGCCGGTGACCCGATAGTAGTCTCGTTAGTTAATGCTCTGTAAAGAGTTCGTATCGATTTATGTCACGGGACACCCCCATCCTTCACAAAACGTGAACAAAAGCAGGCGCTTACGTGAGAGGTGCGATACGCGATACGGTGCCGTCGTGATGCGAAGCAGCACAAAAAACCGCCAGACTGCGCAAAGTGGGGGTGCGAAGTGCGTCACCCCTGCCGTCCTGTGGACTACTGGGAACAGCGTATTCAGGCTACGAACGGACGGAACTGGATGCCCAGCCCGGCGATCCCGTCGGTCTCGCCGATCAGGTCGGCGCGCAGCAGCGGACGGGCATCGATGAATGCCTGCGGCACGATCAGCGACAGCCGGTTGTCGTCGGCGGTCAGTTCCAGCGCCGGCAGCGGGTCGTCCTCATGCGCGCGGTTGAGCAGCACCGCCAGCCGCAGCAGGGCCGCCAACCGGCGCGCGGTCAGCAGCAGTCGCTCGGGCAGGGCGTCGAAGGCGGTCTTGGTCACGCTGCGGCGATGGCTGCGCACCAGCGCGGCCAGCATCTGCTGTTCCTGGCGGGAGAAGCCGGCGATGTCCGAGTGCTCCAGCACGTAGCTGCCATGCACGTGGTAGCCGCTGTGGGCAATCATCAGGCCCAGTTCGTGCAGGCGTGCGGCCCAGCCGAGCATGCGCGCATCATCGGCATCGAGCTTCCAGCGTTCCTGCACCTGCTCCAGCAGTGACAGAGCGGTGTCCTGCACGCGGTCGGCCTGTACCGTATCGATACCGTAGCGCTGGCTGAGCGCGGCCACCGATTCATCGCGCAGGTCGTTCTCGCCGGCACGGCCGACGATGTCGTAGAGGATGCCCTCGCGCATCGCGGCCTTGCTGACCAGCAGCTTCTGCAGGCCAAGTGCCTGGAACGCCGCTTCCAGCACCAGGATGCCGCCGGCGATGATCGGGCGGCGGTCGCTGGACAGGCCCGGCAACTGGATGTCGTCGATCTTCTTGGCCTTCAGCAGCTCATCGCGCAGTTGCGGCAGGGCCTCGGCGGTGATCGCACCCTTGCTCAGCTTCATCGTCGCGCAGATCTCGCTGATCGCCTTGTGCGTGCCCGAAGAACCCAGCGCCTCCTGCCAGCCCAGCGCGCGGTACTTGCTGGCGAAGGGCTGGAACTCGCGGCCGATCTCGGCCAGCGCGTCCTTCCAGCGCTTCTTGCTGAGCTTGCCGCCGGGGAAGAAGCGCCGGGTGCTGGCGATGCAACCGGCCTGCAGGCTTTCGCGCTCCAGGGTCTGCATGCCCATGCCGATGATGAATTCAGTGGAGCCGCCACCGATGTCGATCACCAGCCGGCGCTGGCCGGGCTTGGGGGGTTGCGCGTGGGCCACGCCCAGGTAGATCAGGCGGGCTTCTTCGCGGCCGCTGACCACTTCGATGGCGTGTCCCAGTGCAGTTTCGGCCGGGACCAGGAACGACTGGGGAGAACGCAGCTGGCGCACCGTGTTGGTGGCCAGCGCGCGCACCCGATGCGGCGGCACATTGCGGATGCGCTGGCCGAAACGGGCCAGGCATTCCAGCGCGCGCTGCCGTGCGGCGGAAGACAGTCCGCCTTTGCCATCCAGCCCGTCGGCCATGCGCACCGTCTCGCGCAGGCGGTCGATCACCCGCAGCTGGCCGAGCGTGTAGCGCGCGATGACCATGTGGAAACTGTTGGAGCCAAGGTCGATGGCGGCCAGCAGGTCGCCATCCTGCAATGCGGGCGGAGTCGTGGAGGTATGCGGCATGGGCGAATGTTAGCCGAAGCGGCGGTGTGCTCGTCACCGCGCGGCCTTCACATTCTGGAAGGAGGCGTGCAGCAGGATTGCAAGGGGTCAGATCCCTTTCCCGCAGGAAAGGGATCTGACCCCGGGCGACCGCTGATCGAATCCCGACCAGCGGTCGGGATCCACCGGGGCAGGACTACAGCCCCTGCATCAATGCCATCTGCGCAGAATGCGGGGCTTCGTCGTGCGCCGGCGCACGCTTGTGGTAGACGCCGTCGGCGTCCAGTTCCCAAGCGTTGAGGTTGTCGTCCAGGTAGTTCTGCAGGACCTCGCGGTACACCCGCTTGGCCAGTTCCGGATCGAGGATCGGGAAGCAGGTCTCGACCCGGCGCAGCAGGTTGCGTTCCAGCCAGTCGGCGCTGGCGCAGTACATCTCCGGCGCGCCGTCGTTGCCGAACCAGTAGACGCGGCTGTGCTCCAGGAAGCGGCCGACGATCGAGCGCACGCGGATGTTGTCCGAGACACCCGGAACGCCCGGACGCAGGGTGCAGGCGCCACGGATGATCAGGTCGATCTGCACGCCGGCCTGCGACGCGGCGTACAGCGCGCGCACCACCTGCGGTTCGTTCAACGCGTTCATCTTGGCGATGATCCGCGCTGGGCGGCCGGCGGCGGCGATGCGCGTCTCGCGCTCGATACGGCCGAGGATGCCGGTGTGCAGGGTGAAGGGCGACTGCAGCAGGCGCTTGAGCTTCATCTTCGAGGCCAGCCCGGACAGCTGCTGGAACAACAGGTGCACGTCATTGCCGATGTCCGGATCGGCGGTGATCAGGCTGATGTCGGTGTACGCGCGGGCAGTGCCGCTGTGGTAGTTGCCGGTGCCCAGGTGCACGTAGCGGCGCAGCTTGCGGCCTTCGCGGCGCACGATCAGCAGCATCTTGGCGTGGGTCTTGTAGCCGACCACGCCGTACACCACCTGCACCCCGGCCTCCTGCAGGCGATCGGCCAGGCCCAGGTTGGCCTCTTCGTCGAAGCGCGCACGCAGTTCGACCACTACAGTCACGTCCTTGCCGTTGCGCGCGGCCTGGATCAGTGCGTCGACGATCAGCGAATCCTTGCCGGTGCGGTACAGCGTCTGCTTGATCGCCAGCACGTTGGGATCGATCGCCGCCTGCCGGATCAGGTCCAGCACCGCGGTGAAGGCATCGAACGGGTGGTGCAGCAGCAGGTCCTGGCGCGCCGTGGTCTCGAAGATGCCGTCGCTGTCGCGCAGCGTGCGCGGGGTCATCGGCGGGTACTTCAGGTCTGGCTGCGCGATCAGGTCGTACAGCTGGATGATGCGGTTGAGGTTGACCGGGCCGTCGATGCGGTACACCGCGTTCTCGGTCAGACCGAAATTCTGCAGCAGGGTGCGCACGATCTCGCGCGGCATGTCGTGGGCGATTTCCAGGCGCACCGCCGGCCGGTAGCCGCGGTCTACCAGTTCGTCGCGCAGCGCCAGCGCCAGGTTCTCCACTTCCTCCTCGTCCACCACCAGCTCGGAGTTGCGGGTGACACGGAACTGGTAGGCACCCTGGACTTCCATGCCCGGGAACAGCTCATCGACGAAGGTCGACAGCACCGAGGACAGGAACACGAAGTTCTGCGATCCGCCGAGCTTCTCCGGCAGCTGGATGATGCGCGGCAGCGAGCGCGGCGCACGCACGATCGCCAGGTGGCCGGCGCGGCCGAACGCATCGGTGCCCTTCAGCACCACCACGATGTTCAGCGACTTGTTGAGGATCTTCGGGAACGGGTGCACCGGGTCCAGGCCCAGCGGCGACAGCACCGGCATGATCTCGTTGCGGAAGTAGGCGCGCAGCCAGCGCCTCTGGCGGTCGGTCCAGGAATGGCGACCGAGCACGCCGATGCCGGCCTCCATCAGCGCCGGGCGCAGCGTCTCGTTCCAGCAGCGGTACTGCTGGTCCACCAGCTCCGCAGCGCGGTCATGGATGGCGTTGAGGATGGCCTGCGGGCTCATGCCGTCCGGCGCCGGCGGCAGGCCGAATTCCTGCGCGTGGCGCACGGCGGCGGCACGGATCTCGAAGAACTCGTCGAGGTTGGTGCAGGAGATGCACATGAAGCGCAGGCGCTCCAGCAGCGGCACCTGCGGGTCCATGGCCTGCGCCAGCACGCGGAAGTTGAAATCCAGCTGCGACAGCTCGCGGTTGATGTACAGCGACGGGTCGCGCAACGGATCGTTGTCCGGGCTCACGGGGAGGGGGAGGGATCCGAGGCTGCTCATGGCGTCATTCTTCGATGGAGGTCAGGGGGGCGGACTCGCGCGGGCGCACGTGGTCGGCATCGAAATGGCAGGAGAACACCGAGCCCTTGCCGACTTCGCTTTCAATCTCCAGCCGTGCGTGGTGCAGGCCGAGGATGTGCTTGACGATGGACAGGCCCAGCCCGGTGCCGCCGCTCTCGCGCGAGCGGCTGCTGGACACACGGTAGAAACGTTCGGTCAGGCGCGGCAGGTGGGTGGCGGGAATGCCGTAGCCGGAATCGCGCACCGCCAGCACGGCGCCGTCGCCTTCGCGGCGGAACTCCACCGCAATGCGGCCCCCGGCCGGGGTATAGCGCACCGCGTTGGTGACCAGGTTGGAGAAGGCGCTGTGCAGTTCCTTGGTCGAACCCTGCAGGTCGACACCGGCCAGATCATCGATGCTGATCTGGTGGCGGCCCTGGCTGTGCGCCTCGGCCTCGCGGCGCAGGGTCGCCAGCATCGGCTGCATGGCCACGGTCTCTTCCTCGCTGTGCTCCTGCGATTCCAGCCGCGACAGGGTCAGCAGGTCTTCCACCAGCTGGGCCATGCGCTGGCTCTGCTTGCGCATTTCTTCCAGCATCGGGCCGGTGCCGGGGAAGTCCTCCGGATCCATCATGTCCAGGTAGCCGTGGACCACGGTGAGCGGCGTGCGCAGCTCGTGTGAAACATTGGCCACGAAGTCGCGGCGCACCTGTTCCAGGCGCAGCAGCTTGCTGACGTCGCGGGCGATCAGCAGCCAGTAATCCGACGAATAGGGAATCAGGCGCAGGTTCAGGCGGATCGCCGGATCGACCGGCGAGGGCACGTCCAGGATCGGTTCGGCATTGCGGCCACCGGCCAGCCAGTGGGCCAGCGGCATCGGCTGCAGGCGTTCGACCAGGGCCTCGCCAAGGTCGCCGGGATGGTGCAGGCCGAGCAGGGCGGTGGCCGCTTCGTTGAACCACTGCACGCGCTGGCTGTTGCGGTCCAGCACCACCACCGCGTCGGGCAATGCGGCGGCGGCGGCGCGGTAGCTGCGCAGCATGTCCAGCAGGCGGCGCTTGCGCACGCGCATTTCCACCTGGTTGCGATACAGCAGGCGGTCCAGTTCGTTCCAGACGCCGGTGCCTTCTTCGGCGGTGTCCCAGCGCTGGCGTGCGGTCAGGCGGCGCAGCACGCTGCGCAGGCGCCAGTAATGCCAGGCCAGGGTGGCCAGCGCGCCCAGCGCGATGCACAACCACAGATGGCCCGTGAACCACCCCACCAGTCCGGCGAACAGCAGTACCGCGGCAACGGTGGCCAGGGTCTTCAACCAGGCAGAGCGGATGTGGCGGGGCATTGCGGTCTCGTCGTTGAGGTGCGGCGGTTCACTGGAGTGAACCAAGGGTTATAGCAGAGTTGCCGGCACCGGCACCCGCAGGTGCGCGGTGCCGGCACGACGAGACTCAGGTGGCAGTGGAGAACCGGTAGCCGGCGCCGCGCACGGTCTGCACCATGTTCTCGGCGTTGAACGGTTCCAGCGTCTTGCGCAGGCGGCGGATATGCACGTCGATGGTGCGCTCCTCCACGTACACGCTGCCACCCCATACATGGTCCAGCAGCTGCGCGCGGGTGTAGACGCGCTCCGGATGGGTCATGAAGAAGTGCAGCAGGCGGTATTCGGTCGGGCCGATCGGCACCGGCTGGTCGTTGGCGAACACGCGATGGGCGGCGCCGTCGATGCGGATCGGGCCGACTGCCACGCTGCCGTCCTCGTCGTCCTCGCGGGCACGGCGCATCACCGCACGGATGCGCGCCAGCAGTTCGCGCGCCGAGAACGGCTTGACCACGTAGTCGTCGACGCCGGCTTCCAGGCCACCGACGCGGTCGTTCTCTTCGCCGCGGGCGGTCAGCATGATGATCGGCACTTCGCGGGTCAGCGTTTCCTTGCGCCAGCGACGGGCCAGGTCCAGGCCGCTGGTGCCGGGCAGCATCCAGTCCAGCAGGATCAGGTCCGGAACGCGGTCGGCGATCGCGGTCTGGGCCTCCCGGGCATCGCCGGCGTGGACCGGTTCGTAATCGCCCTTGCGAAGGGCGAAGGCGACCATTTCACGGATCGCGGGCTCGTCATCGACGATCAGGATGCGTTTCTGCACGAGGACACCGTAGGGCTCGGTTACTGGAGTGGTGCCAGTAGACTACGGTTTGATGACATGTTTGTGACTGCCCGGCCGGAACCGGCCTGGATTGCCATCGGCCGGTCATGCAGCGCTCAGCGCCGGTCCAGGTCCGGGTCCTGCACGCCCTGGCGGCGCAGCTCCAGCACGGTCGGGGTGATCGCTTCGATGCGGGCATCGACCCGCGCGCGGCCAATGTAATCCAGCGCCGGGTTGCGCTTGAGCGCCTGCAGCTGCAGCAGCGCCTGTTCCGGCCGACCGCTGAGGAAGGCGGCCTCGGCATAGGCCTCGCTGGCACGCACGCTGTCGCCGGCCAGCTCGCTGGCGCGGGCAAAGCGCTGCTGGAAGACCGGATCGTTACCGCTTTGCGACAACAGGGGGCGCAGCATCGCCTGCGCGCGCTGGCCGGCCTCGCGGTTGCCCTGTTCGTTCAGGATCTCGGCATAGGTCAGCGCCACCGGGCGGCTGTTGGGGTGTTCGCGCAGCAGCTGCTCGAAGCGGCTGTTGGCCTGGGCCGCCTGGCCTGCCCGCGATTCCGCTTCGCCCAGGCCCAGCGCCAGCCACAGGTTGCCGGGATGGGTCTGGAGCAGGCCGGCCAGGGTCTGCCGGGCCTGGCCGGCGCCGGCACGGCCACCGCGCATGACCGCCAGCGCCTGGCCATAGCGCTGCGCATCGTTGAGACCGTCCTTCTGCCGCTTGGCCAGGTCGGCATACTCGCGTTCCAGCTCGGGGGTGGAATCCGCGCTGAGCACGCGCAGGCGCTCACGTGCCCAGTCGAAGTCGCCGCTGGCGCCACGGTTGAGCTGGCCGATCGGGAGGCGCAGCACACTGCTGGGCAGCAGCGGGTTGTTGCCGCGCAGCAGCGGCTCGCCCAGGCTGGGATCGGCCGGGTCCACCCGCTCCTTGCGCTCGCCGGTGGGGGTGCTGGTGGTCAGCAGCACCGTATCCTTCTTCATCTGCTCGGCGCGGGCCTTGGCTTCGCTGATGCGGGTGATATTGACCGGGTGGGTGCGCAGGAACTCGGGCACGCTGTAGCCCCCTTCGTTGCCACGCATGGCCGCCGACATCCGTTCGAAGAAGCCGGCCATGGCATCCACGTCGTAGCCGCTGCGCGACAGGGTGCGGATGCCGAGGCGGTCGGCCTCGGACTCGTTGGAGCGGGTGTAGTTGATCTGCCGTTGCTGCATCAAGCCCATGCCCGAGCTGATCGCGGCCATCGTCGCGTTGCCGGACGACGTGCTGTTGCTGGCCTGGGCGGCCACCACCGCTGCCAGCATGCCCAGCAGGATCGGGATCTGGTCACGCTGGGCGCGCTCGACGCCGCGCAGCACATGCTGCTGGGTGACGTGGGCGATTTCGTGGGACAGCACCGCAGCGACCTCGTCCTCGCGCTCGGCGGTCAGCACCAGGCCGGCATTGACCCCGATGTAGCCGCCCAGCGTGGCGAACGCGTTGATCTGGCGGTCGTTCATCACGAAGAAGGTGTACGGCTGCCGCGGCTGGTCACTGTTGGAGCCGAGCCGGGTGCCCATGGTCTGCAGCCAGTCGTTGACCAGCGGATCTTCCAGCAGGTAGCCGTAGTTGCGCAGCTCGCGCAGCATCATCGCGCCGTACTCGGCCTGGCGGGCCGGGGTCAGCAGCTCGCCGGCCGAGGAGCCGATGTCGGGCAGCTTCTCCTGGGCCTGGGCCAGCGGCATGGCCAGGGCCAGGGTGACGGCGGTAGTCAGCAGCAGGGCTCGCAAGCAGGAGTTCCTCGGGCGGGGCGCGCCAAGCGTGGCAGGGCGGGGGGCAACCATTCGTTAATCCACAGTGTTGCGGCCGTGGCGTGGAAATTCCAGCGCACCGGTACCATATGTAGACCGTCGATCCATCGTGGAGTTTCCCGTGACAGCCCAGACCGCCGGCGGTGCCCCCGCCATCACCATCTATTCCACCGCCGTCTGCCCGTACTGCGTGGCCGCCAAGAACTTCCTGAAGAGCAAGGGCCAGCAGTGGACCGAGGTCCGCATCGACCTGGACCCGGCCGAGCGCGAGAAGATGATGGCGCTGACCCGCCGCACCAGCGTGCCGCAGATCTTCGTCGGCGACGTCCATGTCGGCGGCTACGACGACATGATGGCCCTGCACCGTGAAGGCAAGCTCGAGCCGCTGCTGGCCGGGCAGGGCCAGGCATGAGCGCGGCCGACGACGGCAGCAAGGACCGCATCGCCGAGTTCACCGAGTTCCGCAAGCGCATGAACGAGCGGATCCTGGGTGAGCCGAACCAGGTGGTGCGCCGCTTCTTCGCGCTGGACACGCAGACCTACCAGGCCGGCGCGCTGGACGTGAAGACCAAGGAGCTGCTGGGCCTGGTGGCCTCGATGGTGCTGCGCTGCGACGACTGCATCAGCTATCACGTGGCCCAGTGCAAGGACGCCGGCGTGACCCGCGAGGAGTTCTTCGAGACCTTCTCGGTCGGCCTGGTGGTGGGCGGATCGATCGTGATCCCGCACCTGCGCCGCGCGGTCGACTTCCTCGACCAGCTTGAAGGTGGCGCCGCCGCCCCGGCAGCGCACGAGCACTGAGGGGCGTGCCGGCCGCTGGCCGGTATTCCCTGAATCCGGCATGGCCGGGGTTGCCGGCCAGCGGCCGGCATTACCGCACCCGCGAGGGGCCTTCTCCACGATCCAACAGCCCAGGAGGCCCCTTGTTGTTCAAGGGGGCGCGCCGACAGGCGCGGGGATAAGGCGGAATGCGCGGGCAATTCTGCCTGGGCCGGGCACTGGGACCATGGTCTATTTGGGACCTCGGCCCCGGCTCAGGCATAATTGCCGGTGAAACTTCCTTTGCGCCGGCGTTTCCGGGCACGTCCGGACGGCGTTTTTCCCCCTGTTCGGAACATCGATCAATGACGCAGAAAATTACGGTCATCCGCGGCGACGGCATTGGCCCGGAAATCATGGACGCCACCCTGTTCGTGCTCGACCAGCTCAAGACTGGCCTGGAGTACGAAGACGCCGACGCCGGCCTGGTGGCCCTGGAAAAGCACGGCGACCTGATGCCGGCAGTGACCCTGGAATCGATCGCGCGCAACAAGGTCGCGCTGAAGAGCCCGCTGACCACCCCGGTCGGTGGTGGCTTCACCTCGATCAACGTCAGCCTGCGCCGCCACTTCGACCTGTACGCCAACGTGCGTCCGGCCCACACCTTCCCGAACACCAAGTCGCGTTTCGACAACGTCGACCTGATCACCGTCCGTGAGAACACCGAAGGTGCCTACCTGGCCGAAGGCCAGGAAGTGTCGGCCGACGGCGAAACCGCCTTCTCCGGCACCCGCATCACCCGCAAGGGCTCCGAGCGCATCGTGCGCTACGCCTTCGAGCTGGCCAAGAGCACTGGCCGCAAGAAGGTCACTGCCGTGCACAAGGCCAACATCATCAAGTCGACCTCGGGCCTGTTCCTGAACGTCGCCCGTGAAGTCGCCGCACAGTACCCGGAGATCGAGTTCCAGGAAATGATCGTCGACAACTGCTGCATGCAGCTGGTGATGCGTCCGGAACAGTTCGATGTGATCGTCACCACCAACCTGTTCGGCGACATCATCTCCGACCTGTGCGCCGGCCTCGTCGGCGGCCTGGGCCTGGCCCCGGGTGCCAACATCGGCAAGGACGCGGCGATCTTCGAAGCCGTGCACGGCACCGCGCCGGACATCGCCGGCCAGGGCAAGGCCAATCCGTGCGCGCTGCTGCTGGCAGCCGCGCAGATGCTGGACCATGTCGGCCAGCCGGAGAACGCCGAGCGCCTGCGCAAGGCCATCGTGGCGACCATGGAAGCCAAGGATTCGCTGACCGGCGACCTGGGCGGCACCGGCACCACCATGAGCTTTGCCCAGGCCATCGCCAGCCGCCTGTAAGCGGCCGGCCGACCTCGGTTGGATCCACAGCGGGGCGCCTTCGGGCGCCCCGTTGCGTTGTGGGCCGGCCCGGTAGATCCACGCCGTGCGTGGAATGACGGGGCCTTGGTCCGCAGCCACCCATGGGGTGGCTCTACAGGGAAATTGTCTGTGCGTACATTGCACAGATCATGTGCCGCTACGCGGCTGGTTCGTGCGTCATGCGCTCCGCATCCTGTGCCCACTTCCCAACGCACTGGAGCTCGAACATGAACCTCACCGCCTTCGGCCTGGCCAGCCTGATCGGCATGGCCACCACCGCCCCGGTCGCCGCCGCCGAGCCGGCCCATCCCACCATCCGCCACATGGCTGGCGCGCCGGTCGCGACCTCGCTGGATGCGGCAAAGACCGCCGTGCTGGTCATCGACTTCCAGAATGAGTACTTCGATGCCACGGCCGCACCGGGCTTTGCCGGTGGCCGCATGGTCATTCCCGATGGCGTGGCCGCGCTGCGGCAGGCGAAGCGGGTGGTCGAATTCGCCGATGCCCATGGCATCCGCGTGATCCATGTGCAGCACGTGCTGCCGGCGGGTGCGCCGCTGTTCGCACAGGGCAGCGTCAATGCTGCCTTCCATCGCGACCTGCAGCCGCGCCAGGGCGAGACCGTGGTGCAGAAGGACAATGTCAGCGTGTTCGCCGGCGCGTCCTCCACCGTGCTCGACCCGCTGCTGAAGAACGCCGGCATCGACACCCTGATCGTCACCGGCCTGCAGACCCATGCCTGCGTGGCTGG
Source organism: Stenotrophomonas sp. (assembly GCF_059505245.1). Classification (NCBI taxonomy): domain Bacteria; kingdom Pseudomonadati; phylum Pseudomonadota; class Gammaproteobacteria; order Lysobacterales; family Lysobacteraceae; genus Stenotrophomonas; species Stenotrophomonas sp. The sequence goes on from NZ_JCACKF010000050.1 coordinate 54,204, forward strand.
TGCCGCGCGCGACGCGGCGGCCGCGCCCCGTGGTTACCGGGTGATCGTCTCGTCCGATGCCAGCGCCAGCCGTGACCTGGACCTGGCTGGCGGCCGGCGCATCGGCCATCGCACGCTGCATGAAGCCGCTCTGGCCCAGATCGAGGACGCCTTCGGCGATGTCATGACGACTGACGCGATCCTGGCACTGCCGGTGCGAAAGGCCGGCGACGGCGCTTGATAAGCTGGCGGGGCCCGCATGCCGCGGGCTCCGCCACGTGGAGCTGCCCGCCGATGGATCACTTCGCTGCCCTGCGTGCACTGCGCGCCATCATCGATGCGGGCAGCTTCACCGCGGCAGCCGAGCGCCTCGGTACCACCCACTCGGCGATGTCGCGGCAACTGCGGCAGCTGGAAGAACACCTGCAGGTGCGCCTGCTCGATCGCAACAGCCGCCGGCTGTCGTTGACCGAGGCCGGGCGCGACTACTACCGTGAGGCGGCAACGCTGCTGGACCGCCTGCAGGAAGCCGACGACCGTGCCCGTGCCGGGCAGGCGCAGCCCAGTGGAAGCGTGAGGATCAGCGTGCCGCAGGTGGTGGCCAGCCAAGAGCTGCCGCACTGGCTGCCGTCATTCCTGAAGCGTTACCCCCAGGTCACGCTGGACCTGTCGGCCGATGACCAGCTGGTCGATGTGGTCGGTGGTGGTTTCGACCTGGCCCTGCGCATCGCGGCTTCACTGCCGGACAGCCAGCTGGTCGCGCGCGAGCTGGCCAGCTGCCCGCGCATCCTGGTCGCCGCACCGGCCTACCTGGCACACCACGGACTGCCGCGGCAGGCAGCGGACCTGGCTCATCACACGCTGCTGGGTTTCAGTCCCACGCCAGCAATGCCGCCCTGGCAGTTGCAGGGGCCGCGCGGCGCAACCGCGAGCATCGAAGCCGGGCAGCGCCTGCGCGTGGATGCCACGCCCGCACTGTACGCCGCCGCGCTGGCCGGCATGGGCATCAGCCTGTTCACCGCCTTCACCGTGCAGGAGGATCTGCGCGCCGGTCGTTTGATCCGCGTGCTGCCGGCCTGGCATGCGGGCCAGCGACGCTACTTCGCGCTGTACCCGCATGCACGTGCACTGGCGCCCAAGGTGCGTGCGCTGGTCGAGCATCTCGCGGCGCACTACGCTGCACAGGTGAGCGCGGCAGGGTAGTCGCGCGGTTGCAGCCGGGGTGATGATGGAGTCGGTGTATCTGCTGGTCGCGCTTGGCGCGATCGTCGCCGGATTCGTACAGGGCCTGTCCGGTTTCGCCTTCGGGATGGTAGCGATGTCGTTCTGGGCATGGGGGCTGGAGCCGCGACTGGCCGCTGCGCTGTCGGTGTTCGGCGCGCTGGTCGGTCAGCTGGTGGCCGTGTTCACCGTGCGGCGTGGCTTCAACCTGCGCCTGCTGCTGCCGTTCGTGCTGGGCGGCCTGGTGGGCATTCCGCTCGGCGTGATGGTACTGCCACACCTGGACATGGACTGGTTCAAGGCGCTGCTGGGCGGCTTCCTTGCGCTGTGGTGCCCGGTGATGCTGATGGCGCGATCATTGCCGCCGATCCGCGTGGGTGGTCGTATCGGTGACGCGATCGCCGGCATGGCAGGTGGGGTGCTCAGCGGCATCGGCGGTTTCGCCGGACCGGTGCCGACGCTGTGGAGCACGCTGCGTGGCTTCGGCAAGGACGAGCAGCGCGCGGTCATCCAGAACTTCAACCTGGCGATGCTGGCAGTGACCATGGCCACCTATGTCGGCAGCGGCCTGGTGAGCCGGCAGATGCTGCCGTACTTCGCCATCGTGGCGCCGGCGATGCTGGTGCCGACCCTGCTGGGTGCGCGCGTCTACATCGGCATCAGCGAGGCGCGCTTCCGGCAGATCGTACTGAGCCTGTTGACCGCGTCGGGCATCGCATTGCTGGCGTCGTCGATGCCGGCGCTGCTGGCGCGGTCGTAACCGGTTGAACGTCAGGTCGGGCGGAACATGCGGAAGCGCTGTCCGGCACCGATGCGGAAGTAGTCGGCAGGCCCGCCGCCGCGCAGGATCGGCGCCGCCGCAGCGGTGTCGTAGATGCCATCGACCAGCAGCCGTTCATCGATATGCACCGTCACCACTTCGCCCAGCACCAGCCAGCCGTTGGTGTCCTGGCCGGCGGCATCGCGCAGGCGGACGATCTGCGTGCAGCGGCATTCCATGCTTACCGGGCTCTGTGCCACGCGGGGCGGTGCGACCTGCGTTGAGGCCAGTGGTGTCAGGCCGGCAAGGGCGAACTCGTCGACATCCGGCGCGACCGCACGGCAGCTTTCGTTCATCGCCTCGGCCAGGTCGAAGGTGGCCAGGTTCCAGACGAATTCACCGGTGGCTTCGATGTTGCGCAGCGAGTCTTTGCGGCCCTGGCTGGAGAAGCCGATGATCGGCGGGGTGTAGTTGAAGGCGTTGAAGAAGCTGTAGGGCGCCAGGTTCAACGTGCCCTGTGCGTCGCGGCTGGAAATCCAGCCGATCGGGCGCGGGCCGATGATGGCGTTGAACGGGTCATGCGGCAGACGGTGGCCCTCTGCCGGGCGGTAGCTGTGGAAGGTGTCGGGCATGGGGGCAGGGGACGTGTGGGCTTGCTCGACTCTACAAAAAAGCCGCGACCCTTGCGGATCGCGGCTTGTCTTTCTCGGCGTGGCTGGACTCAGCGCTGCTGGATCTTCGACAGCAGGCGCAGGAACTCCACATACAGCCAGACCAGGGTCACCATCAGGCCGAATGCGCCATACCACTCCATGTACTTCGGCGCGCGCTGGGCCACGCCGGTTTCGATGAAGTCGAAGTCCAGCACCAGGTTCAGCGCCGCCACGACCACCACGAACAGGCTGAAGGCGATGCCCAGCCAGCTGGAGTCGTGGATCACCGGCACGTTGATGTTGAAGAAGCCCAGCACGAACGAGGCCAGGTAGAGCAGGGCGATGCCGCCGGTGGCGGCGACCACGCCCATCTTGAAGTTCTCGGTGGCCTTGATCACGCCGCTGCGGTACGCGAACAGCAGCGCAAACAGGGTGCCGAAGGTCAGCAGCACGGCCTGGAACACGATGCCCGGGAACTTGGCGTTGAACACGGCCGAGATGGCGCCGAGGAACACGCCTTCCACCAGCGCGTACATCGGCGCGGTGACCGGCGACCATTCCTTCTTGAAGATGGTGATCAGCGCCAGCACCAGGCCGCCGATGCCGCCGCCCAAGGCGTACAGCTTGGCCGCGTCCATGACCTGGCCGTAGTCGTCGATGGTCTGGTTCCAGGCGAAAGCGGCCGTCAGCACGGTCAACAGCAGCAGGAAACCGGTCTTGTTGACGGTGCCGTTGAGGGTCATTGCCTGGTCGGGGCTGGTCACCACCGAACCGCTGGCAAGGTCGAGGAAGGTCGACTCGGAAAGAGCCGGGTTGCCGCTGCGCATGCGTGTTCTCCGTGCGAATGAGGGTCAGGACGGCCATCCGGCCGATGGGCGTGAGCATAGCCGATGACTGCTTTCGGCGTTGTGGCAGGCCGCGGAACTGCGCATCCTTCGTTGACAGTTCCCAACGCGCTTGGCGACAATGACCAACTCCCCGGGCCTGACCCGAGGGGATTGCAAGACCGGGGTATAGCGCAGTCTGGTAGCGCGCCTGCTTTGGGAGCAGGATGTCGGGGGTTCGAATCCCTCTACCCCGACCAATCCCACGTCACGTCGGATTGGACACCGTTCCGGTTCGGGCGCCCGTAGCTCAACTGGATAGAGCACCGGCCTTCTAAGCCGGCGGTTACAGGTTCGATTCCTGTCGGGCGCGCCATTGGCGGGACAGCGGGATCGCATCGGCGGATGTGAAGAAGTGCTTGCAAAAGCGTAAAGACTCCACCAGAATATCGGACTCGCTTCGGCGGACCGGAACTTCGGTGACAGTCTCCAGGCAAGGTTTCAAGGTTCCAGTGCTGGCGGTATCGGCGGTGGAGCGAAAGTTTCAGTGGTGGCTGTAGCTCAGTTGGTTAGAGTACCGGATTGTGATTCCGGTGGTCGGGGGTTCGAATCCCCTCAGCCACCCCACTGATTCAACCGCATCGGCGCAGCCGAAACGGTATTGCAATAAACAGAAAGCACGCTACAATGTGCGTCTGAGTTTCACGGGCCGTTAGCTCAGTTGGTAGAGCAGTTGACTCTTAATCAATAGGTCCAAGGTTCGAATCCTTGACGGCCCACCAAGACGGAAGCCACCTGGTACGCCAGGTGGCTTTTTTCTTATAGGTGTGACCCTTTCATTTCAATGGGCCACACGTTGCAGGGCCCCGCCTGGCGTGGATCTGCAACGCACTGGGATCGCAGTGCTGGTTTCAACGATGTTGAAGAAAGTGCTTGCACCCACCGAGCGGATCGGGTCATAATTCGCGCCCCGATTTCGGGCTGTTAGCTCAGTTGGTAGAGCAGTTGACTCTTAATCAATAGGTCCAAGGTTCGAATCCTTGACAGCCCACCAGACGAAAGCCACTTGGTCATCCAGGTGGCTTTTTTCTTGCCCGCACGCCGGGTTGCGCTTCATCCACGCATGGCGTGGATCCACTGAAGCAGTGCTGAAATCAGGGGCATACGCGTCATCAGTGTTTTCAATGCTGTGCACTGCTTCTCACCGCATGGCGTCCTGCATCGCACCCAATAGATCTTCCGCGCCGATGGCGCATGCAGGAAGGAAGATGTTGATGGCTGAGATCACTCGATTGCACGGCACGGTGTGGATTCCCTTCGCGTTGATGGCACTGGCGGCCTGCACGCCGGGCAATGATCCTGCGCAGGCTGTCGAGCGTGATGCGGGCGCAGAGCGCATTCCGGCGCGCCAGATCGACGACGCCATGCAGTTGCGGCCGGCCCGGCCCGCGGAGGGGGAGGTCCTGCCCGGCGCGGTGGACGTACAGCGCAATGCGGACGGTTCGGTGGATGTGCGCAGGGCTGCGCCGGCGTCGGTGGCCCTGCGTCGCACCGACGATGGGGGCGTGGAGGTCCGGAAGGTGGATGCGGCCGTCGACCCGGGCTCAGGCGCGGCGCCGGCCCGCACGGTACCGCAGCAGTAGGCTGCGGCCAGCCCGGCGGGTCGCGCACCCGCCGGGCTGGCCGCGATGCAGCGATGGCGCGGAGCGTAGTGGATTCAGCTTTGTGCAGGCCTTCCGATTCCAGTCGCCGCCTGCGACAATGAACACCTGTGCCGGCCACGCGAAAGTGGCGGAATTGGTAGACGCCCTGGATTTAGGTTCCAGTGCCGCAAGGCGTGGGGGTTCGAGTCCCCCCTTTCGCACCAGTGCTGGCCTGTCCCCGCCCTGATCGGGCCATCGGCGCCCCCTTGACCGGCACGCGCTGGCAGTGCAGGCCGAATTGGGCGAAACTAAAGGGCTGCGGCAAGCAGGCGCGTCCCAGACGTCGTGTCCTAACAACCGTTTCATCCCAATCATCGAGCCGGGGGCCTGGGCCACCGGTGGCAGGAGTCAACATGCAAGCTTCGATCGAATCCACCGGCAACCTGGAACGCCGCCTGAGCTTCTCGCTGCCGGAAGAGCGTCTGCAGAGCCACATCGCCGGCCGCCTGGGCGAAATCGCCCGTACCACCCGCATCAAGGGGTTCCGTCCGGGCAAGGTGCCGGCCAAGGTGATCGAGCAGCGCTTCGGCGCGCAGGTCCGTGGCGAGGCGCTGGACGGCCTGCTGCGCGAGACCTTCGACGCGGCCGTGCGCGAGCACGACCTGCGCGTCGTCGGCAGCCCGCGCATCGACAAGGGCGACGAGGGTGAGTTCTCCTTCGTGGCCACCGTGGAAGTGGTGCCGGACTTCGGCGACATCGACGTCAGCAAGCTGACCGTCGTGCGCCACACCGCCGAGATCACCGACGCCGACATCGACCAGATGATCGAGAACCTGCAGAACCAGCGTCGCACCTGGGCCCCGGTCAGCCGTGGCGCGCAGGACGGCGACCTGGTCGCGGTGGAAACCTGGTCGCAGGCCGGCGAAGAGCGCCTGCCGGCCGAGGGCACCGAGAAGGGTTCGATCGTGCTCGGCCAGGGCATGATGTTCGACACCATCGAAAAGGGCCTGGTCGGCCTGGCCAAGGGCGAAGAGAAGACCCTGGACGTCGAGTTCCCGGCTGACTGGCGCGTGCCGGTGCTGGCCGGCAAGACCGTGCAGGTCACCGTCAAGGTTGCCGAAGTGTCCGAGCCGGTCGTGCCGGCGGTCGACGAAGCCTTCATCAAGAGCTTCGGCGTGAAGGGGGGCGACGTCGAGCAGTTCCGCAGCGACATCCGCGCCAACCTGGAGCGTGAGCTGAAGGGCGCGCTGATGAACCGCCTGCGCCGCGAAGTGGGCGAGCAGCTGATCGCGGCCTACTCGTCGGTGGAAATGCCGCCGCGCCTGGTCGAGAACGAAGCCCGCGCCATGCTGGCCCAGCAGGTCGAGCAGCTGCGCCGCAACGGCCAGAACGTCGGCGAGATCCCGGCCGATGCCCACGAAGGCTTCAAGGACGCCGCCGCCAAGCGCGTGCTGGTCGGCCTGCTGGTCGGTGAAGTGGCCCGCATCAACGACCTGCGCCTGGAAGCCAAGCGCCTGAACGAAACGATGCGTCTGATCGCCTCGACCTACGAAGAGCCGGAGCAGGTCATTGAGATGTACCGTAACGACCCCCAGCTGATGTCTGGCCTGCAGAACCGTGTGATGGAAGAGCAGGTGATCGACTGGATCGCCGAGCGTGCCCAGCACACCGAAGAGAAGCTGTCGTTCCAGGACGCGATCCGCCAGTAAGCCGGCGGATCACCGGATGCCCCGCGCCTTTGCCGGCGCGGGGTTGTTGCCCCCCAAGATAGGTACCTCACGTAATGGACAACCGAACCAAAGCCCTGAACCTGGTTCCGATGGTGGTCGAGCAGACCAGCCGCGGCGAGCGTGCCTACGACATCTATTCGCGCCTGTTGAAGGAGCGCCTGATCTTCCTCGTGGGCCCGATCGACGATCACATGGCCAACGTGGTGGTGGCGCAGTTGCTGTTCCTGGAATCGGAGAACCCGGAAAAGGACATCAACATCTACATCAACTCGCCGGGTGGCGTGGTCACCGCCGGCATGGCGATCTACGACACCATGCAGTACATCAAGCCGAATGTGAGCACCACCTGCATCGGCCAGGCCGCCTCGATGGGCGCCCTGCTGCTGGCCGCGGGCGAAGCCGGCAAGCGCTATGCGCTGCCGAACTCGCGCGTGATGATCCACCAGCCGCTGGGCGGCTACCAGGGCCAGGCCACCGACATCGACATCCACGCGCGTGAGATCCTGACCCTGCGTTCGCGCCTGAACGAGATCCTGGCCAAGCACACCGGCCAGTCGCTGGAGACGATCGCCCGCGACACCGAGCGCGACAACTTCAAGAGCGCCTTCGAGGCGCAGGCCTACGGTCTGGTCGACCAGGTCCTGGAGCGTCGTCCGGATGAGTCGATCCAGGCCGGTTGACCGGCCTTCACGGGGCCAGGGAGGCCCCGTTCCTGCAGGGTCGGGCGGGACTGGTGTCCCCTCGGCCCTGTGCTATTCTCGAATCGAACCCCCGTTCAGCGGGTGGGGTAACTGGGTAAGCGAAGCATGAGCGAAGACCGCCAAGGTCGTTCCACGGACACCGGCAAGATCCTCTACTGCTCTTTCTGCGGCAAGAGCCAGCATGAAGTGCGCAAGCTGATTGCGGGTCCGAGCGTATTCATCTGCGATGAGTGCGTGGAGCTGTGCAACGACATCATCCGTGAGGAACTTGAGGAAAAGGCGCAGTCGGCGCGCAGTTCGCTGCCCAAGCCGCGCGAGATCCTCGAGGTCCTCGACCAGTACGTGATCGGCCAGAACCGCGCCAAGCGCACCCTGGCCGTGGCCGTGTACAACCACTACAAGCGCATCGAGAGCCGGCAGAAGAACGACGACGTCGAACTGGCGAAGTCGAACATCCTGCTGGTCGGCCCGACCGGTTCGGGCAAGACGCTGCTGGCCGAAACCCTGGCCCGCCTGCTCAACGTGCCGTTCACCATGGCCGACGCCACCACGCTGACCGAAGCCGGTTACGTGGGCGAGGACGTGGAGAACATCATCCAGAAGCTGCTGCAGAAGTGCGACTACGACGTCGAGAAGGCACAGCAGGGCATCGTCTACATCGATGAAATCGACAAGATCTCGCGCAAGAGCGAGAACCCGTCGATCACCCGCGATGTGTCCGGCGAAGGCGTGCAGCAGGCCCTGCTGAAGCTGATCGAAGGCACCGTGGCCAGCGTTCCGCCGCAGGGCGGGCGCAAGCATCCGCAGCAGGAATTCCTGCAGGTGGACACCAAGAACATCCTGTTCATCTGCGGCGGCGCGTTCGCCGGGCTGGACAAGGTGATCCAGGCCCGTTCCACCGACGTCGGCAGCATCGGCTTCGGCGCCAAGGTGAAGAGCAGCGAGCGCAAGCAGGAAGTGGGCAAGGTGCTGGCCGAAGTCGAGCCGGAAGACCTGATCAAGTTCGGCCTGATTCCGGAGTTCGTCGGCCGCCTGCCGGTGGTGGCGACCCTGGAGGAGCTGGACGAGCCGGCCCTGATCAAGATCCTGACCGAGCCGAAGAACGCCATCACCAAGCAGTTCAAGAAGCTGTTCGAGATGGAGAACGTCGAGCTGGAGTTCCGTCCGGACGCGTTGTCGGCCATCGCCAGGAAGGCGCTCAAGCGCAAGACCGGTGCCCGTGGCCTGCGCACCATCGTCGAATCGGTCCTGCTGGACACCATGTACGACCTGCCGTCGCAGGAAAACGTCAGCAAGGTGGTGGTGGACGAATCGGTGATCGAGCACAAGTCCGAGCCGTACCTGATCTACCAGACCCCGGCGGTCCCTGAACAGAAGGCCGCAGGCGCCGAGTGATTCTTCCAGGTTGTTGATTGGAAAGGATTTTCAAGGAATGCCTTGCATCTGAAAGCCGATGGCCCCATAACGGGGCCATCGGCTTTTTTTGTCTCCGGAAGATGCCCTCCCGGAGGCGGTTTTCCCCCTTCCCTGGAGCCCCCATGGCCCGTTCCCCAAGTGAAACCCTCGACCTGCCGGTCCTGCCGCTGCGCGACGTAGTGGTGTTCCCGCACATGGTCATTCCGCTGTTCGTCGGCCGTGACAAGTCCATGCACGCGCTCGAACAGGCAATGGAGGCGGACAAGCGCATCCTGCTGCTGGCGCAGAAGTCGGCCGAAACCGACGACCCGCATGCGGCCGACCTCTACCAGGTCGGTACGCTGGCGCAGGTGCTGCAGCTGCTGAAGCTGCCCGACGGCACCATCAAGGTGCTGGTCGAAGGCCTGTCGCGCGTGCAGGTCACCCACGTTGACGAGCGCAACGGCTCGCTGCACGGCCAGGCCGTGGAGATCGACGCCAGCGACGAGCGCGAAGCGCGCGAGGTCGAGGCGATCGCCCGCTCGCTGATGTCGCTGTTCGAGCAGTACGTGAAGACCAACCGCAAGCTGCCGCCGGAACTGCTGCAGACGCTGTCGGGCATCGATGAGCCGGCGCGCCTGGCCGACACCATCGCCGCGCACATCAGCGTGCGCCTGGCCGACAAGCAGCGCCTGCTGGAAACGCTGGCCGTCGGTGACCGCCTGGAGATGCTGGTCGGCCTGGTCGACGGCGAGATCGACGTGCAGCAGATGGAGAAGCGCATCCGCGGCCGCGTGAAGTCGCAGATGGAGAAGAGCCAGCGCGAGTACTACCTCAACGAACAGATGAAGGCCATCCAGAAGGAACTGGGTGACCTGGACGATGCGCCTGGCGAGCTGGAAGAGCTGGCGCGCAAGATCGCCGAGGCCGGCATGCCGAAGGCCGTTGAAGCCAAGGCGCGCAACGAGCTGAACAAGCTCAAGCAGATGTCGCCGATGTCGGCCGAAGCGGCTGTCGTGCGCAACTACCTGGAGTGGTTGCTGGGCGTGCCGTGGAAGAAGCGCAGCAAGGTGCGCAAGGACCTGAAGGTGGCGCAGGACACCCTCGATGCCGATCACTACGGGCTGGAGAAGGTCAAGGAACGCATCCTTGAATACCTGGCGGTGCAGTCGCGCGTGAAGCAGATGAAGGGCCCGATCCTGTGCCTGGTCGGGCCGCCGGGCGTGGGCAAGACCTCGCTGGGACAGTCCATCGCCAAGGCCACCAACCGCAAGTTCGTGCGCATGTCGCTGGGCGGCGTGCGTGACGAGGCCGAGATCCGTGGCCACCGTCGCACCTACGTCGGTTCGATGCCGGGCCGCATCGTGCAGAACCTCAACAAGGTCGGCAGCAAGAACCCGCTGTTCGTGCTCGACGAGATCGACAAGATGTCGATGGACTTCCGCGGCGATCCGTCCTCGGCGTTGCTGGAAGTGCTCGACCCTGAGCAGAACAACGCGTTCAACGACCACTACCTGGAAGTGGACCTGGACCTGTCTGAAGTGATGTTCGTGGCCACCTCGAACTCGCTCAACATTCCCGGCCCGCTGCTGGACCGCATGGAAGTGATCCGCATCCCCGGCTACACCGAGGATGAGAAGCTCAACATCGCCACCCGTTACCTGGTGCCCAAGCAGGTCAAGGCCAACGGCCTGCAGCCGGAAGAGCTGGAGATCGGCAGTGACGCCATCCAGGACATCGTGCGCTACTACACGCGCGAGTCGGGCGTGCGCAACCTGGAACGCGAGATCGCCAAGATCTGCCGCAAGGTGGTGAAGGAGATCGCGCTGGCCGGCCCGCAGCCGGTGAAGGCGAAGAAGGGCGCGAAGAAGAAGGCGCTGGTGAGCGTGTCCAGCAAGAACCTGGACAAGTACCTGGGCGTGCGTCGCTTCGACTTCGGCCGTGCCGAGGAAGAGAACGAGATCGGCTTGGTCACCGGCCTGGCCTGGACCGAGGTGGGTGGCGATCTGCTGCAGATCGAATCGACGCTGGTGCCGGGCAAGGGCCAGCTGATCCTGACCGGCCAGCTCGGCAACGTGATGAAGGAATCGGCTTCAGCGGCGCTGTCGGTGGTGCGTTCGCGCGCCGTCGGCTTCGGCATCGACAGCGACTTCCTGCAGAAGCACGACGTGCACCTGCATGTGCCCGATGGCGCTACGCCGAAGGACGGCCCGAGTGCCGGCGCGGCGATGGTCACCTCGCTGGTATCGATGCTGACCAAGGTGCCGGTGCGTGCCGACGTGGCGATGACCGGCGAGATCACCCTGCGTGGTCGCGTCACGGCCATCGGTGGACTGAAGGAGAAGCTGCTGGCCGCACTGCGTGGCGGAATCCGCACGGTCATCATTCCCGAGGAGAACCGCAAGGACCTGGCCGACATCCCGGCCAACGTCACCCGCGATCTGGAGATCGTGCCGGTGAAGTACATCGAAGAAGTCCTGGACCTGGCGCTGGAGCGTCCGTTGGCACCGAAGAAGGCGCGCAAGAGTGCGCAACGTGTCACGGTGCGCAGCAAGGCCAAACCGAGTGGAAACGCGCGCGTCAAGCATTGACGCGCGCTGTCCAATGGCCCGAAACCCGCGTCGTTGCTGGCTTTCCAGCTTGCGTGGGGGTAGGGCCACTGGTATAAAAGCAGCACTCGCGAATGAGTGATCGCAGTCTGGCGATCGCTGAATTCGGCGAACCGTTTCCACATGGCGGCCGCATGCAGAGCGCGTGCGGTTGCTTCCCTGTCGAATAAGCGGAACCCACCGCCAAAGGAGTTGTAGAGAATGAACAAGACCGAATTGATCGATGCCGTTGCTGAAGCTGCAGACCTGACCAAGGCCGAGTCCAGCCGCGCTGTCGATGCCGTCGTTGCTGCCGTCACCAAGGCGCTGAAGGACGGCGATGCGGTCACCCTGGTTGGCTTCGGTACCTTCCAGGTCCGCGACCGTGCTGCCCGCACCGGCCGCAACCCGAAGACCGGCGACACCATCAAGATCGCTGCTTCGAAGAATCCGTCGTTCAAGGCTGGTAAGGCCCTGAAGGATGCTGTAAACTAAGCGGCTCGCTGGGGTGCTTAGCTCAGCGGTAGAGCGTCTCCTTTACACGGAGAGGGTCGGGGGTTCGAAACCCTCAGCACCCACCACAGCACCGCGGTAAAAGTTTGAGTGTGGAGCGGTAGTTCAGCTGGTTAGAATGCTGGCCTGTCACGCCGGAGGTCGCGGGTTCGAGTCCCGTCCGCTCCGCCATTCAACGAGGCCTCCGGCCAAAAGCTGGAGGCTTTGTTTTCTCCCCGGTCCAGGCCGGCTGAAAGCAAAAAAGGTAACAACGCGGAGCGGTAGTTCAGCTGGTTAGAATGCTGGCCTGTCACGCCGGAGGTCGCGGGTTCGAGTCCCGTCCGCTCCGCCATTCAACGAGGCCTCCGGCCAAAAGCTGGAGGCTTTGTTTTCTCCCCGGTCCAGGCCGGCTGAAAGCAAAAAAGGTAACAACGCGGAGCGGTAGTTCAGCTGGTTAGAATGCTGGCCTGTCACGCCGGAGGTCGCGGGTTCGAGTCCCGTCCGCTCCGCCATTGCAGAATTCTTAAGTCCCTGTGAAAAAACTTTGAAAAAAGTGTTCATCGGGCTGGGTTTCCAGGGAGTCTTCGGATATACTGGGCGCCTGCAAAGTTCAAGCGCGGAGCGGTAGTTCAGCTGGTTAGAATGCTGGCCTGTCACGCCGGAGGTCGCGGGTTCGAGTCCCGTCCGCTCCGCCATT
>NZ_JCACKF010000050.1:66986-74398 GCF_059505245.1 Stenotrophomonas sp.
GAATGCTGGCCTGTCACGCCGGAGGTCGCGGGTTCGAGTCCCGTCCGCTCCGCCAACTTCAAAAGCCCTCGGCGCAAGCCGGGGGCTTTTTCTTTGCGCCATGGTGGAAATGGCCGACACGCGGATGGCGCATGCCTGCCGATGTGGGCGCAGGCCGCGCTGGCGCTGCTTTTGGTCCCTGCGGCGAAGCGGGTTACACTGCCGGGCTCGCCAATAAGGCCTTGTGATTCCTCACCATGCTGCAGAAACTCCGCGACAAGACCTCAGGCTGGATCGTCACTGTGATCCTGGGGCTGCTGATGATTCCGTTCCTGTTCGTGATCGACAACAGCTACCTCGGTGGCGTTGGCGCACAGAACGTGGCCAAGGTTTCCGCGCCGCCGACCTGGTGGCGTTCGGCGCCGTCGTGGTGGCCGGTGCGCATGCTGTGGCAGCACCACGAGATCAGCTCGCAGGATTTCCGCACGCGTTTCGAGCAGGAGCGCATGCGTGAGCGCCAGCAGCAGGGCGACAACTTCGACCCGCGCGCGTTCGAGAGCACCGAGAACAAGATGGCCGTGCTCGACCAGCTGATCGACGAGCAGGTCGTGCGCCTGGTCGGTGAGCAGGCGGGCGTGGTGATCGGCGACGGCGCGGTGCGCGAGTACATCGCGACCATGCCCGCATTCCTCGATTCGAACGGCAAGTTCAACGAGAACAACTATCGCCTGGCCCTGGCCGGCGGCAACCCGCCGCGTACGCCGACCCAGTTCCAGGAGCTGGTGCGCGAGAGCCTGCAGCAGTCGGTGATTCCGTCGGGCCTGCAGAGCTCCGGCTTCGTCACCCAGGCCGAGACCGAGCGCCTGTTGAAGCTGCTGGGCGAAACCCGCGACGTCGAGCTGGCCGCGTTGCCGCCCGTACCGGCCGATACCGCGCCGGTGACCGATGAGCAGATCAAGCAGTGGTACGACAGCCACGGCAAGGATTTCCGCCAGGCCGAGAGCGTGTCGCTGGAGTACGTCGAGATCAACGGCGCGAACCTTCCGGCACCGGCGGCGGCCGATGAAGCCACCCTGCGCAAGCGCTATGAAGACGAGAAGGCGAAGTTCACCTCGCCGGAGCAGCGCCAGGCCTCGCACATCCTGATTACTGGTGACGGCGCCGAAGCCAAGGCGAACAGGATCGCTGCCGAAGCCAAGGCCGCTGGTGCCGATTTCGGCGCGCTGGCCAAGGCCAATTCGGAAGATCCGGGCTCCAAGGACCAGGGCGGTGACCTGGGTTGGGTCGAGCGCGGTGCGATGGTGAAGCCGTTCGAGGACGCGCTGTTTGCGGCCAAGGCCGGTGACGTGATCGGCCCGGTGAAGACCGAGTTCGGTTACCACATCATCAAGGTGGCCGCTGTGCGCGGTGGCCAGGGCAAGTCGTTCGAGGAAGTGCGTGACACGCTGGCCGCCGAACAGCTGAAGGCCGACGGTGAGCGCGGCTTCAACGAGCTGGCCGGTCGCCTGGTCGATGCCATCAACAAGAGCCCGAGCGACCTGGCCGCTGCCGCCAAGGAAGTGAACCTGCCGCTGCAGACGCTGGGCCCGATCACCCGCGCGACCGCCAGTGGCATTGCCGCTGACCCGGCCGTGCTGCGTGCGGCGTTCTCCGACGTGCTGGTGCAGGACGGCACCGCCAGTGACCCGATCGCCCTGGGGGGCGCGACCAACCACAGCGTGGTCATCCGCGTGGCTGCGCACACCCCGGAACAGGCCCTGCCGCTGGACAAGGCTCGTGACCAGGTGATCGCCGCGATCCGCGCTGACCGCCAGCGCCAGGCCAGCGACAAGGCGGCCGATGCGATCCTGGCCAAGCTGAAGGCGGGTGCCACCCTGCAGTCGCTGGCCGCCAGCGAGAAGCTTCAGCTGAGCCCGATGCCGGGCCTGCCGCGCAGCCAGCCGGTGCCGACCCCGGAAATCAACCGCGCGATCTTCAGTGCGCCGGTGCCGGCCGAAGGCAAGCCGAGCTATGGCAAGGTCGACGTCAATGGCCACGCGCTGCTGTTCGCGGTGAACAAGGTCAATCCGGGCGACATCAAGGAAGTGACTGCAGAGCAGCAGAAGCAGCTGAAGGAACAGCTGAGCCAGATCGATGGCATGGCCGCGGCCAAGGCCTACATCGAGGCGATGCGCAAGAAGTTCGTGATCCAGACCACCGAGGCGAACCTGTAAGCCTTGCGGCGAGCAGATCGAAGAAGGCCCGGCATTGCCGGGCCTTTTTTTGTGCGGGCGCTGCTGGAAATCGAATTGTAGAGCCGAGCCCGTGCTCGGCTGGTCATGAACCCCGACAAGTCGCAGGCAAGAAAAAAGCCGAGCATGGGCTCGGCTCTACAGGAGGGTCCTGGCCTACGCGTCAGTCTTCGACGCGCAGCACGGCGCCCGGCTTCAGCACGCTGCTGCCGCTCAGGCCGTTCAGCGACAACAGGGCCTTGACCGGCATGCCGTAGCGGCGGGCGATGGTCCAGGCCGACTCGCCATCACGCACGGTGTGGCGGCGGCTGCGCGGACGATCAGCGATCGCGGCGACGGTCTTGGCCACCTGCGGCGTCGGTGCTGCGGTGGCGACTGGCGCAGCGCTGGCGACCAGGGCGGATGCGGTGTCCGCGACCGTCGCATTGGCAGCCGAGACAGGAGCCAGCACGCGGGTGGTACCCGACGAGGCGCGGCCACCGCCCGCCAGGGCGGGGTTGAGGCGGGCGATCCTGGCCGGGTCCAGGGCGCGCTGTGCGGCCCACTGCTGGACGCTGGTGCCGGCGGGCAGGGTGTGGTCCTTCAGCACCGGCACGGTGCGGTCCAGCGAGGCCATCACGCCCGGCTGGTCTTCCACGTCTTCCAGCACGCAGGCCAGGGCATGCAGCTTCTCGACGTAGGCATGGGTGACCGGCGACAGGCCGGGCAGCGCCGACGGCTTGGCGTTCTGCGCGTTCATGCCGGCCTTGCGCATGGACTGCAACACGCGGTACTCACCGGCGTTGTAGGCCATGGTGGCCAGGCGCCAGTCGCCGCCGAACATGCCGTGCAGGGTCTTCAGGTAGCGCACTGCGGCCTGGGTGGAATCGACCGCCGACAGGCGGCCATCGTAGCCGTTGGCCATGGGCACGCGGTGGTTGCGCGCGGTGGTGGCGATGAACTGCCACAGGCCGGTCGGGCCGCTGCCATTGCGGGCATTGGGCCGGTAGCCGCTTTCCACGAACGGGATCAGTGCGAATTCGGTAGGCAGGTTGGCCTTGCGCAGCTCTTCAACCACGTAGCCGAACAGCACCAGCGCATCGTCATCCTGGTTGGCCAGGCGCGACGGGGCGTGGGCGAACTGCTTCTGCCAGCGCGGGCTGGTGGCCTCGGCATTGCAGGTGGGCTCGGCCAGGCCGTCGCGGAAGCTGGAGAAGATCTCCTGGCCATTGCGGACCGACGCGGCCGGCAACGCGGCCGGATCCAGCGGCAGGGCCGCCGCGACGGCCAGGTTCTGGCCGATGCCCGCGCCCAGCGACTGGGCACCGGCGGTTCCGGCCAGCCCCAGGACCAGGCCCAGGGCCAGCGGCAGACTTCGGCGCATCATGCGCGGAAGCCGTCTTTCCAGTGCCGGAGACCGGCCATGACGTCGACGTCGTCAACGACGTCGCGGCCCAGGTGCGCCGACACTGCCGCGCGGATCGGCGCCGTGTGCACACGCAGGAACGGATTGCAGTCGAATTCGTTGGCCAGGGTTACCGGCAGGGTGGAACGGTCATCGCGGCGCATGGCCAAAGCCTCCTCTTGGCGCTGCCACAGGGCAGCGTTGGCGGGGTCGACATGCCGCGCGAAGACGGCATTTGACACGGTGTACTCGTGGGCGCAACAAAGCAGCAGTTGCGCGGGCAAGGTACCCAGCTTGCGCATCGATGCCAGCAGCTGGGACGGCGTACCTTCGAACAGGCGTCCACAGCCCAGGCTGAACAACGAATCTCCGCTGAAAAGATGTTCAGCAGTGTGAAACGCGATGTGGCTGCGGGTATGCCCGGGCACGGATAGTACGTGGAACGTCCGGCCCAGTGCCTGAACGCGTTCACCTTCGCCGACCCGCTCGGTCGCTGCAGGGATGCGCTCCTCGACGGGCGCGATGACCCGTACGCCGGGAAAACGTGCCTGCAACGCGGGCACGCCACCGATGTGGTCATCGTGGTGATGGGTGAGCAGGATCGTGTCCACGCGCAGGCCCTGATCGGCCAGCGCAAGCACCGGCGCGGCATCGCCGGGATCGACGACCACGGCGGCGCCAGCGTCGTCGATCAACGTCCAGATGTAGTTGTCCGCAAATGCGGGCAGGGCAGTCAGTCGCATAGAATTGGACCATGCCCGCGCTGCAGAGCACCCGTCAAGCGAGCCAGGCCCCGTGGTTCGACACTGAACCGGCGGGCTCCTTGCGCGTGCTGGAGCGGCAGTTGCTGCTGCCGCAGCTGTCTGTCCTGCCGAAGCAGCCCTGGCTGTGGATCGCACCGAGTGCGGCCTGGCTGGAGGATGCGCAGCTGGGTGGGCGCGGGCTGCGGCTGTTCCGGCAGGGCCAGGGCTATGCCGGCGACACCCGCTGTGCGCTGCCGCTGCCGCTGGCCAGCGAGAGCGTCAACGCGGTCGTGCTGCAGCATGTGACCGCGGGCGATGCGGAGCGACTGCTGGACGAGTGCGAGCGCGTGCTGATGCCGGGCGGCCACCTGTGGCTGAGCAGCCTCAACCCGTTCAGCCCTTACCGCACGCATTGGCGCCAGCACGGACTGGTGGTGCGCACGCCACAGCGGATCCGCCTGCTGCTCGGCCGCCACGGGCTGGAGTGCGACGATATGCGTTACCTCGGCCCGCTCTGGCGCGGTGCAGGCAGTCGCCGCACGGGCGGTTGGGCGCCGCTGCGCGCGGCCTGCCTGTTCCATGCTGAAAAGCGCACGCTGGCCCTGCCCGGGCCGAAACCGTTGCCGGTGCGTTGGCTCGGCACCGTTGCCACCTGATCTGGAGTTGTATTGAAAACCATCGAAATCCACACCGACGGTTCCTGCCTTGGCAATCCCGGCCCCGGCGGCTGGGCTGCGCTGCTGCGCTACAAGGGCCACGAGCGTGAACTGAGCGGCGGCGAAGCGCACACCACCAACAACCGGATGGAGCTGATGGCGGCCATTTCCGGGTTGGAGACGCTCACCGAGCCCTGCAACATCGTGCTCTATACCGATTCGCAGTACGTGCGGCAGGGCCTGACGCAGTGGCTGCCCGGCTGGATCCGCAAGAACTGGAAGACCGCCGGCGGCGACCCGGTGAAGAACCGCGAGCTGTGGGAGCGCCTGCATGCCGCGACGCTGCGGCACCAGATCGACTGGCGCTGGGTAAAGGGCCACTCCGGTGACCCGGACAACGAGCGGGTGGATACGCTGGCGCGCAACGCGGCCATCCAGATCCGCGACGCCAGCCCGGTAAACTGAGCCCATGCGTCAGATCATCCTCGATACCGAAACCACCGGCCTGGAATGGAAGAAGGGCAACCGCATCGTCGAAATCGGCTGCGTGGAGCTGTTCAAGCGCCGCCCGACCGGCAACAACTACCACCAGTACATCAAGCCGGACTGCGAGTTCGAACAGGGCGCGCAGGAAGTCACCGGCCTGACCCTGGAGTTCCTGGCTGACAAGCCGGACTTCGCGCAGATCGCCGATGAGTTCCTGGCCTTCATCGATGGCGCCGAGCTGATCATCCACAACGCGGCGTTCGACCTGGGCTTCCTCGACAACGAGCTGTCGCTGCTGGGCCCGCAGTACGGGAAGATCACCGATCGCTGCACGGTGATCGATACCCTGGTGATGGCGCGCGAGCGCTTCCCGGGCCAGCGCAATTCGCTGGATGCGCTGTGCAAGCGACTGGGCGTTGACAACTCGCACCGTGCGCTGCACGGCGGCCTGCTCGATGCGCAGATCCTGGGTGACGTGTACATCGCGCTGACCTCGGGGCAGGAAGAGATCGGATTCGGCCTGGGGGATGACGATGGCGGTGGCGCCGGTGCGGCGCTGCAGGCCTTCGATACCAGCAAGCTGCTGCCGCGCCCGCGCGTAATGGCCACGCCGTCGGAGCTGGAAGCGCATGCCGCGCGGCTGGAGCGGCTGCGCAAGAAGGCCGGCCACGCACTGTGGGATGGGCCGAAGGTGGAAGAGGCCGCCAGCGCGTAATGCCTGGAAGAGGTAGTGCCGGCCGCTGGCCGGCATTTGCGTGAACACGTTTCCCGGTGAGCCGGCCAGCGGCCGGCACTACCGCCTCCACGCATGGCGTGGATCTACGGGTTAATGGCAGCGCACCAGGATCACGCTGATGTTGTCGCGGCCACCGCCGTCGAGCGCGGCGGCGACCAGCGTGTCCACGCATTCCTGTGCGCTTGCATCCTCGAAGGCGAGGGTGCGGGCGATGCCGCGGTCGTCCACTTCCTCGGTCAGGCCGTCACTGCACAGCAGCAGCTGCATGCCGGGGCGCAGCTCGCCGCTGGTGGTGGCCACGTTCAGATGTGCCGGATCGGTGACGCCCAGCGCCTGGGTGACCACGTTGCGATGTGGATGCGCGCGTGCCTGTTCGGCCGTCAGGTTGCCCTGCGCGACCAGTTCCTGCACCACGCTGTGATCCTGGCTGAGCTGTGCCAGCTGGCCGTCACGCCAGAGGTAGGCACGGCTGTCGCCGACCCATGCCACTTCATAGCGATTGCCCTGCACGCGTGCGGCGACCACGGTGGTACCCATCGGCAGGGTGTCGTTGCGCCGCCGCGAGGCGCGGATAATCTCTTCGTCGGCGGTGCGGATGGCCTGGGCCAGCGGCGCGCCACGGCGGATCTCGCGCACGATGGTTTCGCGCGCCAGCGCGCTGGCCACCTCGCCGCAGGCGTGGCCGCCCATGCCATCGGCCACCAGCCACAGGGCCAGCTCGCTGTCACCGTAGTAGGTGTCTTCGTTGAGCTCGCGGCGCAGGCCGGGGTGGGTGAGGTGTCCGAATTCGATCATGGTGTGCAGGGGCGGGGTATTGCTGGGGAGACAGGCATCATCGGGGGGCTGCGGGCATCCGGCAAGGCATGCATCCAGGAAATTTTCACTTCATTGACCGGAATGACTTGTCGTCGGCCTGACTTCCTCGTATGATGCGCGTCCCCGGTCCGCCGGGGACCACCCGGAGAGGTGGCAGAGTGGTTGAATGTACCTGACTCGAAATCAGGCAGGCGTTTATAGCGCCTCGGGGGTTCGAATCCCCCCCTCTCCGCCAGATAAAGAAAAAGGGCTGCCGAAAGGCAGCCCTTTTTCTTTATCTGGCGCGGGACGCGACGCGCTCTGCGTGTCGCCCCACACGTTGCTGTGCAACGTGTGGGCCCCTCCCTTTGCCGGCCTCTCCCCGCCCCTGTCGGGGCAGCC
>NZ_JCACKF010000050.1:74498-235378 GCF_059505245.1 Stenotrophomonas sp.
CAGAGGGGCTTGGTCCTCCAGATGCATCACTGAGATCCGCGCGGTGCGTGGATGCGCGGCGGGAATCACGCCGTAGTGACCCTGTACTGATCTGGCGCGGGACGCGACGCGCTCTGCGCGTCGCCCCACACGTTGCTGCGCAACGTGTGGGCCCCTCCCTTTGCCGGCCTCTCCCCGCCCCTGTCGGGGCAGCCCCTCAACAGAGGGGCTTGGTCCTCCAGATGCATCACTGAGATCCGCGCGGTGCGTGGATGCTGTTCCTGCTGGCAGGCTCATCCACGCATGGCGTGGATCTACCGGGGATATCCGTGCGGACGCTGCGGGTTACCATGTACGCATCACCTGCTGGAGCTTTTCCCCATGACCGCTGAAATCCTCGTTCCCGTTTCTTTCGGCGAGCTGCTGGACAAGATTTCGATCCTGCAGATCAAGTCCGAGCGCATCAGCGACGAGGGCAAGCTGGCCAACGTGCGCAGGGAGCTGTCGGCGCTGGAGCAGACCTGGATGGCACACCCGGCGGCCGTGAAGGACATCGCCAGGCTGCGTGCCGAGCTGAAGGTGGTCAACGAGCAGCTGTGGGAAATCGAGGACGACATCCGGCTGAAGGAGAAGGCGCAGGCGTTCGACCAGGGCTTCATCGACCTGGCGCGCAGCGTGTACCTGCGCAATGACGAACGCGCGCGCATCAAGAAGGCGATCAACCTGGCGCTGGGCTCGGCGTACGTGGAGGAGAAGTCCTATCAGGATTACGCGCAGCGCGTGTAATCCCGGGCGGCCTGCCGCTCACCCCAGGTGGTCGGCGACGTAGCGTTCGAAGGCAGCGATACCGTCTTCCACGGTAATCAGTTCCATCACATCGTCGAACTCGATCTTGGTGCCCCACTTCAGATCGGTGGCCTGCTTGGCGAGGTACTTGCGTGCCGCATCGTCGTAGCGGTCCACGCAATAGCGACGATCCGAGTACGGGCCGCTGCGGTTCGGATTGCTGGCCGCATGCAGGCCCAGCACCTTGGCGCCCATCGCGTTGGCGATGTGCATCGGGCCGGAATCGGGCGTCATCACGAGGTTGGCGCGGGCCAGCAGGGCGGGCAGCTGCTTCAGCGTGTCCTTGCCTACCAGGTCCAGCGCCGGCGTGTGCAGCTGTGCCTGGATGGCGTCGGCCATGCTGCGCTCAAGTTCGCTGCGGCCGCCGCACAGCACCACCTGCCAGCCGCGCGTGACCGCGTGGTTGGCCACGGCGGCGTAGCGGTCGGCGTACCAGTTGCGGCGCACGTGGCTGGAGCACGGCGAGATCATCAGCACCGGGCGACCATCGTCGTGCCACTGCGCGGCGGCCCACTCATATGCCGACTGCGGCACGGCCAGGTCCCAGCTGACCTCGGTCTGGCGCAGGCCCAGCGGTTCGCAGAAGCTGCCGATGGCATCGAGCACATGGATGCCGGGACGGTCGGGAATGCGTTCGTTGATGAAAAGCCCATGCAGGTCCTTCGAGCGGCTGCGGTCGTAGCCGATGCGGCGCTCGGCCGGAATGAAGGCCGACAGCAGGTTGGCGCGGAACGCGACCTGCATCTGCAGCAGCGCTTCGAAGCGCCCCGGCGGCAGCTGCCTGCGCAGTTCCTTGACCCCGGCCATGCCGCTCTTCTTGTCGTAGGCATGGAAGGTGACGCCGGGCAGGCCGTCGAGCAGCTTGTGGCCGACCTTGTCGATGATCCAGTGGATCGGCGTGTCCGGGCGCGCGGCCTGCAGGGTACGCACCAGGGGCACCACGTGGGTGACATCGCCAAGTGCGGACAGGCGCAGGAGGCACAAGGAGGAGGACGCTGATGCCATGTGTTGTTAGACTCAATGAAATGGTCGCATTCGACGCCAATGAAGCGCTGACGCCATGCCGCGAGGGTCGCGGCATCGGGGCCATTCTGTTCGACCGCGAGCGGCTGCGGCAAGCCGAGATCGGCCTGTTCTCGCCCCAGCACTGGGGCAGCAGGGCCCGGCCGGTGGGCGAGGGCGGCCGCGGCAGCGCCTGGTTCGTCGATGCGCCGTTCGGTGCCAGCGTGCTGCGCCACTACCTGCGCGGCGGCATGGCGGCCCGTATCAGCCATGACCAGTACCTCTGGCGCGGCTCGGACCGGACCCGCAGCTTCGCCGAATTCCGCCTGATGCGCGCCCTGCGCGAGAAAAAGCTGCCGGTGCCACGGCCGATCGCCGCGTTCTACATGCGCGAGGGCCTGCGCTACCGGGCGGCGATCCTGATGGAGCGGATCGAGGGCGTGCGCTCGCTGGCCGACCGCGCACTGGTGGCCGGCCGGGGGGCTCCCTGGGAGGAGACCGGGCGCCTGATTGCCCGTTTCCATCGTGCCGGCCTGGACCATGCCGATCTCAACGCGCACAACATCCTGTTCGATGGCAGCGGCCATGGCTGGCTGATCGATTTCGACCGCGGCGTGATCCGCATCCCGGCGACCGCCTGGCGCGAGCGCAACCTCAAGCGCCTGCTGCGCTCGCTGATCAAGCTGCGCGGCGAGCGCAGCGTGGAAGACGTGCAGAAGGACTACGCGCGGCTGCGCCGTGCCTATGACATGGCCTGGAACCGGGGCACCTGATGGACTGGGCGTTGCGTTTCCTCGGCGTCGGCAATGCGTCGGCGGTCGAGCTGGGGTCGCCGATGTCGGTGATCGAGCGCGATGGGCGCCCATGGCTGACCATCGATTGTGGTGGCGAAGGCCTGACCGCGTTCAAGGCGCACTACGGGCAGATGCCGCAGGCGCTGTTCGTCACCCATGTGCACCTGGACCACGTGGCCGGCTTCGAGCGCCTGTTCGTGGATACCTTCTTCAATGCGCACCGGCGCGGCAAGGTGCGCCTGTACGTGCCCGCCACGGTGGTGCCGCTGCTGCACAAGCGCATCGGGGATTACCCGAACGTGCTGGCCGAGGGCGGTGCGAATTTCTGGGATGCCTTCCAGCTGATCGTGGTGGGCGAGGCGTTCTGGCACGAGGGCGTGCGCCTGGAAGTGTTTCCGGTGCGCCACCACTGGCCGGAGACGGCCTATGGCCTGCGCCTGCAGGGCGCGCTGACCTGGAGCGGCGATACCCGGCCGATTCCGGAGATGCTGGCACGCTTTGCCAGTGACAACGAACTGATCGCTCACGATTGCGGCCTGCACGGCAATCCCTCGCATACCGGCGTGGACGATCTGGAGCGTGAGTACAGCGCCGAACTGCAGGCGCGGATGATGCTGTACCACTACGCCAGCGCGGCCGATGGTCTGGCGCTGGCTGCGCGTGGGCACCGCGTGGCGCAGCCGGGGCAGTGCGTGCCGCTGGCGAGCCCGACCGCCCCGCACGTGCTGGCCCAGGACCCGCCGTGAGCGGTACCGGCCAGCCCGCAGGTGCGGCGTTGGCTGCCGGGCTGGAGGCGCTGGAGCGTGCACTGCATGCGCCGCAGGTGCGTGCCGACCGCGAGCAACTGGCCGCATTGCTGGATGAGGATTTCAGCGAGATCGGCAGCTCCGGCCAGTGCTACGACCGTGCGGCCGCGCTGGTGGAGATTCCGCTGGAGCGTGCCCAGGTGCAGATCGAATCGGAGCAGTACGCCGTCTGGCTGCTGTCGCAGGACCTGGCCCAGGTGCGCTACCGCAGCCGCCATCACCTTGATGGGCAGCTGCAGCACTGGGTGCTGCGCAGTTCGCTGTGGCGCCGGCACGGGGACAGATGGCGCATGGTGTTCCACCAGGGCACGCCCGAGGCAGGGTAGCGCGGCGCCATGCCGGGCCAAGAATGCGAAGCCGGGGTCAGATCCCTTTGCCATGCAAAGGGAACTGACCCCAGTGCGGAAAAGGCGGTGGCCCCGCCGGCTGACCTCGGCGCCCGCGTCGATCGATACCGTTGCTGCCTTCCGGCCCTGGCGGGGTTTTCGACCTAGCGTCGCGAGGGGCCGACGGGGCCACCATAGAGACGTTGGCCGCCCGATGGGCGGCCAGTTCACGGATCAGGGGAAACAGCGCGCGGCGCGCCGGAGACCACAGCCGGACTGCACATCGGGCTGGCCGATGGCAGACGCGCATTCTAGCGCAGGCAGGCCCATCGACGCCAGCTTCATGCACTGAATCGGCTGTAACCCGCTCCCGGCGGCGGCGGCCGGTACCCACCCCCGTTGCTAGAATGCCGGCCAGGAGGAACGACCTCCCCCACATCGGGAACCAATGACCAGGACGGCCTGGCCCTACCAAGAGGAGGGCCGTCATGGCCTGGATCTATCTGTTGTTTGCCGGCCTGCTGGAAATCGTCTGGGCCGTGTCCATGAAGCAGTCCGAAGGCTTCACCCGGCTCACCCCCACCGTGGTCACCATCATCGGCATGATCGCCAGCTTCTGGTTGCTGGCGGTGGCCATGCGCAGCCTGCCGCTGGGAACCGCCTATACGATCTGGACCGGCATCGGCGCGGTCGGGGCGTTCGTGGTTGGCATTGTGTTCCTGGGCGAGCAGGTCAGCCCGATGCGGATCGGTGCGGCGGTGTTGATCGTTTCCGGCCTGGTGCTGATGAAACTCTCCAGCAGCTGAATTTATTTACTCATGGCGGGGAATGGATTCTCCGCCACATGCAGCAATATGCATTTTCGGCAAAACAATTTTGTCCGCCCCTGTTATTTGACGCACGTCATAAAAATAGCGCGCGTGATTCACATGCCGCTGGCACCGTCGGTCGCACAGTGCCGCCATTCGTCGGGCGAAATCGGGGAGTTTTCGCCTTGACGGACGCGCTGGCGCACCTGTCCCCGGGTGCGATCGCGTGAAGATGTGAAGATTTTCAGGAGTTAATGCCTTCAGGCCTTGTTCCCGTTCGGGGAGCCGGGGTGGGCCGCATTGTCTCCAAAAAACCTGCCAGCTGTGCCATCCGGTCTTTTCATGGAGATTTACCGATGAACCGCATTTACCGTCTGGTTTTCAATCGTGCCCTTGGGGTAATGCAGGTTGCTTCGGAGGTCGCCCAGAACCCCGGCGGAAGCGCGGTCAGCGCAGGGCGGGTGCCGCGATTGCGGGCGCACCAGCTGGCGGCGGCTTTGGCCGCCACACTGGCCAGCGGATCGGCATTCGCAGCGTGCACCGGCACCACAACCGTAAACTGCGACAGCACCACCAGCATCAACAACTACTCCAACGCGACCAACGGCCTCACGCTGAACATCGACGCGGGTGCATTGCTGCGTACGCCGCCGATCGTAGGCGGCGGCAACGCAGCAACGCTGACCGGCGACAACGTGACGGTCAACAACAATGGCACGATCGATCCGAGCTCGATCATCCTCGCCTCGCCCGGCCTGGTCATCGGCAATGGTTCTGCCAACAACAGCGCGATCGTCGTCAACAACAACGCCAGCGGACAGATCAAGGGTGTCGTCAACATCGCAACGCTGCTGGGCTTCGGTGGACAGGCGCTGGTGGCACAGAATGTCAACGGCACCACCACCATCAACAACGCCGGCCTGATCAGCACGTCGCTGATCGGTGCAGGCAGCGTTTCCGACGCGACCACGGTAGTGACCTATGGTGGTGCAGCCGCCAATGTGACCAACACAGGCACCATCGACGGACGCGTCGGCCTGGGTGCTTCTGGCGGTAACACGTTCCTCAATGCGGGGGCGGTCAGTGGCAGCGTTCACCTGGGTGATTCAACCGGTGGCAACACCTTCACCGCAGTGTCGGGTTCCAGCGTTGTGAGCGGCGGCGGCAGCGCTCTTGCCGGCGTGATTACCGGTGTCACCGGGGTAAAGGTTGCGGCTGCGGGATCGGTCGACGCCGGTACCGGCAGTGGTGCGGCCAACAACACGCTGGTGTTGCAGAACGTCGTCAGCGGTCCGGGGTCCGGCACCGGCGGAGCGGTGACCACGCTGGGCTGGAACCAGTACCTCAACTTCCAGAAGCTCACCGTCAACAGCGGCACCTGGAACCTGCAGGGTGCGTGGGCGGGTGCAGGTACGACTACGCTCAATGATGGCCTGGTCAATTTCAACAATGCCGGTTCCTTCGGCACAGGGCTGTTCACCGCCAACGGCGGTGCCATCGCCTCCGCCACGGCCGGTCTGAACCTGGCCAACCCTTTCAGCCTTGGTGGAAATCTGTCCCTGGCAGGGACCAATGCGTTCAGCCTGGGGGGCTTGCTGTCCGGTACTGGCGGGCTGACGGTCAACAACACCGGCATCGTTACTCTCGGCGGCGCAAACCTGTTCTCCGGCGGCGTCAACCTCAATGCCGGCGGCCTGGTGCTGGGCAATGCCGGTGCACTGGGCAGCGGCAACCTGACCGTGGGTGGCAGCGCTTCACTGGATACGACGGCGGGCTTCACCCTGGGCAACAATCTGGTGATCAATGGCGGGGGCTCGCTGAACCTGCTCGGCAGCAATGCGTTGTCATTGAACGGTTCGATCTCCGGTGCCGGCAACCTGACCAAGAGCGGCGCCGGCACCCTCACCTTGAACGGCGCCAATGCGCTGACCGGCAGTTTCAACCTGGCCGGAGGCGCGTTGGCGCTGGGCGCGGGCGGCAGCCTGTCACCCACCGGCGCGATCACGGTCGGCGTCGGTACCACCCTGGACCTGTCGGCGGCCGCCAACCAGACCATCGGTTCGCTGGCGGGCCTCGGCGGTTCGGTTAACCTGGGCAGCCACACGCTCACCCTCGCGGGGCTGGGCGATACCACCTACAGCGGTACGTTCGCCGCAGGCACGGGTGGCCTGGTCAAGCTGGGCACCGGCGTGCAGACCTTGTCGGGCGTGAACAACCTCAGTGGCGGCGTGGCACTCAACGGCGGTGGCCTGCTGCTGGGCAATGCTGCTGCGCTGGGCAGCGGTGCGCTCAGTGTCGGCGGCAACGTGACGCTCGATGGAACCACGGGGGCGCTTGCACTGGCCAACGCGGTCAACCTCGGTTCGGGTGCCAGCCTCAATCTGCTCGGCAACCAGGCGTTGACGTTCAACGGCGTGATCGGTGGCGCCGGTGGCCTGGTCAAGAGCGGTGCGTCGTCGCTGACGCTCAATGGCGCCAACACCTTCGGCGGCGGCGTGGCGTTCAATGCCGGCAGCCTGGTGCTGGGCAACGCTGGAGCACTGGGAACCGGTGCGCTGAATGTTGGTGGCGTGGTGTCGCTCGACACCAGCGCGGCGCTTGGGGTCGGCAATGGCATCACGCTGGGCGCGGGTGGCTCGCTCAATGTGCTGGGCTCGAACGCATTGACGCTGGGCGGCGCCATCGGTGGCACCGGCAGCCTGGTCAAGAACGGTGCCGCCACGCTTACGCTGGGTGGCGCAAATACCTTCACCGGCGGCCTGGCGATCAATGCCGGCAAGGTTGCGGTGGGCAGCGGCGGAAGCCTGGCCGCCGGCGGTGCGGTCAACCTGGCCGGCGTTGGCGCGGACCTGGACATCTCGCTCGGCGGCAACCAGACCATCGGCGCGCTGTCCGGTATTGCCGGCAGCACGGTGACGCTGGGCAGCAGCACGCTCACCTTCGGTGATGCCACCAACCAGACGTTCGCGGGCGTGATCGGTGGTACCGGCGGCCTGGTCAAGCAGGGCACGGGCATCCAGACGCTGAGCGGCGCCAACACCTTCAGTGGCGGCGTGAATCTGACGGCGGGCGGCCTGCTGCTGGGCGACAGCAGTGCGATCGGCAGCGGGGCGTTGACGGTCAGCGGCAACGGTTCGCTGGATACCACGGCAGCGTTGAACCTGGGCAATGCGATCAACCTCGGCGCGGCCCTGACCCTGCCGGGCAGCCAGAACCTGGCCCTGGCCGGCAACATCACGGGCACCGGCAGCCTGGTCAAGAACGGCGCGGCGACACTGACCTTGAACGGTACCAACACCTTCAGTGGTGGACTGAACGCAAACGCTGGCGCCCTGCTGCTGGGCAACAGCGGCGCACTCGGCACGGGGACGCTGGGCATCGGTGGCAACGTCTCGCTCGACGGCAGTGCGCCGCTGAACCTGGGCAACAACGTGGCACTGGGTGCAGGCGCCGCGTTGTCGCTGCCGGGTTCGCAGTCGATCACGCTGGGTGGGGTGGTGTCCGGTGCGGGCAGGCTGGTGAAGAACGGTGCCACCACCTTGACCCTCAATGGCGCCAACAGCTTCGGTGGCGGGCTGACCGTCAACGGCGGCGGCCTGCTGCTGGGCAATGCCGGCGCGCTGGGCACCGGTGCATTGTCGGTGGGGGCCAATACCACGCTGGACAGTTCGGTGGCGCTGGACCTGGCCAACAGCGTCAACCTCGGCGCCGGTGCGGTGCTGGATCTGCTGGGCAGCCAGAACGTGTCGCTGGGGGGCGTCATCAGCGGCACCGGCGGGCTGGTCAAGAACGGTGCGGCGACACTGGCGTTGAACGGCGCCAATACGTTCAGCGGGGGCGTCGGGCTCAACGCGGGCGTACTGCAGCTTGGCAACGCACAGGCGCTGGGTACCGGCCAGCTGGATGTGGGCGGCAACGCTTCGCTGGATGCCACTGCGGCGCTTTCCGTGGGCAACACCCTCGGCCTCGCCGCCGGCGCCAACCTCACCGTGCTGGGCAGCAATGACCTGACGCTGACCGGTCCGGTGTTCGGCGCCGGCGGGCTGATCAAGGATGGCGCGGCGCGCCTCACGCTGTCTGGCGCCAACACGTTCGGGGGTGGCACCACCGTCAACGCCGGCACGCTGGCGCTGGGGGCCGGTGGCAGCCTTGCCGCGGCCGGTGCGGTGGATCTTGCCGGTGCCGGTGCGACGCTGGACATCTCCGCAGCCGGTGCCGCGCAGACCATTGGCGCACTCAACGGCGTCGCAGGCAGCCAGCTGGCGCTGGGCGCGCAGTCGCTGACCTTTGGCGGCGCCGGCAACGGCAGCTTTGCCGGCGTGATCGGTGGCACTGGCGGCCTGGTCAAGACGGGTACCGGCGTGCAGACGCTGTCCGGTGCCAACACCTTCAGTGGCGGTGTTGCACTCAACGCGGGTGGCCTGATCCTCGGCAATGCCAGCGCGCTCGGCACCGGTGCGCTGGGCATCGGTGGCACCACCACGCTGGACAGCACGGTGGCGTTGAACCTGGCCAATGCAGTGAACTTCGGTGCGGGCACGCAGCTGACGCTGAGCGGCAGCAACGATGTCACGCTCGGTGGCGTGGTGGCCGGCAATGGCAGCCTGGTCAAGAACGGTACGGGCCTGCTGACCCTCAACAACACCAACACCTTCGCTGGCGGCCTGACCCTGAACGGTGGTGGCCTGGTCGTCGGTGCGGATGGTGCGCTTGGTACCGGCGCGCTGGCGGTGAATACCAGCACCACGCTGGATGCGGGCGCGGCAGTGACGCTCGGCAATGCGGTCACGCTGGGCTCGGGCGTTGCACTGACGGTGCCGGGCAGCAATGCGCTGACGCTGTCGGGCGTGGTCGGCGGCAATGGCAGCCTGATCAAGAACGGCGCTACCACGCTGACGCTGTCCGGTGCCAACACCTACACCGGCGGTACCACCATCAATGCCGGCACGCTGGCGCTGGGCACGGGCGGCAGCCTGGCCGCGGCGGGTGACGTCACGTTGGGGGCGGGCGCCGGCTTCGATATCTCCGGTGCCGGCAGCAGCCAGACCATCGGCGCACTCAATGGTCTGGGCGGCAGCACGCTGGCGCTGGGCGGAAACTCATTGACGTTCGGTACGGCCGGCAACGCCGCGTTCGACGGCGTGATCAGTGGCGGCGGGGGGCTGATCAAGGTGGGCGCGGGCGTGCAGACGCTGTCCGGTGCCAACACCTTTGGCGGCGGCGTGACCCTCAATGCAGGCGGGCTGGTACTCGGCAATGACGCGGCGCTGGGCACCGGTGCATTGACGGTCGGCGGTGCTGCCACGCTGGATACCACCGGCCTGGCAACGCTGGCCAACAACATCGCGCTCAACGCCGGGCTGACCGTGCTCGGGACCAACGCACTGACGCTCAACGGCGTCCTTTCCGGTGCCGGCAGCCTGACCAAGAACGGCAGCGCGACGCTGACCTTGAATGGCATCAACACCTATACCGGTGGCACCAACATCAACGCCGGCACGCTGGCGCTGGGGGCCGGTGCCAGCCTGGCGGCGAGCGGTACCGTGAACCTCGCCACAGGTGCCACGCTGGATCTGTCTGCCGGCAGCGGCACGCAGGTGTTCGGAACCCTGGTCGGCAACGGTACGGTGAACCTCGGCGCCAACTCGATCGAAGTCGGCGGCGCCACCAATGGCACCTTCAGTGGCTCGATCGCAGGCACGGGTGGCCTGACCAAGGTCGGTACGGGCATCGAGACGCTGACCGGTGCCAACACCTACACCGGCGGCACCTTCATCACTGCCGGTACGCTGGCGATTGGTCCGGGCGGCAGCCTTGCAGCCACCGGCGCGGTGACGCTGAGCGCTGCAGGCACCGGCTTCGATATCTCCACCGCAGGGGCCAACCAGACCATCGGCTCGTTGAACGGCGTGGCGGGCTCGACGGTGAGCCTGGGTGCACAGACGCTGACACTCGGTGGTGTGGGCAACAGCCTCTTCGATGGCGCGATTTCCGGCACCGGTGGCCTGGTCAAGAATGGCGCCGGCGTCCTCACACTGGGAGGCGCCAATCTGTTCAGTGGTGGCGTCGCAATCAACGGTGGTGGCCTGGTGGTCGGCAACAACGCTGCGCTCGGCAGCGGTGTGCTGGCAGTGGGCGGCAACGCGACGCTGGATGCATCGACAGGCGTCAACCTGGCCAACAACATCGGGCTCGCAGCGGGCGCGAACCTCGACCTGCTTGGCAGCCAGGCGCTGACACTGGGCGGTGTGATTTCCGGTACCGGCGGCCTGGTCAAGGACGGTGCGGCCACCGTGACCCTGAGCGGTGCCAACACCTACACCGGTGGTACCACCATCAACAACGGCACGCTGGCGATCGGCGCGGGTGGCAGCCTCGCCGCGACCGGCGCGGTGAACCTGGCCGGTGCCGGCACGTTCGACATTTCGGCGGGCAACCAGGCCATCGGCTCGCTGGCCGGCGTCGCCGGCAGTACGGTGGCGCTGGGTGGCAGCACGCTGACCCTGGGCGGCACCGTGGACAGCACCTTCAGCGGTGCGATCAGTGGCAACGGCGGCCTGGTCAAGAACGGCGCAGGCGTGCAGACGCTCAGCGGCGGCAGCACCTTCAGCGGCGGCGTAACGCTCAACGCCGGCGGCCTGGTGGTCGGCAACAATGCTGCGCTGGGCACCGGTGCGGTGACGGTCGCGGGCGCTGCGACGCTCGATTCGAACACAGCGGTCACCCTCGCCAACAACTTCACCCTCAACAACGCGTTGACTGTCCTCGGCAGCAACAACCTCACCCTCAACGGCAACCTGAGCGGCACCGGCAGCCTGACCAAGGAGGGAGCCGCAACGCTGACCCTGAACGGCACCAACACCTACACCGGTGGCACCAACATCAACGCCGGTACATTGGCACTGGGTGCTGGCGCGAGCCTGCACGCCAGTGGCATCGTCAACCTGGCCTCGGGTGCGACCTTCGATCTGTCGGCGGGCAGCGGCACGCAGCAGTTCGGCACACTGGTCGGCAACGGTACGGTGAACCTGGGAGCCAACACGCTGACGATCGGTGATGCCAGCAATGGCACGTTCAGTGGTTCGTTGGCCGGCTCGGGTGGCCTGATCAAGGAAGGCTCGGGGACCCAGACGCTGACCGGCACCAACACCTTCACCGGGGGTACCACCATCAACGCCGGCACGCTGGCGATCGGCGCCGGTGGCAGCCTGGCGGCGACCGGTGCGGTGAACCTGGCCAATGCCGGTACCACCTTCGACATCAGCGCGGGTGGTGCGCAGGCGATCGGTTCGCTGGCAGGCGTGGCGGGTTCGACCGTTGCGCTGGGCGGCAGCACGCTGACCCTCAATGGCGTGGGCAATACCACGTTCGCCGGCACCATCGGAGGGGCCGGTGGCCTGGTAAAGAACGGCGCAGGCATCCAGGGCTTGACTGGCCTCAACGTCTTCACGGGCGGCGTGACCCTCAATGCCGGTGGCCTGCTGCTGGGCAACGACGGTTCGCTGGGCACCGGCGCGCTGACCGTGGGCGGCAACGCCAGCCTGGACGGCACCAGCGCGCTGACCCTGGCCAACACCGTGCAGCTGGCCAATGGCACGCTGACCCTGGCGGGCAGCAACGCGCTGACCTTGAGTGGCCCGATCAGCGGCGCTGGCGGCCTGCTGAAAGATGGCGCGGCAACCGTCACCCTGGGCGGCGCCAGCACCTACACCGGTACCACCACCATCAACAGCGGCACGCTGGCGGTGGCGGCCGGTGGCAGCCTGTCCGGTGCCAGCACGGTGAACCTGTCCGGCGCCGGCACGTTGGACATCAGTGCCGGTGGCAGCCAGAGCATCGGTGGCCTGGCCGGCGTGACCGGATCCAGCGTGGTGCTGGGCGGTGCGACCCTGACCACCGGCGGCAACAACGGCAGCACCACCTTCGGCGGTGTGCTCAGCGGCACTGGTGGCCTGGTGCAGAGCGGCACCGGCACGCTGACCTTGAGCGGCGACAACGTCTATACCGGCGGCACCACCATCAATGGTGGCAGCACGCTGCAGATCGGCAACGGCGGCAGCACCGGCTCGGTGCTGGGCGACATCACCAACAATGGCAGCCTGGTCTACAACCTGGGCACGACGGCAACCGTGGGCGCGGTGGTCAGTGGCAGCGGCGGCCTGACCCAGGCCGGTAGTGGCACGCTGGTGCTGACCGGCAACAACACCTACACCGGCGGTACCACCATCAATGCCGGCGGCACGCTGCAGGTGGGCAATGGCGGTGCGACCGGCGCGATCGTCGGTGACATCACCAACAACGGTGCGCTGGTGTCCAACGTGGCCGGCAACACCTTGCTGGGCGGCACCATCAGCGGCACCGGTGGCCTGACCCAGGCCGGTGCCGGTACGCTGACCCTGACCGGCAACAACACCTATACCGGCGGTACCACCATCAATGCCGGTGGCACGCTGCAGGTGGGCAATGGCGGTGCCACCGGTGCGATCACCGGCAATGTCGCCAACAACGGCAGCCTGGTCTTCGACGTCGCGGGCAACACCACCGTCGGCGGCGCGATCAGTGGCAGTGGTGGCCTGACCCAGGCCGGCAGCGGGGTGCTGACCCTGGTCGGCAACAACACCTACAGCGGCGGTACCACCATCAATGCCGGCGGCACGCTGCAGGTGGGCAATGGCGGTACAACCGGCGCCATCGCCGGCGACATCACCAACAATGGTGCGTTGATTTCCAACGTGGCCGGCAACACCGCGCTGGGCGGCACCATCAGTGGCAGTGGCGGCCTGACCCAGGCCGGCAGCGGTACGCTGCTGCTGACCGGCACCAACACCTACACCGGCGGTACCACCATCAATGCCGGTGGCACGCTGCAGCTGGGCAATGGCGGTGCGACCGGTTCGATCGTCGGTGATGTCACCAACAATGGCACGCTGCTGTCCAACGTGGCCGGCAACACCACGCTGGGCGGCACCATCAGCGGCAGTGGCGGCCTGACCCAGGCCGGCAGCGGCACGCTGACCCTGACCGGCAACAACACCTATACCGGCCCGACCACCATCAACGCCGGTGGCACGCTGCAGGTTGGCAATGGCGGCGCGACCGGTGCGATCGGCGGCAGTGTCGTCAACAACGGCAGCCTGGTGTTCAACGTGGGTGGCAACAGCACCGTCGGCGGCACCATCAGCGGCAGCGGCGGCCTGACCCAGGCCGGTACCGGCACCGTGATCCTGACCGGCAACAACACCTATACCGGTGGCACCACCATCAACACCGGCGGCACGCTGCAGGTCGGCAACGGTGGCGCGAGCGGTGCGATCACCGGCAACGTCAGCAACAACGGCAGCCTGGTGTTCAACGTGGGCGGCAACAGCACCGTCGGCGGCACCATCAGCGGCAGCGGCGGCCTGACCCAGGCCGGTACCGGCACCGTGATCCTGACCGGCAACAACACCTATACCGGTGGCACCACCATCAACGCCGGTGGCACGGTGCAGGTCGGCAACGGTGGGGCCAGCGGCGCGATCACCGGCAACATCACCAACAACGGTGGCCTGGTGATCAACACCGGTGGCACCACCACGCTGGGCGGCAGCATCAGCGGCGGCGGCAGCATCGTGCAGGCCGGCCCCGGTGGCCTGAACCTCGGCGGCAACAGTGGTGGCTTCAACGGTACCGGCCAGGTCACCGGCGGCGGCCTGAATGTCACCGGCACCATCGGCGGCCAGTGGACCATCGGCAGCGGTACCACGCTGTCCGGCACCGGCACCATTGGTGGCACCGGCGGTGGCGTGACGGTGTCCAGTGGTGGCGTGCTGTCGCCGGGTAATGGCCCGGGCAACGGCAGCGGCACAGGCAATGGCACCGGCACGATCACCGTGGGTGGCAACCTGACCCTGTCGCCGGGCAGCACGCTGGGCATCGATCTGGGTGCCAGCGGCAGCGATACGGTACAGGTGGGCGGCAGCGCCAACGTGGGTGGCAGCACCGTAAAGGTGAACACCATCTCGCCGAGCACCAGCTACCAGCAGGGCCAGCAGTACACGGTGATCAACGCGGGCGGTGGGGTGAGCGGGCAGTTCGCCTCGGCGAACTCGCCGTCGGCCTTCCTGACCATCACCCCGGTCTACACCGCCAACACCGCCAACCTGCAGATCGACGTGGCGCAGACGGCGGCGTTCACCACCGTGGCCAACACGCGCAACCAGTACAACACCGCTGCGGCGCTGGACAGCCTGCCGCAGAGTGGCGCGGCGCTGGGCCTGTACAACACGGTGCTGCTGTATGACGCCAGCACTGCGCGCAGCGCATTCGACCAGCTCTCCGGCGAAGTGCACGCGGCCAGCCGCGCGGTGCTGCTGTACGACAACTACCTGGAAGAGGGCATCCGCCAGCGCCTGGGCAGTGAGCTGCCGACCGTGCGTGGTGAGCGTGCCTCGGCCTGGCTGGCCGGTAGCGGCAAGGTGTTCAAGCAGGATGGCGATGGCAATGGCGATGAGATCCGTTCCAACCGCAATGCGGTGATGGCGGGTGTGGACTGGCAGCTGGGTGAACACGTGGTGCTGGGTGCGGCGGCCGGCAACGAACGGCTGGATACGCGCCTGTACGATCGCAGTTCGCGCGCCCGCCTGCGCGGCAACACGTTCGGCCTGTATGCACAGGGACAGTGGAACAACGGCTTTGCGGTCGGTGGCAGCGTGTCGCGCGGTGACTACCGCACGCGCACCACGCGTGAAGTGCCTCTGCTGGGCCAGACCCTGTACAGCCGCCAGGATTCGGACGTGACCATCGCCCAGGTCGAAGGCAGCTGGACCTGGACCCATGGCAGGACCCAACTGCAGCCGTACGTGCAGTTCACCCGGCACTGGGTCGACAGTGATCGTGCGCTGGAGCAGGGTGGCAGTGCCGCACTGGTGCTGGAAGGCGGCAAGGACACGCTCAACGTCAGCACGGTGGGCGTGCGGGGCCGCTGGGACGTGGGTAGCGGCGCGCGCTTCCCGGCGCAGCTGACCGTCGGCCTGGGCTGGCAGCATGCATCGGGTGACACCGATGTGGCCAGCCGCAACCGCTTCGCGGTCGGTGGCGATGCCTTCGATGTCTACAGCGCGGTGATGGCACGCAATGCGCTGGTCAGCCAGCTCGGCGTGGCGGTCGGCCTGGGTCGCAACAGCCAGCTGTCGATGTTCGTGCAGGGCCAGCACGGTGATGGCCGCCGCGATGTCGGCGGGCAGATCAACCTGCGGGTAGGCTTCTAAGGGGGGCGGGCCAGCGGTAGATCCACGCGCTGCGTGGATCTACCGGCGCGGAGGGAGTGAGACCCCCGCGCCACGGTGTCGGCGCTGCAACCACCTCGCTCAGTTCGCCGCATCCTGCGTGCGTCGACGCAATCCGGCGGGCGGGTCGAACAGGCTCGACGGCACCTCATCGAAAGTGACCTCGGTAACCCGCAAGCCGCGTTCGGTACGCTGGTTGCCGGTGCGTCCGCGGTAACCCAGCAGCAGGCCCGTGCGGGTATCGATCCACAACGTGCCGGAGGTGGTGCCATCAGGGCCATGCGCACTGTCATAGCGCCAGCCGGCAGCGAGGCGACCCAGGATGAACTCGCCGGGTGCGGGAGAGCAGCGCCCTCCGATCGTGTGGCATGGGGCGGCAGGATCGTACCAGTAGGGACCACTGGCGTCGGCGACCGGCAGCGTGTAGTTGCCGCGCTCGCTCACCAGCCATGCCCGGCCGCGCTGGCCCTGGGTGGTCAGCCATGCATCGGGCGCATTGTCGCCGCGGAAATCAATACGGATGGCAGGCCCGCGCAAACGGATCTCGACCTCGACCTCACCACCAGGCGAGCTTGGACCGAGTGGGCCCAGGCCATAGGCGCGTGCCAGCAATCGCGCCTGTGGAGGTTCGTTGTCAGCAGCGTCCGTGGATTGCGCGGCGGCGGCCCAGGTTGCTGCCATCAACAGGCTGGCCAGCAGCACCTGCATGTCAGCGCGCCAGGTTGTTGCTGTCATGCACGGGGCTCTGCATGCGGACGATCGCGTAGGACTCGATCGGCATGCGGCGATGGCCGGTGATCGGGTCCTCGATCAGCATCGAGGCCGGGCGGAAGCTGTCGCCTTCGCTGACCAGGTCTGAAAGACCGGCAATCACCCGGTCGGCAAATGGAACGATCAGGGGCATCGGATAGGTGACCTTGATCTTGAGGATGTTGGCGTCCTGCACGCTGACGCGGCTGCTGCCGACACGTGCATCGCGGAAGGCAAGATTGTCGTTCGGCAGCGCATAGCGCCCATCGAACTGGCGCTCGCGGAACTCGTTGTACGCCGCGCGGCTGGGTGAAATGACCTCGATCTTCGGTGACAGCAACGGGTTCTTCCACAGCAGGGCGACCTTGGCGCGGGCGGCGACGGCACCGGCGGCATCCGGCGAGGTCGCGTACAGGGGAGCCATCGCCATTTCCAGTGCGCTGCGCATCTCGGAATGATTGACGCCACTGACCGCGCCGGCACGCGCGGCCTGCAGCGTGGCGAAATCCAGCAGCGACTTGGCGCGATAGATCAGGACGAACTGGAAGATGACCAGGATGAGGAAGACGAAGGCCGGAACCACGATGCAGAATTCAATCAGCGATTGGCCCCGCTGCTGGCGGATGGATGTGCGGATGTGCTTCATTGCAACGCCCTCGTGGATGGCGGTGCCGCAGGCGGAGAAGGGCACCATTGGAACGTCTCGCCCAGCACCGGGGCAATATGCCTGAGGCTGTCCACCGGCATTTCCAGCGTCGAGTAGGCGCCGCGGCACCAGGCGCCGCGCCATGGGCGCACGGCCTCGCGCCAGCCAACGGCGCGCTGATCGCGGTCCAGGAACAACAGGTCGAGTGGATACCCCATGGCCAGGGTGTGCACGCTCGAGCAGGGGGTTATCAGCAGGCCTTGCCCAGGCTGGAGTGGCGCGCGCAACAGCAGGCCGCGCAGCCGCTGGTGCCAGCGATCGGCATGCCAGACGCAGCTGAGCAACTGCTGGTGGTTGCGGATCAGGGCGCCGGTTCTCATGTGCGGGGACTCACAGGATGCCCTGCTGCTTCATCTGCAGGAAGATGAAGTAGGCCAGGACGACGAAGATCAGCGGGAAGAAGAACAGCACCAGCGGCAGCATCATCTTCACCGGTGCTTCCAGGGCCAGCTTCTCGGCGCGAAGGAAGCGCTCTTCGCGGCGCTGCATGGCCTGCGAGCGCAGTGTGTCACTCAGGCTGGCACCCACCCGGTCCGCCTGGATCAAGGCGCTGGTGAAGCTGGTCACCTGGGAAATGTCGGCGCGATCGGACATGCGCCGCAGCGCTTCGGCACGCGGAAGGCCGGCGCGCAGATCACGCAACATGCGCGAGAACTCCTGTGACAGCGGACCGGGTGGACCCTTGTCGACGGACTGTTCGATCGCACCGGTGATGTTCAGGCCCGCTTCGACGGCCATGGTGATGAAGTCGAGGAAGATAGGCAGGTCGCGGATCACATGCTTGGAGCGCGCTTTCCGCCGTTCGCCCAGCCACAGCGTGGGATACATCCACCCGAACGGTGCGCCGAATGCCAGGGCCATCAGCACGGAGCCGACTCCGAACCGGCCCAGCAGGATGATGGTGAGCAACAGGAAGGTACTGGCCACGGCGGCGGAGACGATGCGTGCGCCATACAGTTCTTCCGGTGACAGCACGAAGTCCTGGCCGGCCGACTGCAGGCTGCGATGCGCGCGCTCCAGCTGTGCCGAGGACAGGCGCGGCCCGGCCAGGCGCGTAGCGACCGTAATCAGCGGCCACAGGATGCGCAGCAGCAGCGGCAGCGGATCCTGGTAGTTGCGCTGGTCCACCTCGACCGACTGCACCAGTCCGCGCAGCGCGAATGCAAGCAGCCCAACAGCGGCAGCGGCAAGCAGTGCGACCAGGATGAGCAGGGCGTTCATATATCGATCGTCATGATCTTGCGGCACATGCGGTAGCCGAGGTATTCCAGTACCCCGATCAGGGCCATGACGCACCAGCCGATGAAGGTGTGGAACATGGGGTTCATCGTTTCTGGATAGAACAGCACGAGGAAGCCGACAAGGCCGGCTGGCAGCATCGCCATCACGATGCCCTGCAGGCGCCCCTGCGCGGTAAGTGCCTTGACCTTGCCTTCCATGATGAGCTTGCGCCGCAGCGTTTCGGCGAGCGTGGAGAGGCTCTCGGCGAGATTGCCACCAACCTCGCGCGAAATGCTGACGGCGGCCACGAACAGCTTCACGTCGGCAATGGGCACGCGGGCGGCGAAGTTGTCCAGCGCCTCCTCCGTGCGCACGCCCATGTGCTGCTCGCGCAGTACCAGTGCCAGCTCCTGGGCCAGCGGAGGCAGGCCGTCATGGGCCAGTGCTTCCAGCGCAGGATTGAAGCCGACGCCGGCCTTGAGGCTGCCGGCCAGCATCAGCAGCCCGTCGGGCAACTGCTGCTGGATCTGGTCGAGGCGGCGCTGCTTCAGCCACAGGTAGATCTTGCGTGGCGCTATGGCCAGCAGGATCAGGGCCAGGATCGGCAGCAGCAGGTTGCCGCCGGTGACGATCCACAGCAGCACGGGAATCGCCAGCAGCATCAGGACATTGGTCCTGAACAGCACGCGCGGGTCGACGAACAGGAACATGTCGGCCAGATTGACCCGCGCCTGGTCCATGAAGTTGGCGCGGTAACGGTCCATGAAGCCGGAGCTGGCACGCGCCAGCAACAGCACCGAGCCCGTCACGCAGGCAAAACACAGCAGGGCGATCAGCAGGATGTCACTCATTCCGCCGTCCCCCGGTACGGAAAATGTCCAGGTCAACGGCGACGCCGCGCTCGGCAAGCTCTTCATAGAACTCCGGCACTGCACCGGTCGCGACGAACTCGCCCACCACCTTGCCATCGCGTCCGGCAGTGGAGCGTGCCTTGAACAGGAACACATCCTGCAGCTGGATGGTTCCGCTTTCCATGCCCGTCAACTCAGTGATGTGGCTGACCTTGCGCGAACCGCAGGGGAAGCGCTTCTGGTGCACGATCAGGTCCACTGCCGACGAGATCTGTTCGCGCACCACCGTCATCGGCAGCTCCATGCCGGACATCATGACCATCACTTCCAGGCGCGACAGCGCCTCGCGCGGATTGTTGGCATGGGCGGTGGTCAGCGATCCTTCGTGGCCGGTGTTCATGGCCTGCAGCATGTCCAGTGCTTCGCCGCCGCGGCACTCGCCGACCACGATGCGGTCCGGGCGCATGCGCAGCGCGTTGCGCACCAGGTCGCGGATGGAAATATGGCCCTTGCCTTCCATGTTGGGAGGACGCGCTTCCAGGGCAACCAGGTTGGGCTGGACGAGCTTCAGTTCGGCCGCGTCCTCGATGGTGACGATGCGATCGGTATCGGGAATGAAGTTGGAAAGGATGTTGAGCAGGGTGGTCTTGCCGGAGCCGGTGCCGCCGGTGACGACGATGTTGCGCCGTTCGCGCACCGCAACGATCAGGAATTCCAGCATCGGCTGGCTGAGCGAACCGAAGGTGAGCAGGTCCTTTCCTTCCAGCTTGCGCTTGGCGAACTTTCGGATGCTGATGCTCGGGCCGCGCAGCGCCACCGGCGGAATGATGGCGTTGACGCGGGAGCCATCCTTCAGTCGCGCGTCGACCATCGGCGAGCTTTCGTCGATGCGGCGACCGAGGGGCGTCACGATGCGCTCGATGGCTGACAGCACCGCGCGGTCACTGGTGAAGACAATGGGGGACCGTTCGATCCGGCCCGCACGTTCAATGAAGATCTGGTCGTGCGCGTTGACCATGATTTCCGTCACCGTCGCATCGTCGATCAGGTCTTCCAGCGGGCCCAGGCCGATGGCCTCATCGAGCACCTCCTTGGCCAGCCTGCGTGGGTTGATCATCTTGGGCAGCTCGGAGAACTCCCGTTGCATCACTTCATCGATCAGCTTGATCGTGGCGTTGCGCAGCGACTCATCGTCCATGCTGCGCACGTCGAGCCGGCGCAGATCCATCTGCTTGACCAGCGAGGCATGCAGCTTTGCACGATAGACCGCCATGTCCGGCGGCAGCTGCTCCGGCCGCGCCAGCTGGCGTTCGCTGGATGGCTGCGCCGGTGCGGGTGCCGGTGCGGGCGTGGCGTCCACCGGTACATCGTTGGCGGCGCCCGCATTGAAACTTCCAGCATCGGCGGTGGGTTCGGCCGGCGGGTCGTCGTCCACCACCTGCAGCAGGTAGTCGCCGATCTGCACCCGGTCACGGCTGGTGAGCGGGCCACGGCTGCCTTTGACCTGTTCGCCATTCACCAG
This sequence comes from Stenotrophomonas sp., assembly GCF_059505245.1. NCBI lineage: Bacteria > Pseudomonadati > Pseudomonadota > Gammaproteobacteria > Lysobacterales > Lysobacteraceae > Stenotrophomonas > Stenotrophomonas sp. The sequence goes on from NZ_JCACKF010000050.1 coordinate 95,378, forward strand.
TACCGGCGAGCGGCCTCCCAGGCTCTCGATGAAGATGCCCTGGTCCTCGCGCTTCAGCGCCGCATGGCGTTGGGCGATGCTCCAGCCCTGCAGCACCACCAGGTTGCCGTCGCCACGGCCGATCCCGCATTCACGGTGCAGGCAGCGGACACGTCGCTGGTCGCGGTTGGGTGTGTCGATGAGGATGTTGAACATGCGACGGCTCCGGTCACTGCACGAAATCTTTGTTCCTGCGCGGCATGGCCTGCTGGCCGCGCTCCTGGATCTGTCGCGCACGCTCCAGGCCATCGAGGTTTTCCTGCGAGCCCGGCGTCACCACGCGCGGAGTAACGAACATCACCAGCTCGGTACGATTGCCACGGAAGCCATCGGAGCGGAACAGCTTTCCGAGGATCGGGATATCGCCCAGCAGCGGCAGGCGCTTGGCATCCTGCTGCGCGCTGGAGTCGATCAGCCCGGAGATGACGATGGTTTCCCCTGCGTGGACGTTGATTTCCGACTCGGTGCGGCGGGTGGTGAAGCCAGGCACGCCCTGCACGGTCACCGTCGGATCGACGCGGCTGACCTCAGCCAGGATGCGGGTGGAGATGTCCTCATTGAAGTTGACCAGGGGCTCGATGTCGAGCTTGATGCCGTATTCCTTGTAGTCGACGGTGACCTGGCCGAAGCCCTGCGGAACCGGGATCGGCACTTCGCCGCCGGCCAGGAACTTGGCCTGCCCGCCGCTGCGGGCGCTGAGTTGGGGCGAGGCCAGCAGGAACGCCTTGCCCTTGTTCATCATCAGGTTGATCGCCGAGCCGATCTGCGTGGCGATGCCAAAGAAGGCCTGGGTTCCCTGCAGCTTGTTCGGCAGCAGCACGCCGTTGGCCGGGCTCTGCTCGGGGTTGATGCGGTAGTAGTTGTTGTTGGTGAAATCCTTGACGATGCCCGCCACCGGGCCACGGATGACGTTGTCCCACTGGATGCCGAGTTCTTCCAGCGCATTGGTGTCGAATTCCATGATCTTCACGTCCATCTGCACCATCGGGCGCATGCCCACCGGGTCGGCGGTAGTGAAATTCAACACCGTCGGGTAGATCTTCTGTATCGCATCGATGCGGCTGCCGATGCCCGGGTTGATGTCCTGGCCGGTAATGACCACACGGTCGGCGACCGCATGCACATTGATCTTTTCCACGTCGGCCAGCAGGGTACGGATGGTCTCGGCCAGGCTGGCGGCATCGTTCTCGGAGATGTCCACCTGCACCTGCAGCTGCTTGCCGTTCTGCAGCCACAGGTGAACCGTGGTGGAGCCGGGCTTCATGCCCATCATGATCAGGTCGCGCGGGCCGACGTTGGTGACCTCGAGCATCTCGCCACTACCGACGGCCACGCGCTTGAGCCCGCTGGGCAGCGTGTAGACGGCGGCCTGGCCGGCATAGATCCGGGCGCGGGTGGGCAGTGGCACCGCGGGCATGGCCGACGCGCTGGTGCGATAGGCGGGATCGGGAACCGGCGCCGGGAAGGCGCTCTGCCCACCGGGTACCGGTGCATGGTTGGTATTGGGCTGCGGTTGCGCCTGGACAGCAGGGCGCGGTGCGGCCATGACCGGTACCGGGGTCAGCTGGGTGCCGGTGGTCTGTGCCACGGCCAGCAGTGGCGAGGTGACAACAGCGATGGCCGCAGTGGCGGCGATGAGGCTGCGGATTCCATTATTGCTGCGCATTCGTCGACCCTTTGCCCCCAATGATGAATTGCACGCCAGCACGACCCTGCGTGCCGTTGCCGAGCAGTTCCCTCTGCGTCATGCCACTGAGGCCGAACGCACCACGATCCTCCACCTGGCGAAGCATCACCCGCATCGAACCGGCCTTGGCGGCGACCGTGAGTCGCTGCGCCTGTGCCGGTGTCAGTTCCAGAGTGATGTTCGAATAGCCCTGCTGGTCTTCCGAGGCCGGCGTTTCGCCGACGCGGTTGCCGGTTGCCAGAACGTTGATGTCCTCAAGCAGCGGCAGCACCCGGGCACCGGTCTGTTCCTGCTCGACGGTGAGCAGGATGTCGACGTGATCCCCGGGAGCAATCATGCCGGAGATCGAGTTCGTCTCGTCCACCTGGAGGGTGTAGCCCACGTTGCCCTTGGCGATCACGCGCGAGAACTGGTCGTACAGCGGTACCAGTGCACTGGCACCCAGCGGTGCACCTTCGCGGATCGGCGCGCGCAGCATGCGGCCGCTGTACTCGGACACATTGTCCGGCGTGATCGCATCGGCAGGCGGCAGGTCGGCGGGGACTTCGCGCACTGCAAGGTCGGCAACGGTGACAATGCTGCCCGGCTCCATGTCGGTCTTGGGCACGGCTACCGGCACCATTTCCACCGGCGGAGCGGCACGCTCGTTCACTGCCTTCTGCACGTAGCGCACGGCGACCAGGGCCGCGAACAGGCCGAGCGCGAGGGCGATGATGATGAAGACGACGTTGCGGTTGGCTTTCAGCGGGAGCGCCTTCATACGACTCCCATCGACAGCATGTAGGTGAACCCCTGGTACGCCTTGCGCAGTGAATCGATCAGCTCGAGCACGATGTTCGGCTCGGCGACCAGGACCAGGACACCGACGGAAGCGACCACGGCGTACTCGATCAGTGCGGCCCCGCGCTGGCGGCGTAGGGACGGGGGAATGCGTTTTCTCATGGCGGTGGTCTCAGTGCTGCGACTGGTTGACGACAATCGAGGTTCCCTGCTCGTGCCGGTTGAAGGTCATGGTCATTTCCTGGCTGCCCTTGCTGTAGCGGACAACGCACTGCAGCGCGATCATCGAACACCCCGCAGGGCCGGAACTTCGGCTCCAGCCGTCCGCGGGGAGGCGGCTGGCATAGAAGGCATCGGTCTGGAACGGAGACAGCGTGCTTTCCATGGACAGGCTGCGCCCGGGCGTGTCCAGGTAGGTGATGTCATTGATCACCTGCGTCCCGGACGGTTTCGGGAAATCGGCGCCGGCCGCGGCATCGGGCTTGCGCTTGAGCAGGCGTGTAATGCCGATCTGTGACTGGCTGCCACTGCCCTTGGCCGATACCTCGATGGTCACGTAGTACTCGCCGTGTGCGTGGCCGATCACGGTCTTGCCGCCGACCTCGTTGATCACGGTCTGCCCGGGCCATTCGCGGTTGTAGTAGCTGACGATGGACGACACCGGCAATGCGGACGTGAAGCGCGAGATGCGCATGGGCAGGCCGTTGTAGAGCATGTCCTTGGCCACCCACTCGCTCTGCGCGCCCTCGGGCTCGGGAATGTCCGGCCAGGACGCGGCCAGCGCAGGCCAGGCGAACAGCAGCGCGGCCAGTGCCGCCAGCAGGTCAACGCGACGGCGCATAGGCAGGCAACTTGTCGACAGGCACCACGTCGGGCGCGATGTAACCGGGATCAAGCCTGCTCAGCGTCCCGATCATCGGAATGCCGGAGAGGCCGTCAAACGCCTTGGCGATGCCCGCCATGTGCTGGGATGGCACCAGTGGCTTGACCTGCGCGATCACCGAGCGTGACGAGTTGACCTTGAGCCCGGAACCGGCTGCATTCCAGGGGTCGGCCAGCACCACATGGGTGGCCTGCAGCTTCAGGCCCAGCGAATCGAAGGGTTCCAGATAGGCGGCAGCACTGCCGTTGGCACTTTTCAGATCCTGCACATCCAACCGCAGCTGGGCCTGGGTCAGGCCGTTGCGGTTGGGCGGGAACGAACCGAACATCGAGGTCACGTCGCCGATCTTCTTCATCATGCCGCCTGCCGACGTGCTGGTGTAGGAGACCAGGGCGAGGTCACCGCGCCGCACCAGCGGCTGGTTGGAGAAGGTATTCATCAGGACGTCGCCGACGGCGGCATCGCGTGCGCCGGTCTGCGCCTGGCTGACGATGGGATCGTTGGCACGCCCGAAATAGCGGTCGACGGCAAGATCGCGCTGGCGGCCGCTGGCCGGCAGCTTGTAGTCCGGCGATACGGTGGCTTCCCAGGCGATCGCGCGCGCGGCCTGCTGGGTGGCCTGGCGGGCGTGGATGTACTTGGCCAGGATCGGGATCAGCAGGAAGATCGGCACCAGCACGGCGCAGAGCACGGCGACTTCGGTGAGACTCTGGCCGCGCTGGCGACGCGCGCCGCGGAATGGGCGTTCCCTGTCCATGGCTACCTCAGCAGGTCATCGTTGGGAGGACGGTTCGCGCGGTACCTCGAGGTCGCCGCGTTCAAAGGGTTGGCCCACCGTCATGCGCTGCGTGGTCAGGCGGGTGCCATTGCCGTCGAGGGGTTCCTGCTCCAGGACAATGGCGTAGCGGCTCGGCCGGTAGTCGTTCAGCGCACCGGGGGTGAAGCCCCAGCTGGCACCAGCCGACCACACGCACTGGCTGAACCGTCCGTTCTCGTCCTTCCACACGTTGCACGGCTGGCCAGCGACCCTGCGGTTGCCCGCGCGCTGGAAGCCCGGCGAGGCGCTGCCCTCGTCGGCTTCGGCGGCAAAGCGGGTGAGCCCGTCGCTGTCGGCAGGGGACTGGCTACGCTCTCCCGTTGCCAGATCGACCTGCTCCACGCCGGAGGCGCTCTGGGTCTCCTGCAGGCCGGTGGCCTCCAGCCGGAACTGGCAGCTGGTCGCAGGGCCATCGTTGAGCAGGCGCCATTCGCGGGTACGGAACACTTCCTCTTTGCTGGAAAGCCAGGCTTCGTAACGGACGGTTCCCAGGCGGGCGACATCGGCGTCATCCAGTGCGCGGGTCGGCAATCCTGCTGCCTGGCAGTCGCTCAGTGCCTGCTGGTAGCTGGTGCGCGCCGCGTTGCGTCCATCCACCAGGGTTTCGGCAATCTGGTCAAGATGGATGCCCGGCATGTTCCTGGCAGCGGCGGGCTCGCCGTTGTCCGCCGCGCTGCCACAGCCGCTGATCAGCAGTGTGGCGATCGACAGGTGCAGGCGATTGAAAACAGCAAACGTCATGGCATCAAGGCTCCGGCTGCCGCGAGGGCAGCCTTGGTGGTGGCATCGGTCTTGACCAGTCGTGCCTGCCAGTAAGGACTGAACAGGTTTCCGGTTTCACGCTTGCGGTCATCGCGGCTGAACATGCGCAGCTGCACCGGGCGGTCGAAGAACACCTGCGCGGAGGAAAGTGCGGCGATCTTGTTGTTGGCCATCCTGTCCGGCAGTTCCATCTGCGAGCCGGCCGGGGCGCCGATGCCGGCGCCGGACGTGGTGCGCGCGCTGGTGCCGGCGGTCTCGGCATAGATGGTGAAGACCGGGCCGACCTTGTCGCGGTCACGATCATTCTCGGCGTAGGGCTGCAGTGCCTGCCCGGCCTTGACGTCGTGATAGTCGCGCAGGCCGTTGTAGCCGGTGAAGAAGGCCTTGCGATGCTGGCCATTGGCGAAGCGCACGTTGGCATCCTGGCTGCGGTCGACAATCCACGCCGCGCCGCGATTGCGGCGCACCGCTTCGCCATACGGGCGGTAGCGGCGGCGGTCCCAGTCCGAGTACCAGCCGTTGCCGTTGCCGAAGCCGTTGAGGAAGCGCTGGTTGCGATAGCTTTCCACGGCCTGCGCACCGCCCCAGCCGACCGGAATATCGATATCGGAAAGCGGCCATGGCAGCGGAAGCTCGACGGCCATGGTGTCCAGCGCTGCCCATCGGTTGTAGTCGACCATGTCGGTGCCGCCGGACTGCACCAGGAAGCCGAGGAAATCATCGCTGCGGCTCTTGCTGAAGCCATCACGCGACTGCATCACCACATTGCGGAAGCGGTCGGCGCCCTGGCGCTGCGTGGCCGAGCCACCGTTGGCGGTACGGGGAATGCTGTAGCGCTGCAGCAGCCGGTTCTCGGCCGTGGCCAGTTGCGTGCCGAGCACCGCGGTTCCGATGGTGCCCAGTTGTGCCTGCGGTGAGTTCCGCTGCAGCACATCCTTGGCGATGGTGTAGCTGTCCAGCCGCGATACGCCCTCGATGACGAGCTGCACCGAGGCGGCGAACATCATGTTGAGCTTGTCGATGGCGATGATGGCCGCCTGCGCGACAGGCTGGAACGTCTGGCGGGTGACCTTGAGAATGCGTTCGGCGACCTTGAAGGCGGTTGCCAATGCCTTGAACACCACGCCGATGTAGGGAATGGCGGAGAGCACATCCAGCGTGGTGCGGATGACGATGGAGGTGGTGTGCATCTGGTTCAGCCACGAATAGAGGCTGATCGTCTGTGCCACGGCCACTTCGTTGGCAACGCGGGCACGGTTCATGTAGGCCGCGTAGTTCAGTGCGCGTGCCTGCTGGATCGCAACGCTGTAGGCGGCGGCGTCGGCCGCATTGACCAGCTCCACCTTCTTGTTCACCACCTGCCCTGTGTTGAACAGCAGGACAATCCCGATGCATAGAACCAGAATGAGTGCCAGCCCGAGAACCATTGCTTGGCCGGCGACCGTTCGGTGGCTGGAAACGCCCCGGGCCGCACGGCTTCGTGCCAAAGCCAATGCGCTGCGCATAACGAATTCCTGGGCCGGAGGCCATGGCTGCCCGTCGCGCGCCGCGTGCGGTGCGCGCAGGGAGATTATGCTGGGAGGGCCCTGGCGGCTTCATGCCGCCAGGGCTGGGGTATTACTTGTTCTTGTACGCGTCCATGCCCTTGGTCTTGTCAGCTTCCTGCTGGGCGCTGTTGGCCTGGTTCTTGGCGCGGTTGATCGACTGCGTCGCGCTCTGGCCGGAAAGTTCCTTCGACATGCCTGCCACCTGGCTGCGGACCGTGCCTCCGAAGAAGGTGACGGCTCCGATCGCGGCGATGGCGATCAGCGCGGTGATGATGATGTACTCGGTCATGCCCTGACCGGCCTGCTTACGGGAAAAACGGATGTGACGACGGCTGCGTTCCATGTATTTCCTCCTTGATGGCAGGAATCCTCCCGGGTGTGCGGGATATTCGGCGTGTCCGCTGGGGGATCCTGATTAATGGCAGGGCGAGGTAAAGACAGGAAGCTCACACCCTGGTTCGTCGAAAATTTGTCGCTTGTTCGAGAACGGGGCCAAGCCTATCGACAGAAAATTGACGATACAAGTCAGGTTTTTCCGATATGCAATGAAATATTTGAAAATGTGATGCGCATTGCAGATTAACAATTGTCTGCACATAATCACGTCAAATTTGAGCTAGATGCACCGCTTTTCGTTAAGGAAATTAACACTTAACTGACATATTTGTGTCACGCAGGCGGCTTGTGGTGCCGGAATATTGGCGCGCCACAGAGGGCGCGTGCACGGCCTGCTGCTTGTTCGAACGGGATGAAAGATCCGCGTGTTTTTATCTCGTTGCATCCGCGGCAAAACAAATGACCGTGCGGCGCGGAAAAGAAAAAAAGCACATGCAGGGCATGTGCTTTTTCCGGAGTGCTTCAACGCAGTAATGTCGTGGTGATATCAGCGCTTGACCAGTTCCACGCGACGATTGGCGCGACGCCCTTCTTCGGTTGCGTTGTCGGCGACCGGCTGGCTCTGCCCATAGCCTTTCGCGCTCAGGCGTTCGGCTGCGATTCCACCGCCGACAAGACGCGTGCGCACCGACTCCGCACGCGCCTGCGAGAGCGTCTGGTTGTGCGATTGGCTGCCGCTGTTGTCGGTGTGTCCTTCAACGGAAAGGCGAAGCTGTGGGTCGGCCTTCAACAGCTGGGTGACCTGTGCGATCTGCGGTTCCGAATCGGGAAGGATCTCGGCAGCGTCGGTTGCGAAGTTCACCTGGATGGATACCTTGCCACTGCTGTCCAGTGCCTGTTTCAGCGTGTCCGCTTCAATGACCTTGGCCGTGATCTGCACCGGTTTTGTCTCTGCGACGAGCAGGCCGCCGGAGTTTCCACCCGAGCCCAGGTGAATCCAGATATCGCGATCTTCGCGATGGATGACATAGGTTTCTGCGGGTTCGTTGTAGATGTCGCCGATGCCGCCGACATAGGTGGTCGCCGCCTTGCTGTTGCCGATGTCACGCGATGCATCGGCCGGTATGGTGCCGGAGAAAATGCGCTTGCCCCCCAGGGCCTCGATCAGGCTCTGTACATTGCGGCTGAGCTCCAGCTGCGAATAAGGGTGATCGCTGCTGCTCTGCAGGACCGAAGAATGAACCTTGCCTTCAATCCATTCCACCCGATCGCCGGTCCAGAACGGTACGCGATCGAATTCGCTGTCTACGACGTCCTGGCTGGTGTAGCCCTGCGGCAGTCCGAGATAAGGGAAGCTGCCGATCGTTGCCTGCGATACGGGCAGCTCGGCAACATTGAATGCTGCGGCCTTCTGGCTTCCATCCGTGGCCGCAGCCGCCTGCGGTGATGGTTCGGCTGCGGTGCTGGAAGGTGCGGCCGAGGAAGCGCCACCCTCTGCAGGCGCTTCGCCAGCGCGCTTGCAGGCACCCAGTGCCAGTACCAGGCTGGCGGCCAACAGGCTCGCGCGCACTGCGGACATCGTCGATCCGTGCTTCTGCGTCATGAACGCACCTGCTTCATCAGTTCGTTGCAGACTTCGCTGGTGGGCTTGTACTGGCCCTTCTTCCAGGCATCGGTGATCTTCTTCTGTGTCTGCGCTTCGGCCGTGTCATAGGCCTGGTCGAAGCCTGCTTCGGCGCCGAACACGGTTTTTGCCTGTGCCTTGTGGCTTGCGCGCAGCTTGGCGGCCTGTTCCGGGGTTGCGCCGCACGCCAGGGCATTGCCTGCATGCGTGCCTCCCAGTGCGCCGAACTGCGCCGCACCGCCGCCCTGTGCGACTGCGGTGCCGCTGCCGATCAGCAAGGCGGAGGTGATCACTAGCTTCGTCATGAAATACCGCATGTTGATGTTCCTCATCCGGCCCGATAGCGGGCATCAATCCCCTGTGGCCCGAGCATAGCAACAGGCAGTGAGTGCCAGCGTGTCGTTGCATCGCCACGGCACGGCCAGTGGTCAGGGCGTGGACAGGAAGCGCGGGGTGCCACGACGTGGGGCAGATCCTGTCGTTGGACGGCCATCGAACGTGGAAGCGGGACGGTCGACCAGGCATCCCCGCACGACGGAAACCCATTGATGGATCTGGAGCAACAAGCCCCTCTGTTGAGGGGCTGCCCCGACAGGGGCGGGGAGAGGCCGGCAAGGGGAGGGGCCCGAACGTTGCGCAGCAACGTTTGGGGCGAAGCGCGCGCAGCGCACTTCGCATCCCCCGCCAGTGGCTTCTGCGAGGTACAGCCGACCAGGCATCCCCGCACGGCGGAAACCCATTGATGGATCTGGAGCAACAAGCCCCTCTGTTGAGGGGCTGCCCCGACAGGGGCGGGGAGAGGCCGGCAAGGGGAGGGGCCCGAACGTTGCGCAGCAACGTTTGGGGCGAAGCGCGCGCAGCGCACTTCGCATCCCCCGCCAGTGGCTTCTGCGAGGTACAGCCGACCAGGCATCCCCGCACGGCGGAAACCCATTGATGGATCTGGAGCAACAAGCCCCTCTGTTGAGGGGCTGCCCCGACAGGGGCGGGGAGAGGCCGGCAAGGGGAGGGGCCCGAACGTTGCGCAGCAACGTTTGGGGCGAAGCGCGCGCAGCGCACTTCGCATCCCCGCCAGATAACTGAAAAAGGCTGCCCGAAGGCAGCCTTTTTCAGTTATCTGGCGGAGAGAGGGGGATTGTCGGGTGCATCCATGCACCCGATCCCGGTGCGCGCTGCGCCCCGGGACCCGCCTTCGGCGGTCCGGTTCTGCTCCTGCAGAACCGTCGAACCCCGGCAGGGCTTCTCTCGCCCGATGCTCTCCGCCAGCCAAATAAAAAAGCCGCCCAGAGGGCGGCTTCTTCATTTGTCTGGCGGAGAGAGGGGGAAACAGTACCTTGACCGTCCCGCCTAGCTCCGGAGGCGTCCACAAACCGGATTTGTGTCCTGTGGTGTGTCCCGGATGCTACCCAAGTTCGCACCATGATGCGAGCAGGCGTACGGCCTGGAGTTCGTCGGCTTGGGCCGTCCTAAAGATCCCCGCAGGCGAGCCGCTATCTATGAGGGCTTCTAATCAATGGGTGTCTTTAGCTGGCGTCCTTGACCCGGCGGAGTTCTCGGTCGATGAGACGAGGCCGGTCTATGCTTGGCAACAGAGGGGTGGACTAGAAGGAAATACCGGAATGCAATTTCGGATGTGGTCAGCAGGAGTGCTTTTTCTAGGGTCGTATGCCCCGCTGGCCTTTGTACTGGCGGCGCAAGACATAAAAAAAGCGCTGTGGGGACAACCCGTATGTGGTTGGAGAGGACAGTTTGATTGCGAACTACAGATCTTCGAGCACCCTTGGGCATCCTTGGCAGCAATAGTGGTTACATCAGCCGCACTTTGGCTGACGATGTATTCCATGAAGGCTGTCCGACTGAAGAGCGAAGCTGAGGTTCTGTCCGCGAAGCCCGTTCCGAATGACCTGATTAATTATGTTTTCCCCTACGTTGTATCATTCATGGGGTTGAGTTACGGAGATCCACAGAAGTTGGCGGGATTCTTCGTTTTTCTTGTGCTCTTGTTTTTGATTACGTATAGGTCGGGGCAGATTCTGATGAACCCCGTATTGATTGCTTTCGGCTGGCGACTGTATGAGGTTGATATTGCTGTCGGTGGGAAACAGGTCCGTAAGACCGTGCGCGCGCTGAAGCAAGGAAAGCTGTTGCCTGGCAAGCAGCTTATTGAGGATGTTCAGGAAGTATATTTGATGGGGGACCCATGAGCGATTTGGCATTGAAAAGCCTCAAGGCATTTGACCTCGCCGGGTCAAACGTGTTCCTTTGGGTGTTTAAGAGGAGCGCTGGCACCAAGAAATTCAAGGCGTACTACATCAAGACGGATCCAGTCCTGGATAACGCTCTCAAGGGTTTTGCGGAAAATGAGAGGGCGCGCATTAACGAGTGGATTCCATATGGGCATCTCTCTCAGCCCACCGATGATGGATGCCTTACTATTGCTGTGGGTGATACCGACTTTCAGGTTCTAAAGGATCTCGTTGACGAGCCGGAGTCTGACCATGCGACTAATGATCTTAAGAAGCTCAAAGGCGCTGTCGGCTACCTGGTGAAGTTTGTAAAGGACGGGAAGACCCTCTACGCCACGCGGCGCACTCCGATGACGTGGAAGCCTGTCTACAAAAAGAAAAACGTGATTAATGCCATTTTTGAGAATGGACAGTTGTCCGCTGTAGCAGGTGATGAGTTCACCCTTGAGCCGCGATTTGACATCTTCGCCTTGGACGATGTTCTTCTGGTGTCGAACAAAAGGGGCTTTGAGTCAATGATGCAGTATCGCGCTGGTTACGTTCAGGCGTTTGGCGAGCTCAAGGCGGAGCCGTCTTTCTCCGCTCTATTTACTGATATGGCGCCGTTGTTGGAATATGTAGGTGAGAACGGTACGCACCTGAAGAGGATGGCGGTCATTCAGGAAAAATCCCTTTACTCTGACCCCAAGTATCTCAAGGCGCTCAAGGCCGTTGCGACGAAACGGAAGTGGGGCGTAACCTTCGATAAGGCTGGGAGAATAATTCCAACTGCAGCGACTGCGAAGGTCATCATTACTCTCTTGCTTGATCACCGTCTTGTGAGTGAGATCACTGACATCATGTATGACGTTCCTGATGGCACACCAGTAAAGTAAGATCAGCAGCAGTAAAGATTTTCAACAAGCCGCATGGCATGGAGGTTGTGGGGTGAAGTTTAAAATAAGTCTGCTTATTTCAAATGCACGGAAAAAGGTCGCTGAGGTGTGGCGGAAATTCCATCTTTTCGCAAATGGGCTGGAAGAAGTTATTGATGGTGGGCTTGATTCAATTAGTCTGCGCTGGCTCTCGCTGATCTCGGTTGTGACTTTGGGTGCCGAGATGATTATTTTATTTAACTGGGATAAATTTCCTGAAAAAGGTGTATTCGCAGCGACAAATTGGTTCTCAATATTTTTGATTGCATTCTTTTGCTCCGTCGGGTTGCGTAAGAGATTTAACTCCAGGTTGTGGACAATCATTGGGACTTTGGCGAGCCTGATGCTGTGGGCGTCGTCTTTGTGGATGAGCTAGCCGCGGCCCCTTGGCAAGTATGAGCATCCGTTCCGGGTGAGAGTGCGACGAAGGTAATGACCATTCCAAGCAGTATTCCGACCGTGAGTATGAATGTAAACATAATATTTATGGCTAAATTCGATTCTTTTTTTTCGGATTTTCTCTTGGCTTCGTTCATTCTCTGTCTCGTTAGCTGTTTGGAAGCTTTTAATTGATTTATGGAAAAAGTAAAGGGGTGGGGAATATTTGGATGGTGTCGCTACCATGTGCAGTTCGGCTCGCGCGGCATTAGATATGGCTGCTCCTTTGCCCCTGTCCCAATGGGAAAGGTGAAATAATTGACACGGACGCTTGCCGTTCCGAGTCTTGCCTGTGTTCAGCCAAGAGAAGGATCGGGGGACTGCAGCCTATGCAGGGGGCACGAGGCTGTGGGGACTGATGCCCCATCCAAGGAGAAGGAAATGAAAAAGCTGTTGCTCACCCTTGCCGCTGGTGTCGCTCTGGCGGGCTCTTTTGCTGTTTCGGCTCAGAGCCATTCGGTGAAGGGGCACTATCGCTCGGACGGTACCTACGTCCAGCCTCACCACCGTAGCAATGCGAACTCCACCAAGCTGGACAACTACAGCACCCAAGGAAATTACAACCCCTACAACGGGAAGTCCGGGACTGTAGATCCTTACAAGCCAACGCAGAGCAATCCATACGGTAGCCCCTACAACCAGCCGAGGACGCAGCCGCGTCGATCTGGTTACGGCTACTGAAGTCTAGGGCCCCGCAGACGCGGGGCCCTTTTTTGGTGCGATGCGCCAAGCGGCAGTAGTGGCCCGCGTCAGGCTGTCTCTGGCTTAGGCGCCAAGCTTACGGACCACTGCCCATTCTCTTCCTGCTTGAGTGACAGGAGATCGTAGGTCTTCACCATATTGAGAAGACCGGAATGCCCATAGATGCCAGGCGAGAAGCCGGAATCTGCTCGCTTCAGATAAGAGCCTAAAGAATTGAGGCTAACCTTGCCCTCTGGCGTGCTACCGGCAAGCAGCGAGACAGCCTCGATGACGAACCGAGGACGGCGTTTGGGGAGCGGCGCGCTGCCGTTGCTCTTTGCCTCGCTGCTGTGCTCAGCAGGGTGCGGCGGGTCCTGAAGATCTGGCGGCTCTGGCGATGAGGCTTCTTGGGCGGACCACTCGAAGAACTGGTCACAGGCATTGCGCAAAGCATCGGGAGTCTTGGCTTCGCCGACGATCAGAACCGTGGCGCCGCGCTCTCGGAGCTTCCTGCAGAGGTAGGCGAAGTCGGAGTCGCTGGTCACTAGGCAGAAGATGTCTGCCCGCTGATCGAAGAGCGCCTCCAGTGCATCCAAGGCCAGGGCGATATCGGAGGTGTTCTTCTTCGCTGCGTATTGGAACTGAAGGCATGGAGTGAAGGCCTGGCGAACCAGGGCCTCTTGCCAAGAGTTGCCCAAGGTAGCGCGATTGCCGTAGCCCCGTCGAAGCGTTACGCGCCCGGCCTGCGCAGCCATGAGGAGCGCGAAGTCCACGATTTCGGGGGCAACGTTGTCGCAGTCAATCATTACTGCGACGGTCGATTCCTGCGGTTGAGCCATGAAGGTGTCCTATGTCTTTACGCTGGTCTAGTTCGAAGTCCAGGCGCAGCGCCTATTGGTAGGAAGGCAACGCTCTCGTTTCAGGCTTGAAGTCTGGCCGCTAAAGCGTAGGTCGGGCTCGGATAGTCGGCGAACAGCTTGATGCGGATCACCGAAGCGCTGGAGCCATCACCGCCCGTCAATGGAACGTCTTGGAGAAGGTGCAAGCACTGACGATCAGATGGAAGCGGATCCTGCTCTGTGCAACCAATCCAGTTTCGCGCATCCCATCGCTTGCCAAGAATGATGGGCACCAGTGGGCTTTGCTCAATAGGAAAAGCACCGTGCACCGCGACCTGGTAGCCGTGTGCAATCTTGGCCAGCATCTGGACGAATGACCAGATGTCCATCCTGTCCTGAAACTGGATGCCGACAGAGGTGTGCTCGCGAACTGTCTCCCCCTCGCCAAGTCCCATGGTCAGCGTATCCATGGCGGAAACCTCTATGCCCTCTGCAGAAGGATCGGGCGGAAATTTTGGGTCGAGGAAACCGGGCAGAGGAAGGACGGGGAGGTGCATGACTTTGACGCTTTGATCCCAAGGGACATCGTGCTCAACCAGGGAATTATCGGCGCGTATGAAGGTCTGTTTCATCGATTCCGTGGCGGGCCGTCGATGAGATTTTCGACCCTTTATTCCCAAAGATTGGCGGCCGCGATCCAAAAATCCGCGAAGCACTCTCATTTCGAACTGGGACGTAAGCTTTGCACACGGATCGCAACTTGAATCTGGCAGTACGAGAGTTCCACCAAGGCCTTTCGGCACGATGTGCTCTTCGGTCAAGCGCCCTTGTGTAGCACCACAATAGATGCAGGCGCCGAATGGCTTGAAACGATGGGTAACAGGTGCCCGCAATCGAGTTGAATCCATTTAGCTACCAGCTCCTTCTGGGACCAGAAATGTCAGGGGCACGGCTCGGCGGCGTCCTAGCCTTGCCCATAGGCCTCGAATGTATCCCATGTAGCAAGGCTAGTCAGCGTGGAGGCTGGACTACCTCCCGGCTGGGCTGATTCTGCTTCGATGCTTAAGGATAGAACCTCTTTTTGTCCTTCAAGCATCGCTTGAATTGCCCCTTGGCATAGACTGGAAGCACCACGGCAGGCCTGTATTTCTCCAAGGTCTCTATCTGCTTCCTGCGCATCACGGCAGGCTTCTTGTGGAAGTAAGCATCGTGAAGCACGGGCACGCGCTTGCTGACAGAGTGGCCCGTGATCAGAGCAATGTCTTCGTCAGGGACGTTCTGGTGGTGGAGCTCTGTAGCGATGGTGTGGCGGAAGGCATGGAACCCGACCCCTCTAGGGAAGCCAAGGTCCTTCATGTAGCGGCTGAACTGGCTAAGCGCCGCCAGGCTGTAGCGAGCATTGGTCTCGCCGGTCTTACGGTTCACACCAGCGGATAGGTGTGGGAAGAGGCGAGGGTGGCCGCACTCTCTGATGTCATCCATGAAGTCTAGGAAGCCTGCGTCCAACAGGGGCTTCGGGATGGGGATCGTTCGGATAGATGCCTTGCCCTTTAGGCTTTGCCGACTCCTGAGCCGGGTCCGGTGCGCCAAGTCAGGATCCACAGTCTTCTGGATGCGGATACACCAGACATCGCTCTCCTGGACGATGTCGGCGACCTTCAGCTGAGCGACTTCGTTGATGCGTGCGCCTGTATACAGGCCGATTATGGGGAGCCACCATCGGTGGGGGTATTTGCTCGCCCAGGGAATGAACGTCTTCGGGTCGAAGATGCGGCGGAGGTCGTCTTCATCAAAGAGCCGCTCTGGCTTGTTGGGATCGGTGACCAGGTCTTTCTTGATCTCTGCGAACGCAGCCATGGGGGACGCATCAATAGCTTTGGTCTTGACCAGCTGATTGAAGAAGGAGACCAGGAAGCGTCGATGACGTTCAAGCGTTGCAGGGGCGAGCTGAGGAACATCTAGCTCCTTGCCGCAGGCAATTGCTTCGTCATAGCTGATCCCTCGATAGGCGGGATCAGAGAAGAGCCCTGGGGGTGACCAGCGCATGAGGTCCCAGAGGCGGTAAATGTGGGGGTGGTCAATGCGCGACACGGGGATGTCCCCGCAGGTCATCTGGAGAAGCCGCAGGGTTCGGGCCGTAGAGTCGATGGTCTCTTGTGCGAGGCAGCGGCGCTCTCTATCTCCCAGATAGTCCTTGATCTCTACGGAAAGAAGCCGGGCGGGGTGGCCTGCGGATAGGGGCTCAAGGTAGCGCGTGCCTGCGGCATTGATGCGAGAGCGTCGGGAGCGCTCCATAGCCGCGTTGAGGATCTCTTGCGCATGGATGGCCGCTTCGCGTCCGGTGATGACCAGCTCATCAATCCGGAAGCGCCCGATCCTGATGCCCTTAAGGTGAAGCGTGTCATCGGCGTCGGGATTAAAAGGGAAGTCTTGAAGGAAGTTCTTTACTGTTTTTGGCACGGCCCTGTCTCCTTGGATGATGGGAGCAGTGCTAAGGCCTGGCTTTGATTCGTCAAACGAGATCTAGAGCGTTGCCGCGTTGCTTAGGCATTCGCCGAACCGTAGAAATTAGCGCGAATACTTTTCTGGTGAATTAGTCCTCTGTGCCTTTTGGAGCCTTGTCGCGTAATGGTTTGCCTTGGGTGACCGCTTCTATCTTGCAGTCATTTGTGTACTGTACGATTTTGAGTGTGCTTACGCCTAAGCGTGCTTTATTACAGAATAGGCATGCAGGATCTTTTCGAATTTGCGATGGGCATCACCATCCTCCATTCTCTTTGTTGGGTCGCCTCGCCCAGGCTCTATGGCAAGTGGCAACCCCGGCTAGGTTGAATGGAGGGAACTCCATCCCTTCCAGACCCGGCCCGGTTGTCTAGAGGGAAAAGACCGTATAGCTTGTTTCCGGTGGAGGGACGGTGGCGCTTAGCGTCCAGAGCTTCCTATCTACCTTCTCTCTTTTCGCCACCAATTTCAGGTTTTTAAGAATGACCAAGCCGTCACTTGATTCGATTGCCTCCGCTAAAGCCAAGCTTGCAGAAGAGCTGCGCAAGTTGGAGGAGCAGGAAGTCCAGCTTCTCCAAGAGCAGGCCGCTGATGCCTTCGCGGAGGTCGCCAACCTCGTTTCCCAATACGGCAAGAGCTTCTCTGCGAAGCAGCGCGCCGAGATCGTCAGCCTACTTGGGGCTGATGCCCCTAAGAAGGCGGGAGGTGTGAAGAAGGAAGTCGCGCCCAAGTATTGGCTCCCACATACGGGCGAAACCTGGAGCGGCCGAGGCAGAACCCCTCGCGCGTTCGCTGCATGGGAAGGGACTTCCGCTTACACAACTTGGAAGGCTTCCCACCCTAACGAAAAATTCCCGGCTTTCCCTGGATAGTGCATCCAAGCAGGGGCGGCCTTGCGCCCCTGCTGTCTCATCTTGGGAGACCGCCTGATTGTCTAATGGAGCCTTGGCTCTTGGTCCGGCATAACGCTGGCGCTCAACCGTCGTATCTGGGGTGTCGAGATGAAGGTTTTCATTAGTTCGTTGATTTCCGGGATGGAAGCCGAGCGAGCCGCAGTGAAGCGTGCCGTCGAGAGGCTGGGGCACGCTCCCATCATGGCGGAGGACTTCGGCGCTAGGCCTAGCTCTCCGCAAGTTGCTTGCCTTGGCGGAGTGCGAGAGTCCGATCTTGTGATCCTGATCTTGGGGCCTCGCTACGGTGTGCCCCAAGCGGGCGGGGTTTCGGCCACTCACGAAGAAATTCTGGAAGCGCGAAACCGTAAGCCCATCCTTGTCTTCCTGCTGGCAGGTGCGGAGCCGGAAGATAGCCAGGTTGCTTTGATCAATGAAGTCGGAGGTTGGGAGGGAGGCCTCTTCCGACAGGAATTTGTGTCCCCAGAGGACTTGGAGGACAAGGTGACCCGCGCCATTCATCGGCATGAGCTAGCTCATGCCGTAGCGCCACTGAATCCTGAAGAATTGAAGGCTAGGGCGACTAGGCTCCTTCCCGCGCTGGAGCGGGGATATGGGGCGAACACACTTCAGCTGGCAATAGCCAGCGGTCCCGTCTCAGCCATCCTTCGACCCGCAGAGATGGAGGCTCCTTCCCTGATTGCGGAGATTCAGCAGAGCGCTCTCTTTGGCGCACACCCGATTTTTGATCGGGCGGCCGGTAGCCGATCTCGGTTGGAAGGTGAGGCACTCGTCGTGGATCAGGATGACGGCCACAGGTCTGGGGCATCGGTACGCCTTTGGCCAAACGGTGATCTGTTGATCAGTCTTCCCGTGCCGCCTCCGGCACGCGGGATGGGGCTGCCAGTGGTCTTGGAAGAAGACATAGCTAGCAAACTGGCCAGCGCTGTGGGGTATGCGGCATGGCTGCTCTCGCGGATCGATCCCACTGAGAGAATCACCCACATCGTGCCAGCCGTCAGGCTCAGTGGGGATGGTGGCGGCGCATGGCGCACCAGGGCGGAGCATGATGCGAGCCCCAATTCGGGACAGTTCCCATGGCGACAGGGTGAGCATGAGGAGCCTGTATTCCTGGCTCCCGCGCATCAAGTCAGGCAGGTGCTGTCGATTGACGCGCGTCGTGTGATCGAGGACTTCGTTGTTTTGCTGAGGCGGCGCTGGAATCAGGATTGATCAGGTTAGCTCACTACGGAGGAGTAGGCTCAATGGTCATAGCGGCGCAAGCTTTTTACGGAGCAGGCCATCAGTGAGCTTAAGCCAAGGAGCCTGTGTCAGAGCTTGACATTGCCCCTCCTGATGCTTTAATTGAGAGGAAAGGGGTGTTATGAATCTGCGGGCTAAGTCTAAGTCGTTCTGGCGTAACACTGGTGAGACCGAAGTGGGAGGAGGTCTCGATAGGGGCGCCCAATCTACGCTTAGCCCGTTCCTAAAATGGGCAGGGGGGAAGCGCTGGTTTGTCAGGCATCATGCGGGTCTCTTCCCGACTACCTATAACAGGTATTTCGAGCCGTTCCTTGGCGGCGGCGCAGTCTACTTTCATTTGCGGCCGCAACAGGCCGTGCTCAACGACGTTAACCCGGAAGTTATAGCCGCCTACCAGGCTATGAAGGATCACTGGGTTGGCCTCAAGAAAAGCTTGGCCTACCACCAACGACTTCACGACGCAGACGGCAATTACTATTACACCGTCCGTGCGCGAACGCCCACGAAGTTGGTCCAAAAGGCCTCGCGGATGATCTATCTCAACAGGACCTGCTTTAACGGTATCTATCGTGTGAACCGCCAAGGTGAGTTCAATGTGCCTCGCGGTAGCAAA
Source organism: Stenotrophomonas sp. (assembly GCF_059505245.1). Lineage (NCBI taxonomy): Bacteria > Pseudomonadati > Pseudomonadota > Gammaproteobacteria > Lysobacterales > Lysobacteraceae > Stenotrophomonas > Stenotrophomonas sp. The sequence goes on from NZ_JCACKF010000050.1 coordinate 114,239, forward strand.
GATAGCGTTTTGATGGAGACCGACGACTTCAAATCCATGGCTGCTTTACTGGCCACGGCCGATCTTCGTGTCGGTGACTTCGAAAGGGTGATCGATGAAGCGATGGAAGGCGATCTGGTCTTTGCCGACCCGCCATATACCGTTCGGCACAACCTTAACGGTTTCATCAAGTACAACGAAGTTCTCTTTTCTTGGGCTGACCAGGAACGACTAGCAAGAGCACTCAAGCGTGCAGCCGCGCGTGGTGCCAAAGTCGTGGCAACCAATGCCAATCATCATTCTGTCCGCGCACTGTATGAGAGCTGGGATTTTCTGACGCGTTCAGCAAGCCGGTTCTCTCAGATATCTGCTGATGGTGCGAGTCGCAAGCAATTCGAAGAGCTCATCATTACTTGCAATATTTAAAGGAGTCGCTATGTCCACGCTTGGAAGCTTGATGCATACCTCGGCCACGCAAGGCAATCCGATTGATGCCCTGCGAAGTTTCCTTGAGACGGAGGCGCGCAATGAGGCTGCAAAGCAGACAAGCAAGATGCGCTTTGTGGGCTACGTGCTAGAGCTAGGTTTCGACACTGCAAAGATCATCACGAGCGATCCCTACAAGCTGGCCGTGGGCGGAATCCCTCGCGGCTCATTTTTGATCATGACGCCGGTAAATACGGCGGCGGCACCGGCGCACTTCACCCTTCTTCGAGTGACTGGCGTGTCACCCACGCCACTGAGTAATCAAGTTCAGCAGACGTATTTTGAGCTGCACAAGAAGTCCATGCCAGAACTGGATGTTTGGACACAGAGCGAGTTGCAGTGGGGGGCTCTGGACTGTGATGTGCTGGGGATGTTTTACGCCGATCCTGCCGCTATGCAACGTCTCGCCTACTCCGGTGATGTGAACAATGTGGTGAGCGCACATCGATACAAAGTTTTTGCGCCGGATGACGCTCTGTTGAGAGTAATCGTCAATGGCATGGTCAAGCCAGAGAGCCAGATCGAAATCGGGGCGTTGAGGACGATGGAGTGCGGTCTGTCCAGCGCAACCGCAAGCAGAATCGGCGTATCAATCTCCATGCGAGATTTCAAGGGCTGCCGAACTGCGATGTTCGGCAAGACGCGGCTTGGTAAGTCCAACGTAGTCAAGCTCATTGCCAAGGGAATGCTTGATGCAACAGCAGATGACAAGTCAGTAGGCCAGTTGATCTTTGATGTGAATGGCGAGTATGCCAACGACAATCCGCAAGATGGGAACAAGTCCATCCGCTCGGCCAATGCAGACCGCTGCGAAGTCTATGCCTTGACGAGCCGAGCGGAAACTCCCTCTAAGCCTTTGCGACTGAATTTCTACGAGCAGACTGATTCAGCTATCCAGGTCATTGGCTCCATGCTTGCGCAAGCAAACAAGAGCGCAGATTACGTCAAAAGCTTCAGCAGCGTTGAGCTGCCCTCCATCGAAGGCATAAAAGCACTTCCTGATGGCGAAAAGGTCAGGCCAATTCGAAAGATTCAGATGTTCTGGGCAATTCTCTCAAAGGCTGGCTTTGAAATGGATGAGGCCAGGTTGAGGGCCTTGGGGCTTGTTTCAAAGAATGCAAAGAATTTCAATCCGCATTTCAATAAAAATTTGCGCAATGCCGCGTATCAGGCTGTTCGCGACACGGATGCGCCGGCAGCTATCGATTCACCTGATGGGTTGAGGGCTGAGCTTGAAGTTATGGCTCAGTTCGTTAGGGAGAATCCTAACCACCCAGAGCTTACTTCTTCATCTGGGAAGCCCATGTTCGAAGCGGATCATCTCGCGCTTCTAAAATTCTTCAGTCCCGGAGCCTTGGGGACAGGTCCAGCTATGCTGCGTCCTTACAGAGTCTTTCACTCTCCCCATGCTGGAGACTTCAATGCCGAAATCCTTAAGCTTTTGGACGACGGAAAGACTGTAATACTAGATCTGGGTAATGCAACGGATGAAATCCGTCGCTACTTTGCCGACATGTTGTCGAAGGCGGTGTTCGCCCATCAAGAGACTAAGTTTGTTAGCAACGCTCTGGGAGGTCGCTTCGTTCAGCTGTATTTCGAGGAGGCCCATAACCTATTTCCTCCTGATGCGCGTGATTTGACCGGAGTGTATGCTCGCTTTGCCAAGGAGGGGGCGAAGTTCCACATCGGGATGGTGTATTCGACCCAGTCACCCTCCACGATCAACAAGGACCTTTTGGCTCAGACAGAAAATTTCTTCGTCGGCCATCTATCCAGCCAGGATGAGGCCCGTGCGTTGGGACGAGTTCAGATCGCCTTCGAGGGTATCGAGCAGGACATCCTCAGAGCTAAGACACCTGGTTATATGCGCATGCTTACCATGTCGCATCGGTTCGTCATTCCAGTGCAGGCAAACAAGTTCGAGGCCATTTGACATGCCCTACAGTGCCGGAACGCGCTTACCCTTCGAATCCGCATCGAAGCTGGGTCATTTGTCAGTTGTTCAGAGCGCTTGGGTCAAGGAGTTGGTTCGCGATTTCGAACACGCCAAGCCGCTGCTGTCCGATACGTCCAGAACCTTGTGGCACTCCATCGATACCAAAGGGGCGCTTCCTCTCCGAAGTGTTTGGGCGGTCGATGGTTCGTTCGTTGCCGTTCGCTCAGAGGGCAAGCCGCCTAAAGAGGTGGCGTTCGTGAAAACGGCACTCCTATTGGTAGATCGCGCCAAACTTGATGCTATTGATAAGGAGAACCCGCACCCCCTTTTGCTGCAGGACGTTCTCAGGGGTAGTGCGATTTTCCATTCCACGGTGTTCCCGTTGAAGAATGTGCGAACCCCGCTAGGCAACAACTACGACGCTGTCCGTCACATCGTTAGGGACTCTTTTAAGATTGACCAAGATGGGGCTTTCTTTGACACTCTAAAATGGCTCGTCTACAAAAAATGGACCGATGGGACATCGTCGTCGCCCGCCTTTGAGTGCCCGCATTGTCACTCCATGATCGAAGGGCTGCCGCATGACGCAGACGAGGGGGGGTGTGCTCATTGCAATCAGACAGTCTTTGTCTCGGACCTGATTGGCTTTCATTTGGACATGGATGAGGACAGCGCTCCAGATTCAGTGGCGTCCTCCTACATGTTGGTTATGGAGCATCTGATGCTCTTTACAGCCATTCGAGTTGCGTGGGGTCATACGGATAAGTCCCTGGTAGGGGAGACCCTTTTCATCAAGGACGGGCCCCTATCGCTTCGCAGTCAGTATTCAAAGCTCGTCCCTAACATTCGTGAGTTCTTGGCATTCGCTGTGAGCCAGGGCCGTGGTGTGCACATCATCGGACAAGAAAAGAGCGGCGCCTTCGTAGATCACCTGCAATCAATTGTGCAGTTTGCGTCACCGCACGAGCGAGGAGAGCCTGGCAGCTATGCCGCACTCGATCACAACTATGTCCGTCGTGAGGTCTACCGCTCCCCGGACTTGTCCAACCCCTACGGCAAGCGGACCAACTGGGGAGAAAAGCTCTTTGTGAAGCTCGACCCAGGTATGTCTATGGTTCTTAATGTGCCAACCGGCAGCTATCTGGATGCGGGCGAACGTCCGCTTGCAGAGGATTTGATCGGGCTACAGCGGATTTTAGCCACCTTGCCATCTATCGTGAGCCATAAATTCGAAGGGGCACTGTTCCCCGTGGAGTTGGCAAATGGTATTGCCTCGATGTCCAGCTACCCGTCTGCTGCAATTCTTGCCAAGTTTTTGGAAGACCAGTCAGCGTAGATCCAAGGATAGCTGCTTGTCCGCCTGACGCCTGCCTGGGATGAACCCAGGCACTGACGGTGAGCTTTGAATCTTAAACGCCGGACTGGTAGTCATGGATCTCTTCACCAAAGGAGCCCGCATTGCTATTTTGCGAATCGTCGTGGGGCGAGACTAACCACTAACGCGCCAACAGGAGAACTGGGATGGCAGGAAAGAAGAGGGCTAGACTTTGGGAAGAATCGGTTGTGGTTGGACTTCGCGATATGCAGTGGCGCTTGCAGCTTCATGACATACTCTCCCGAGAGGATCTACTCAACTCGATTCGTGCTCGGTTTCAGGGGCAGGGCGGCGTTATCGATGATGTGGCGCTTCGCGGTGTTATTCCGCCGGGTTTCGTCACACTAGACGGCAACGCCGAGTCCTCGACTGCTGACGTAGCCCTTAGCTCGATGAAGGGATTTTGCTTCTTAGTAGAGGTTAAACCGACTAGACAAGGAATAAGAGATGAGTGGAAATTAAAAGAGAAGCGAAAGCGCAAAAGCAGAGCTAGTGTTCACTCGAAGGCAGCCTTCCGCACCTTAAAACGCTTAGTTGAGGACTTTGAAGCCAATCCTTCTGACAAGGAGAGGGCCAAGATGTTGCGACGCTCATTGAGAATTCATCAAGTTGCATACTGGGAAGGCGAAGATCGAGGAAAGCTGCGAGACGGAATGATTAAAGTTGAGCCCTATATCAACGCCTGCATCTCTATGCGCCGTGTAGATGAGCTAACCAGTGATCGGTGCATCTCAAGCCTTAAACATCTCTACTATCAGTTCAAGGGCGATACGCGTGGCACCCAGCGTCTGCCCGCGAAGGAAATGCTATCCACATCCACGCGAATTCAGTTTGACATCCAATCCAACGGATATATTGAGTCAATTGAAAGTGCGTATGGTGCAGAATATGAAGAATTCCAACAATATGTGGATTGGCTCTGCAAGAGCTGCAGCGAAGATGGCGAAGTTGATCAACCTATCAACTGCCTTGTTATGACTGACGATGGGTTTTTGCAAGCAGTGTCAAGTCTGCGAGAGCTCGCTACGTTGCTTAACATCGATTTGTCTTGCAAGCCGGAACCCGAATATTCGGACCCGACTTACTCCTGATGCCACTCACCCGTTCCAACGGGGCAGTCACTGAGGCTTGCCCATATCTGAACTTTTTTCGATAGCCTCATCCATCTTTTATTGCATGCCTCTAGCGCCCTATCTGCCTCGACCAAAGCCAATTCATGGTCCAGGCGATGAAGTGCTGCAATGTAGGCTTCAAACCAAAAATCTTTCTGACTAAGCGCTTTTCTCTTCCTCTTCATTTTTATTGCCACCCTTTAATATTGACTGGCATCGAAAGTAAGGCTATTTGATCGCACGTCAATAGATAGTTCTAATTTTCCCTGGATCATGACAAAATAAATCGTTATTCATGACTATCGCGCAAGCACTTCCGTCTTGTCAGTTAGCTTAAATTTCAGCAAGACAAAGATTGAAATGTAAACGCGATAGTTATCAATATCGACTCGTGGGTTATACGATCACTCCTTGGGTTTCATGCCCAATGCAGGTGAAGGTCTAACGGTGCGTCTGTGGCGTAGTAATCGTTGAAGCCATTTAGGCATACGTGGCGATGGTTGCGGCCACTATGAGGCGTCCATCAATCTCTTGATCAGCCCAAGTGCTTCCTTCTGCCTCCTAGCATCAAGCTGAGAAAGCAGCAGGATGGCCTCAGCCACTACATCCGACGCAGCAAGAAAGTAAGCCGCAGGAAGGTCTAGAAGCTCTGCGAGCTTCTCGATGGTCTCCAAGTCCGGCTTGTGCATTCCTCGTTCATATCTACTGATGCGAGGCGCAGTCGTGTTCGAGTCATCGACTCCCATCAACATCTCCCCTAGCTGCGCCTGCGTCCAGCCTTTGGCGACGCGCGCTGCGCGTAGGCGATGACCAAGGGCTGTAGGCGTGGGCTGAGGGGCGGGCATCCGGTAGAAACAAACACGTTGACTCTCCAGAGTTTGACCGCATAAGCTTAGCGGGTCATTTGCGTTCAACGCAAAAAATGGATCGGGAGGCAGTCGTATGGATATGAGGTGCTGGGCATTGGTGGGTCTCTTGGCGTTCGCCGCTTCTGCTGGGGCTGCGCCCAGCCTGTCGTGCCAACTGCAGAGCGGCCAGTTCAAGGTTGGTGGGGGAGGGAAGCCCAAGGTCTCCGAGTTCATCTGGTCCACAGGTCATGGCTCCGCGATCCCCACCGGTCCCGTGCGAACAAGCATTGGTCGGATCGACCCTGTGGAAGGCCGGGACTACAAACGCGCTATCAAGCTCGATGGAAAGCCGGTTCTGCTGCCTCCCGAAGCGCATAGCGTCATTGGCTTCGGCAAGGTCTATGACTTCAAGGACGCCATCGCTCTGGCTTACCTCGGCGAGCGTGAGGAGGACTCCTCTGCGCGGCCTAGTCAGATCGTGATCGTCATCAATAAGGCCGGGTCCGTGATCGATAGCGAAGTCCTGCCTGGTGCTGCAACGAATCCGGGCAGTCACTGCCTACTCATCGACTGATCTAGGAATTGACATGAAGAAGCTTTGGACGCTTTCCGCTACTGCGCTGCTGGTTGCTTGCTCGGGTGGTCCTGGGAGCGGCGATGTCGAGAGGGCGCTGACTGCATATTTCAAGGAAGCGACGGGAACGACGATGACCTTTGAACGTCTCAAGGTGGGCGAGTGCGTGCGAGGGGACAGTCCTGGCTATGCCTGCAGTGTCACTGGAACTGCGCGGTATCAGCTGGGCACTCGCACTGAGCAACAGCAGCTTGTCGGCACTTTCGTCATCGACAAGGTCGATGGCACTTGGACCGTCGTAGACCGTCGCTGAATTCAAGCTCGCCGCCAACCCCTGGCTAGGAGGTTCAGATGTGGACGTTTTTCAACGTGGTGCGTTGGCTCATCACGGTCGCGGCACTGTGGTGGCTTTGTAGCGTGGTGTTTGAGGAGGGCACTACCGCTGAAGGAGCAGTATTTGGGCTGATGCTCTTCGGCCAGGTTGTCTTCTGGCCCCTCTTGCTGTTGTGGGGGCTGCCGTGGCTACTCCGCCGCCGCTTTGCTCGAAGGGGGCGGCAGTCGATATTCTGATTGCAGTCCCGACACCTGGGTGCTTTCGAGCCGATTGTGATTGCCACCTGCTGAGGTGGCGGTCAGGTGACCTGAGGTACGGCTCATGTCTCAGTGTCCCGAGGGGCGAGGTGATCCTGGCCTGCTGAAACGGACACCAAGAGGCGATGATTTGATCGCACTTGGAGGTTCTTCATGTCATGTCTCACCCGCCGCCGCTATACGGACGACTTCAAGTCGCAAGTCGTCGCGCTGGTTGAGTCCAATGGCCCTGCCGTTGCAGCAAGGCATCTGGATATCTCGGTCAAGTCGACCTACAGGTTGATCGCATCGCGTACTGTTTAAGCCAAATGTTCTAACAAACAGCTTCCGATTAGTTTGGCTGAAGTTAGTTTTGATATTATAGTTATATGCTTAATTAAATTAAGCCGCTAGTCAAAGTCTAGAGGCTGGGTTGCTAGCAAGATCCCGGTCAGGTGCATCGCCTCATGACCCTTCTCGCGCCGTTCTCCAGTTAGCTCCAGTGAGAGCATGTTAATCATGTTTCCGTCATCATCAGAACGTTCGGTCATGATGCAACGCGGATCACGTGGATTCTTCACAATGGCAGAATGATTTGCTTCAATGATTGAAATGTTAATCCTGCGGCAAAGTCTGCCCGAATATATGAAGTCTTCAATATGGTCGCAGTGTTGGAATGGGGTGCTGCAGATCGAACAGTCGCCTATTGTGGATCGGAACGCGGGGCTGTTGAAGATCATGTTTTCAGGAAAGAGTAGTCGCCGCGTGTCTACGAGCAGTGCTTCATGTTTTCGGATTCCTTCGTAATCGTTGATCCTCAGGGCTATGTCTTTGTAGTCAATCGCATCCATAAGGGAGTGCCAAGCCTTCTCCGGCTCACTATTCTTTATGTTGATCCAAGTCTCTAGGGTGGATTGGACACTTCTGAGGAAGCACTGGAAGTGAAATAGATCGTTGGCAAATTGCTCGGCCTCCTTATCAGTGGCCCAGTTTTTGAAGCCCTTAAGTTCTGCGATGAAATCATTTATCTCTTTGATCTTTTCTTCTTGGAGTTTGCTTGAGCGAACGATGAGGTTGAGCTGGATTGCCGAGGCTATGTAGGCAAGGCACGTTTCCACGACTCCCTGAGGGGTGAAAGGAGCTGAGCCAAAAAATTTACTTTCCACGACGCACTGCCTCTTTTAGGGCGGCTTCAAGGGCGGATAGCCCGTCGACAGGCCCTTTGTAGTCCAGTTTGACGCTTCGCGCCCCCTCTTTTTCTTCTACCAAACAGGACAGTTCTACGGGTGCGCTTTCAGGTTTCCCTGAGTCTCGAATGAAGGCGATGATGATATCAAGTGTCGCCTTTACGAGTTCCTGGTTATCGATTAAGGCTTGGGCAACGAACAGTATCGGTGGCAGATAGATGGCCGAAGATCGTTGTTCATATAGGTCATCCATTTGCGTAAGGAAGTCGATCTCTACCTGTTTTTCAGCATACTTCTTCAGAGAGATGGAAGTGGATGCATATACATGGCTGCCGGATCCTAGGCTGGCCAATTCGGGTAGGATGATTACGTCTTTCTTTGCGGCCGTTTCGGAAAGGACAGGGGTAGGAATCGAGGTGATCGTGATGCGCTCATTGCTTTCCATTTTAGTCATAGCTCGCGTTCGGGAGTTGGCGGAGTCTGATAGGTGTTGCTATTTTTCATTTCCACTCAGACGGGCGTGCAACCCGCAAGAGCTGTCTGAGCATTTTGGGTGGTGGACACTAGATGCAGCCATATTGCTCTAACGATTTGTTCTAGGACGGCTGGCCATGTCCCATGCTCTCGTGCGCTCATCGTCACTCGTCAGACAACAGGCATAGCGTCGGCGGATAATAGCACTGGCCTATTTGTAGGGCGTCTCAGCCGGGGCGTCATTGGAGCAAGAGCGCACTTAGGCATTGCCCTTCGGGCAATGCGTGCGCAAGAGGCTGTGCCCCTTGACCCCCTAAAAAGCGCTTGCCAAAGCCTAAAACATAGGCATAAAGGCAAGTGCGGGGGCCGGGACGAGGAGCATCAATGGCCATTTATCACACCAGAGTAAAGACCTTCAGCCGTGCCCAGGGGCACGCATCCACCGCTGCAGCGGCCTATCGCGCAGGCCTGCTGATCCTCGATGAGCGAACGGGGCTTCGACACGACTACCGAAGGCGCGGCGGGGTCGTTGAGACCCGTTGCCTCGCTCCCGACGACGCTCCCGACTGGGCTTTCGACCCCCGACAACTCTGGCCTGCAGCCGAGGCTTCGGAGCGCCGAAAAGATGCCACGGTCGCTAGAGAGTTCGAGGTGGCCTTGCCACACGAACTGAGCAAAGAGCAGCGTTCCGATCTGGCAGCCGAGATATCGCGCTGTCTGGTCCAGCGGTACAGGTTCGCTGTCCAATCCAGCATCCATGAGCCACAGACCGCTGACGGGCTCAACTATCACGTCCACATCCTAGCCACGACTAGGCGGATGGACGCAGACGGGTTGAAGGACAAGACCAGGGAGCTGGATGGCGGCCCTTCAGGCCGAGGGGAAGTGGAATGGATTCGCCAGATGGTAGGAGAGGCTATCAATGCTCACCTGGCCGCTGCCGGTGTCTCGGCACGCGTCGATCACCGCAGCTTGAAGAATCAGGCCGCCGAGGCCGCAGAGCAAGGCGACGAGCTTACAGCGGCGGAGCTTTCACGCATCCCAGGGCTTCATTTGGGCAAAGATGCGACGGCGCTTCATCGCCGAGGCGCCGATACAGTCCTTAAGCAGGGCAATGACGGGATCCACCAGGCCAACAGCGCCGCTTGGGATCGCGCCGTGGCCGAGATGGCAGGAGAGGGCAGGTTGATGGAGCCCGCATCCGATCAAGCCACGCCGGTCGGCCCGCGCGAAGTTGCTTCGCATCCTCCCGTCCTACCAATGCTGTCACCTGGTGGAGCGACTCGTCTGGTTAACGGGGGTAGGGAAGCCATGCCGGTTGGGGCGGTTGCCGACGACGGGGCGCGGCAGCTGCAGGCCACCGCATCCAAGCAGGCGTTGAAGGCCGTGCTAGAAATTTGGGCCGAGGCGTGGATTGAGGCGCTGCGAGATCGGCTTAGATTTACGCGCAGGTTGCTGCGCAACAGTGCCACCTTGATATCCGCTCATGTCGCAGCGCCCAAGCTTCGTGGCGACTTGGAAGAGTTGCTCGTAAGACTGAAGAAGTTGAAGCGGGATGCGCTGCGTTTCAAGCGTAGGCTGAGAGCTGAAGACCGTGCTCAGCATGGGCTAGCACAGGCGGAATTTGCTCTGGAGAGCTTCGAAAGCCAGAACCCAAAGCCGGGCCTCTTGAATCGCTCAGACTGGTCGCGGCGTCGGGCGCGCCGGGTTCGGGCTTTCGAACTGGGGCGCCTGGAGTATCAACGCGCTCACGAGGCCACTGGTCCCGCCGCTCAGAAGGACTACAACCGTCAGACGGATGAGTCCCTCTCGCAGCTGGAGAATTGGAGTGAAGTGTTGCTTCGGAGATATCCGGTGTTGGAGGATGCGCCCATTGACGCTCCTGAAGCCCCTATTCCAGCGGACCCCTTGCTCGTAATGAATCCTGTCAGAAATCCTGGAGCACGGTTGCACTGATAGACAAGCGAAGGCCCCGGCGAACCGGGGCTTTAGCCAACCTCCTTTCGAAAACTCAGTGGTAGGTAGGTCCGCGAGTGGGCTTTGACGCTGCGCCACGGCGTTCTGAAATCATGTCGCTGAGCTGTACCTGGTCGCGTTCCACCACGGCTTCTTTGACCCTAACAGCAGGTTTCAGTGTGTGGTCGTCAGCAGGAGGCTTTGGGTGCATGCATCGGTTGATCAGCTCGTCGGCAATTTCGAGGGCATGGATGATGTCTTCGATCCGCTCTTGCGTGTCTCGTGTCCGGTCTTGGGCAATCAAAGGGCATAGCACTCGACTGGCGATAGCCAGCTTTCTTTCTAAGGGCATATGAAGCTCCTAACGTGGGGGAGCTTTCATAAAACCATCATTTGCGTTGATCGCAATAGTCGCGGCGTTTGTCAGTGCCAATGTTGGCCCGTTAGAGACACTCCTAGACGTTCCATGTAATTTTCCTGGCGCGGAGATCCGCTACCCCAGCAACTTCTTCAGTGCAGCGAGCTCAAGATTGAAGCTCAAGGATGAGAGCCCTGCTGTCTTGAATTCAGGGGTGACCAGCCCATTGAGCTTTTCTGCCGGGGTGAATTCCCGGCTGTAGACGGGATGGTGCTCATCATCAAGCTCGTGGCCGACGATCTGGGCGCGCATTTCTGAGGTGACACCGAAGCCCTGCATCTGCTGGATAACCGTCTTACGCAGGGAATGGAAACCGCGCTTGGCCTTGGGCCACGTTCTCCCGTGCTCAGCGAGGTGGCGGGTAAAGGCCTTGGAGATCCAGTTCCCAGCGCCATTGACGGCATTGGCCTTCGCTTGGGGGAAGAGACGGCTTGAGGTGGGCAGGCTGGCAACATAGTCGCCGAAGCCCAGGGCCATCAGGTCAGCATGGATCGGGACAGTCCGGATACTGGCCTCGCTCTTGAGGCGCTGGTGCTCCCCGTCGTCATTAATATGGATGTAGGCCACCCCTCCCTCCGTTTGCACATCGCTCACCAGCAGCTGCCCAACTTCAGAGGCACGGGCGCCCGTATACAGGCCCAACAACGCTGCCCAGCGCGCGGCAGGTGACAAGGTGGCAAAGGCCGATGGAGCAAAGAGGAGGCTGATCTGCTTCAGGTCGAAGGCCTTGAAGCCCAGCTTGCGCCGCTTTCGCTTGGCGCTATTGCCGTATGAGACATGGCTTCGGGCCGGATTGCTGTCTGTGTAATAGCCAGCGGCAATCAACCAATCGAAGAAGCCGCCCAGATAGGACTGCTTGTTCACTCGGGTCGGGGTTGAGATGCCAGCGTCGGCGAGTGACTGATAGAAGTTCGACAGGTCGATTCGGTTGATGCTCGGCAGGGGATAGTCAGGGCCGGTGACGCGCACGAACCCGTCAATGGCCGACTTCTTGATGCTGTAGGTCTTGGGGATGGTGTCTGGGGCAATGGCTTTGAGCCAAAGATCACGCGCTTCCATCAGCGACAGGACCTTGCTGGGCTGGGGCTTGGAGGGAACTGCCGGGGCGGCTGCCGCGCCGAAGAACGCAGGGTTGACCCGACCGATGCTCTCGATAGCGCGAGTCAGCGCCTCGGTGTCTTCGCCTGGCTCCGCCTGGATACGCAGGGCGCCATTGGCGTCTCGTTCCAGGGTGTAGTCCTGGAGCCGTTGTCCCCGAAGCTCCCGGAGCCATTGCTCTGCCGTCTTCTCGCCCATGCCGTTCTTCCTGATGGCGCTGAAGACCTCAGCATAGCGGGCGGCCAGCACCAGGGCGCAAGCCTGGGCGCTGCGCATTTCGCGCGTTCGAAGGCTTCGCTTGAGAATTCGGCAACCCAGAAGGGGCTGGAGGTCGACGGGCACGCGCTGACGGAACGAAAACCCCGCTGGCGTCTTGATCAAGTGATGGGGAACTCTCATCGGGATGTGTCCCGATTTGTGTCCTGCCCCTTGCTAGGCCCAGAAAAGCAAAACCCCTGATTTCTCAGGGGTTTGCAGAGTCTGGCGGAGAGAGGGGGATTCGAACCCCCGAAGCGCGGTTTAGACGCTTACACACTTTCCAGGCGTGCTCCTTCAACCACTCGGACACCTCTCCGGATCCCTGCCATCGGCAAACGCCTCAGCAGGGGCGCAGATTCTAGCGGGCGGCGCGGCCGGACACAAGCACCCTGATCAGGGGCGCATCCAGCGGCATTGTTGGCGAGGGGGCTGGACAGGCATGGCACAATGGAACATCCGATGGAAAACGGTGGCCTGATGTCCTATCTCGTCCTTGCCCGCAAGTGGCGTCCGAAGCGTTTCGCCGAGCTGGTGGGCCAGGAACACGTGGTCCGTGCGCTCAGCAACGCGCTGGACAGCGGCCGGGTCCACCACGCGTTCCTGTTCACCGGCACCCGCGGCGTGGGCAAGACCACCATCGCGCGCATCTTCGCCAAGTCGCTGAACTGCGAGCAGGGCACCAGCGCCGACCCCTGCGGCCAGTGCGCGGCCTGCCTGGACATCGACGCCGGCCGCTACATCGACCTGCTGGAAATCGACGCCGCGTCCAACACCGGTGTGGATGACGTGCGCGAGGTGATCGAGAACGCGCAGTACATGCCCTCGCGCGGCAAGTACAAGGTCTACCTGATCGACGAAGTGCACATGCTGTCCAAGGCGGCGTTCAACGCGCTGCTGAAGACGCTGGAAGAACCGCCGGAACATGTGAAGTTCCTGCTGGCCACCACCGATCCGCAGAAGCTGCCGGTCACCGTGCTCAGCCGCTGCCTGCAGTTCAACCTCAAGCGCCTGGATGAAGACCAGATCCAGGGCCAGATGACCCGCATCCTGGCGGCGGAAGCGATCGAGGCCGATGGAAGCGCCATCGTGCAGCTGGCCAAGGCCGCTGACGGCAGCCTGCGCGATGGCCTGTCACTGCTGGACCAGGCGATCGCCTATGCCGGCGGCGCGCTGCGTGAGGACGTGGTGCGCACCATGCTGGGTACCGTGGACCGCACCCAGGTGGCGGCGATGCTCGATGCGCTGGCCGACGGCGATGGCCCGCGCCTGCTGCAGGTGGTAGCCGCGCTGGCAGAGTTCTCGCCGGACTGGAGTGGTGTGCTGGAAGCGCTGGCCGAAGGGCTGCACCGCATCCAGGTGCAGCAGCTGGTGCCGGGCGCTGCCGCGGCGGAAGGCCTGGATGTCGCCGCATTCGCCGAGCGCCTGCGCCCGGAAGTGGTGCAGCTCTGGTACCAGATGGCCCTGAATGGCCGCCGCGACCTGCCGCTGGCACCCAGCCCGCGCGCGGGCTTTGAAATGGCCGTGCTGCGCATGCTGGCGTTCCGTCCAGCCGCAGCGGTACCGCCGGTGCCGAAGGCCGTCGACGGTGCGTTGGGCGGCACGCCGGGTGGCAACGCTGCCGGTGGTGGCGCCGGTACCGGTAGCCGCGATGCGACGCCGGCCGCTGCTGCCGCTTCGGGCAGCCCGGCGGTAGCGGCGCAGGCAGCCGCGCCGGTGCAGGCCGCGCCGCGCGAACCTGAACCCGAGCCCGAACCGGCCCCGCAACCGGAACCAGATCCGACGCCGGAGCCCGAGCCGGTTCCGGTGGAAGAGCCCGTGTCGCCGCCGCCGGTGAAGGCTGAGCCACAGGTGCCGGCGCCTGCCGTCACTGCAGAGGCAGGCGACGACCTGCCGCCGTGGGCCACTGACGAAGCCGAGGCGCGTGACGAGGCATTGGCGGCCGAGATGTCCGGCCCGGACGCCGCCATGGCTGCGCCCTGGCACGAACCGCCGGCTCCCGTCGCGGCTCCCAGCGAGCCTGCGCCGCCCGAGCGCCCGTTCCGCGCCGAAGGCATTGCCATTGCGCCGGCCGAACATGCCAAGCCGGCCCCGGCGCATGCCGCCGCGCCGCAGGAAGGTGTCAGCGAGCTGGCCACGGCCGAAGACTGGCTGGACCTGGTCGCCAACAGCGGCCTGAGCGGCCCCTCGCGACAGCTCGCCGCCAACGCCGCGTTCATCAGCTGCCAGCACGGGACCTTGAAACTGGGCCTTTCGCCCGGATTTGAATACCTGCGCTCGGAGCGCGCGCTGGCTGCCCTGGGCGAGATGCTGCAGAAGGCCCTCGGCCAGGCGCCGAAGATCGTGGTCGAGACCGTGGAAACCGAACACGTTCCGGCCGAGACCCTGCATCAGCGGGCCGACCGCCAGCGTGGCGAGCGGCAGCAGGTGGCAGAGGCCGTTTTCATGGACGACCCGGAAGTGCAGGTGCTGATCCAACAGCACGGCGCGCGGGTTGTTTCCGATTCCATCCGTTCTTTTGACGAGTAAGACACCATGCGCGGAAACATCGCCCAACTGATGCAGCAGGCCCAGAAGATGCAGGAAAACCTGCAGAAGGCCCAGGAAGAAATCGCCAAGATCGAAGTGACCGGCAGTGCCGGCGGCGGCATGGTCAGCGTGACCCTGACCGGTGCCAAGGAATGCCGCAAGGTGCGCATCGACCCGTCGCTGACCAGCGACCCGGAGATGCTGGAAGACCTGATCGCCGCCGCCTTCAACGACGCTTCGAACAAGATCGACGCCGAGTCGAAGTCGAAGATGGGTTCGGCCACCGCCGGCATGCAGCTGCCGCCGGGCATGAAGCTGCCGTTCTGATTGCCAGCGTGGCACCCGTGCAAGCGGGTGCCACAGAATCTGTAGCTGTCGAGCCTGCTCGACGCCATGAAAGCATGCCGCCGTGTCCGCACCCCTGCTTGAACAATTGATCGACGCACTGCGGGTGCTGCCTGGCGTGGGCCAGAAGACCGCACAGCGCATGGCCTACCACCTGCTCGAGCGCGAGCGCGAAGGTGGCCAGCGACTGGCCGAAGCCCTGGCGCTGGCGGTGGAGCGCATCGGCCACTGCGCGCAGTGCCGCGACTTCAGCGAAACCGAGCTGTGCCCGACCTGTGCCAACAGCAGCCGCGAGCGCAGCCAGCTGTGCGTGGTCGAATCGCCGGCCGACCGCCTGGCCATCGAAAACGCCACCGGCTTCCGCGGTGTCTACTTCGTGCTGCAGGGCCGGCTGTCGCCGCTCGATGGCATCGGCCCGCGCGAGCTGGGCCTGGAGCAGCTGGAGCAGCGTCTGGCCGACGGTGAGGTGCAGGAGCTGATCATCGCCACCAGTGCCACCGTCGAAGGCGAAGCCACCGCGCACTACCTGGCGCAGCTGGCGCGCGCGCGCAAGGTGCAGCCCAGCCGCCTGGCACAGGGCCTGCCGCTCGGTGGCGAGCTTGAATACGTTGACCGCGGCACGCTGTCGCACGCGTTCGGAACGCGCAGCGAATTCCGCGATTGAGCGCCACCCGGGCATCGCCCGGCGCGGCCGGCCTACAATGCGGAAGACACTCCCGCCGAGGCCGACCATGAGCAACGAAACCCTCTTCAGCAAGATCATCCGTCGCGAGATCCCGGCCACCATCGTCTACGAGGACGACGAGGTGCTGGGCTTCAAGGACATCGCACCGCAGGCGCCGGTGCACGTACTGTTCATTCCGAAGAACGAGATCATCCCGACCCTGGACGACCTGCAGCCGTCGCAGGCGCACCTGATCGGGAAGCTTGCCCTGGCTGCCGCCGAATATGCGCGCCGCGAAGGGTTCGCGCAGGACGGCTACCGCATCGTGATGAACTGCCGCGAGGATGCCGGGCAGACCGTGTTCCACATCCACATGCACCTGCTGGCCGGTGCGCCGCTGGGGCATTTCGGTACGCCGGGGCGCTGAGCGCCTGGCATCCACCATTGCCCGCAGTGGATCCATGCGATGCGTGGATGAAAAAAAGGCCGCCCGAAGGCGGCCTTTTTCGATCACGCATGGCCGGTGGCGATCACCACCAGCCCCAACGGCCGTAACCACCCCAGTACGGGCCATACGGGCCCGGGCCCCACGGGCCATAGGGGTAGGGCACCACATCGACCTGGCGCTGTTCCGGCCACAGGTAGATCACATCGGCCGACAGCTTCGGCAGGCGATAGTCGTACTCCCCGATGCGGGTGTTCTGGTAGCCGTCGATCTTGCCGATGAAGGTCACGTCGCGGCCGGCTTCAAACACGGCCGGGTCGTAGAAGCCGGCGCGGCAGGCAATGAAGCGGCCGTCGCTGGCGTCGGACGAGGTGGTGTTCGGGCGGCCACTGGCGTTGAGGGGGCGCGAGATCATCTGGAAGCAGGTCTCGCCCTGGCCGGGCTTGGTCTCAATGATGCGACCACCCCATCGGACCGGCGTGCCGACCTGCTGGGTGGCGACCGAGTCGCGCGGGGAGACCAGGCTGAACTGTCCCTGCAGCGGCTTGGGGGCCGTGGCGCAGGCCGACAGGGCCAGCGTGGCCACAGCGGTGAGGAGGAACTTGGTGTTCATGGGGAGGCTCCGGAAGTCGGGCGATGCCTGCGCAGGTCCCGCAATAATGAAGCGAGGTCGGTGCAAGTTCCAGCGTAACGCGCGTCGGCGAAACGCTGGCTGAGTGCCAGCAGGGCGGGGTCGGGGCGCACGGCGTGTACCCGTCGTGACCAGTCGCATGCCGTCTCGTGGGGTACGCGGGCCAGGCCAAGGCGTGCATAGCGCCGCCCCAGCCGGTGCCAGGCGCGCAGCAGCGGGTCGCGCTCGCGCTCGCCGCGGGCCAGCAGCCAGGCCATCCATGCCAATGCCAGCAGTGCGGCGACCACGAAGCCGGCCACCAGCTGCGCCGGCCCGAGATCATCCAGCCCGAACGGCCTGAGCAGCTGCTGCTGACGGCGTGCGTCGAAGGAAAGCACCAGGTCGTTCCAGCCACGGCGCAGCCAGTCACCCATCTGCCCCAGCTGCAGCCAGCGCTGCTGCAGCGGGGTGTCCGTGCCGGCCTGCAAGCGGTCGTCCAGCGTGTCCAGGATGCGTTCCGGTGCCACGGCCGCAGTCGGGTCGACCCGGACCCAGCCGCGCTGGGGCAGCCAGACTTCGGCCCAGGCGTGGGCGTCCATGCGCCGCACTACCCAGTAGTCCCCGATGCGGTTGCGGGTGCCACCTGCGAAGCCGGTCACCACCCGGGCCGGAATGCCGGCGTTGCGCATCAGCACCACGAAGGCCGAGCTGAAGTGCTGGCAGAAGCCGGCCTTGTAGTTGAACAGGAAATCGTCGACCGGATCGCGCCCGGCCACCGGGGTATCGAGCGTGTAGGAGAAGTCGCGGGTGATCCACTGCAGCGCTCGGCGGACGATGGCTTCGTCATCGTTGCCGGCCTCCTGCCGCCATTGCCGTGCCAGCTGGGCGGTGCGCGGATTGAAGCCGGGGGGAAGCTGCAGCGCGGCACGGCGCAGGTAGGGCGACAGATCGGTGTCGAACCGTTGCGGAGGCGCCGAATGCAACCGCCAGCGGCTGAGCGCGGACAGCGTGCGGTCGCTGCGCAGGCTCATGTCCGCATCGAAACTGCTGCCTTCCGGTGCGCGGCTGGGCAGGTCCAGGGCCACCAGCAGGCGACGGTCGGTGGGTTCGTAGTCGATCTGGTAGTCCCATCCCTGTGCGGTGGCTTCGACCACGGGGGCGGGGCGCCGGGCCGTCGCGCGATCGCGGCTCCAGCGGTGGCCATCGAAGGAAGTCAGCACCGGGCCGCGCCAATAGCGCTGCGTGGGCTCGGGCACCGCGCCGAAGAACTGCACGCGCAGCGCCGGGGTATCGTCGGCCATCAGGTCCAGCCATTGGTCCGGCGCCATGCTGTCAGCCAGGCCGGGCGTACCCACCGCTCGTTCGGGTACGCCCCACAACGGCGTGGACAAGCGCGGGAACAACCAGAAGCAGGCCAGTGCCAGCGGCAGGCCGATGCCAAGCAGGCGGCCGACGCCGCGCAGTTGACCGTGCAGTGGCAGGCGTGGGCTGCGGCCCTCGTCCTGGGCCAGGCGTTGCAGGGCCAGCAGTGCGGCAACCGCGGCCAGCGCAGCCAGTCCCGTGGTCAGCGGGCCCTGGTCGAGCAGGAAGGCCGCGAACGGCGAGAACAGCGCGAAACCGAGCAGGCTGCGCGCATCACGCAGGTTGCGCAGTTCGCTGGATTTGATGGCCAGCATCGCCGCCAGCAGCGCACAGCCGGTATCACGCCCCGGCCGCACCATGCCCATCTGCCAGACGATGGTGGCGAGCATGGCCAGCACCAGCAGCAGGCGCACCGGCATCGGCAGCACCCGCCGCCAGGAAAGCGCAGCGGTCAGCACGGCGGTGATCGCGATCACGACGGCCAGCACCGGCGGCAGCTGCAGCAGCAGTGGCAGCAGCGCCAGCGCTGCGCTGGCCAGGGTCCAGCTGCGGGCGTTGCGATCGAGCAGGACGGCAGGCTCAGTCATGGGGCATCAGCGCCAGTGCGCGCAGGCACAGGTGGTGGTGGCTGGCGCCCTGGCCGGGCCCGAACGGGGGATGGGCTGGAAGCAGCAGCGTGTAGCGCCGGCCTTCGCGCTCGGCCATGTCGACCCAGCGTGCCAACCGCGCGATGCGTGCTTCATGGCCCAGCGGCGCCAGCGTGCGCCAGTCCAGCACCACTTCGATGCCGATCGGCTTCTCGTATTCGCGTACCAGCAGGCTGTCGCGGCGTGCCGAGTGTTTCCAGGCAATGCTGCGCGGGGCGTCGCCGGCACGATAGGGGCGCAGCTGGTGCAGCTCGTCGCCACTGGCATGGGCGCGGGTGTGCAGTGGATCGCTGCCACTTTCCGGAAGGGGTGGTGCCAGTGCCTCGGCCAGTGGATAAACCAGCAGCGGCTGCTCCGGCCACACCCACGACCATGCCCGCACCAGCCCCAGAGGCTGCGTGCTGGACAGGCGGATGCGCGGCAGTTCCAGCCAGCCGCGGCGCTCGCTGGGGACATCCAGCTCCACTTCGCCGCGACCGTGTGCAGGCAGTGCGACCCACGCCTCGCTTGCGCCCAGCTGCAGGTGCAGCCCGTGGCGCGCGCGCGGGTCGCGCAACGACAGGTCCACGCGCAGGCGCAGGGGGTGCCCGGCCGGAACCGGCTCGGCGGAGATTGCATCGATCTGTATGCCGGACAGCTGCAGGTGCGCGGCAATGGCGCTGGCGATCGCTGCTGCGGCCAGCAACAGTGCCAGCAGCAGGGCCGGGTTGTTGTTGTAGTTCAATGCGCCCAGCAGCATCGCCGACAGCAGGGTGGCGACGAACAGGCCGAAGCGCGTCGGCAGTATATAGATGCGATGGCGATCCAGTCGCTGCGGCAGGGCTTCGGGCCTGCGTGGGCGTGCCAGCAGCTGCATGCGTGCCCAGCGTGTGGCCACCTTCAGTCCACCGCGACGGTCTGCAGGATCGCCCGCGCCAATGCCGGCCCGGAGCTGGATTCGGCCTCCGCCACCAGGCGATGGCCGGCCACTGCCACGAACAGGGTCTGCACGTCTTCGGGCACCACATGCCCGCGGCCGAGCAGCAGTGCATGCGCCCTGGCGGCACGCAGCAGGGCCAGCCCGGCGCGCGGTGACAGGCCCACGCGTACGCCGGCATGCTGGCGGCTGCGGGTCAACAGTGCCTGCACGTAGTCGATCAGCGCGTCGCTGGCGTGTACCTGGCCAACGGCTTCACGCAGCGCACGCACCTGGGTGTCATCCAGCTTCGGCACCGCGCGGGCGATCAGGTCGCGGCGATCGCTGCCACGCAGCAGCTCGCGCTCGGCCTGCACGCTCGGGTAGCCCATCGCCAGCCGCAGCAGGAAACGATCGAGCTGCGAATCCGGCAACGGGAAGGTGCCGGACAGGTCGACCGGGTTCTGCGTGGCGATCACGAAGAATGGATCGGGCAGTGGATGCGTCTGTCCATCCAGGGTGACCTGCTGCTCGGCCATCGCCTCCAGCAACGCACTCTGCGTGCGCGGCGGTGCGCGGTTGATCTCATCGGCCAGCAGCACGTGGGTGAACACCGGGCCGGGGTGGAACTGGAACTGGCGGCTGCCGGCCTCGTACACCGATACGCCCAGTACGTCCGCCGGCAACAGGTCGGAAGTGAACTGCACGCGCTGGAAGCTGAGGCCGAGGCTGCTGGCCAATGCATGCGCCAGCGTGGTCTTGCCCAGCCCGGGCAGATCTTCGATGAGCAGGTGGCCGCCGGAAAGCAGGGCGACAAAGGCCAGCCTGACTTCCGGCACCTTGCCCAGTACCAGTGCGTTCACCTGATCCTGTGCCTCCCGCAGGGCCTGGCGCAGTTGATCGGTTAGCATGCTGGGATTGGGGGACGAGGCTGGCATGATCGTCTCAGGTCTGGAATCCACTCGATTATCCATAGAGCAATGCAAGGCGAACAGCGCGCACGGGCAATATTTCTCTGGTTATGGACGCTGATCACAGCGGCCAAGCTGGTGGTGGCTGCACGCCTGCCGCTGTTCGTCGATGAGGCGTTCTATTGGCAGGAAGGCCAGCACCTGGCCGCCGCCTATTCCGACCTGCCGGGGTTGACAGCATGGCTTGCACGCCTGGGCGTGGAAATCGGTGGCCATCACGTGCTCGCATTGCGCCTGCCGTTCCTGGCCATCGGTGCGTTGCTGCCGTTGCTGGTGGTGCGCATCGCCACGCGCTGGTTTGGCAACGTCGCAGGGTGGCAGGCGGGCAGCCTGACCCTGCTGATGCCGCTGTCGGCCACGCTGGGCCTGCTGGCCGTGCCGGATGTGCCGATGGCGCTTGCGGCGGTGATCTGCCTGCAGGCCGGTGCGCGCCTGCTGCACAACGTGGATGCGTCGTCGGCGATGAAGCTGGCGCTGGGCCTGCTGATCGGTGCGCTCAGCCACTACCGTTTCATTGGCGTCATCGGTGTCGGCTTCATTGCGCTGCTGGCGCTGCCGCAGGGCCGCCGCATGCTGGCCGACCCGCGCGTATGGGTGGCGCTGGCGGTGGGTGTACTGGCCTGGCTGCCGTTGCTGGCGTGGAATGCGGACAACCATGATGCCGGCCTGAAGTTCCAGGTGGTCGAGCGCCACCCGTGGACGTTCGAGTGGGAAGGGCTGTGGTTCCTGGTGATCCAGCCGATGCTGGTGACGCCGATCCTGTGCATCGCGATGTGGAAGGTCGCCCTGGCGGGTACCCGCAGCGGTGGTGGTGTGCGGGTGCAATGGCGCTATTTCGGCCTGGTGGGCGGGGTGTCGACGCTGGGCATCTTCCTGCTGGGCTTCTTCACCGATGTCGAGCGGATCAGTTTCCATTGGCCGTTGCCGGGCTACCTGGCGCTGCTGGTGGCCGTGCCGGTGGTCCTCAACGGCTGGCCACGCTGGCTGCGCCGCACCGGCTGGTGGCTGGCAGCTGCAGGCACCGTACTGGCTTTCGGCTACTACCTGATGGCGTCCACGCCGGCGCTGCGCGAGCAGATGGCCGGCAGCAAGTACTACCCGCGCAACTTTGCCGGCTGGCAGCCGCTGGCCGTGGCGGTGCGCGACGAACTGCGGCAGATGCCGCCGGGCACGCGTGTGCTGGCGGGCAACTTCAAGGTCGGTGCCGAACTGGGCTTCCAGCTGGGCAACGGTGATATCGAGGTGCTGCCGCACCCGCTCAACGACAAGCATGGGCGGACCGCACAGCTGGCACAGTGGGGCCTGCTGCACGAAGGCCCGCGCAGTGCGCCGATGCTGCTGGTGCTGTCACCCAGCGACCAGCGCTACCGCGATCTGCTGGCGCGCTATCACGCGATCTGCGAGCAGGTGGGGCCGTTGCCGGCGCCGCGCGTGGTCAGCAGCGATCATGGTTTCCAGCGCTTCCTGCTGTTCCAGCTGCCGGTGCAGCGCGCGCAGGGGCCCTGCGTGACGCCGGCAATGGCCTGGCTGGATGCGCCGTCCAACGGTGAGAAGGTCTCCGGAACGCTCGCCATCAAGGGCTGGGCATTCAAGGATGGCGTGGGGTTGGCGCGCATCGAAGTGCTGGTCGATGGCCATTCGATTGGCGATGCGCGCTACGGGCGCATGTTCGACATCCGCCACACCTGGCCGGACAGCACCGATCCGCAACATCCGGCGGTGGGCTTCGACGCATCG
Organism: Stenotrophomonas sp.; assembly: GCF_059505245.1. NCBI lineage: Bacteria > Pseudomonadati > Pseudomonadota > Gammaproteobacteria > Lysobacterales > Lysobacteraceae > Stenotrophomonas > Stenotrophomonas sp. The sequence continues at coordinate 136,712 of NZ_JCACKF010000050.1, forward strand.
CTGGATACCACCACGCTGGCGCCGGGGCGGCATTGGCTTGGCCTGCGCCTGCACGGCCGCGACGGCAGCGTGGAGGCGTGGCAGGAGCAGCCGTTCGAAGTTCGTTGAGGTCCCCTGGTCCTGTAGAGCCGAGCCGATGCTCGGCTGCTTCTGCTACAGATGGCGGGCAGCCTAAAAAAAAGGCGGCCGAGCAAGGGCTCGGCTCCACCGTTCACGGCACCGCGAATCCAGCCCTGCGCAGCAGGCCGCACACCGCGATCAGTGGCAGGCCGACCAGCGCGGTCGGGTCGCGGTTGTCGATTGCCTCGAACAGGCTGATGCCCAGGCCCTCGCACTTGAAGCTGCCGGCGCAGTCCAGCGGCTGCTCGGCGGCGACGTAGCGGACGATTTCCTGCGGGTCCAGCACGCGGAAGCGTACTTCGGTCAGATCCAGGGTGGCGAGGGATTCTCCATCCCGCCTGAGACTGATTGCCGTGTGAAAGCGCACCGTCTGTCCGGACATTGCCGCCAGCTGCGCACAGGCCGCCTCGACCGTGCCCGGCTTGCCCAGCGGCTGGCCGTTCAGGTCGGCCACCTGGTCCGAGCCGATCACCCAGGCGCCCGGATGGCGGGCGGCCACGTCGGCGGCCTTGGCGGCGGCCAGGCGCGTGGCCAGGGCCAGCGGGGTCTCGGCGCCCAGAGGGGTTTCATCCACGTCCGGGCGTGCGCAGTCGAAGGGCAGGCCCAGCCGTTCCAGCAGTTCGCGACGGTAGCGGGAGGTGGAGGCCAGGACCAGTGACATGTGACAATACCGGGGCAGGGCGCGGCAGTCTGGCCCCTCCACGGCGCCAGCGGCAAGTGCTGCAGGGCGGGCATTTGACAGCGGGCGGTGCGATCCTTAGTATTCAGCGGCTTATGTCCGCGAACGTGCCCGAAACGCTGGATGCCTGGCGGATGGTTGTAGCGCGAAGGCGCTTCGACGGTCAGGTCTCCCTGGCTGAATTGACCCGCCTGCAGGGGTTGGTCGCAGATACCGACGGCGAGTGTGTCTACTCGCTTGAATTCGGTCGCGACGACGTCTTGCGGGTATCCTATGTGGAACTGACCATCGACACCGCGCTGCCGCTGACCTGTCAGCGCAGCATGCAGCGATTCCTGTTGCCGGTGAAGGTGACCCAGAGGCTTGGCCTGATCCGCGACGAGGACGAGGAATCGTCCCTGCCGGAGGAATACGAGGCGTTGCTGGTGCCGGAAGACGGCCAGCTGCGTCCGCTGGATCTGGTCGAGGACGAATTGGTGTTGGCGGTGCCCGTGGTGCCGCTGTCGCCCGACGGTGAAGCAGTCGACAGGGACTGGGCACCGAGCGAAGAAGAAACGAAGAAGGCCAACCCGTTTGCGGCGTTGGCAGCACTGAAGAAACAATAGCAGCCGGATTGTCGTCGGCGGCTGCGGCGAAAGCGAAAGTGTGCTGGGCGCTGGCGTCCTGCGCGACGATACGACGAAGCAAATCGAACCGAGTTTGGAGCAATCCCATGGCTGTGCAGAAATCCCGTGTCACCCCGTCCCGCCGCGGCATGCGTCGTGCCCACGACGCCCTGAGCGCCAAGCAGCTGTCGACCGACCCGACCACCGGCGAAGTGCACCTGCGTCACCACATCACTGCCGACGGTTTCTACCGCGGCAAGAAGGTCATCCAGACCAAGACCTCGGCTGTCGAAGAAGATTGATGTGCCGGGAAGGCCGCTGCCTCCGGGCAGCGGCCTTTGCCTTCTTTCCCGGGCGTGCCGGTGATCGGCGGCCCGCGCAACAGGAAACATGATGAGCAAGCGGATCTATTCGAGGATCGCGGGCACCGGTAGCTATTTGCCGGAAAAAGTCCTGACCAACGCCGACCTGGAAAAAATGGTCGAAACCTCGGATGAGTGGATCCAGTCGCGCACCGGCATTCGTGAACGGCACATCGCGGCCGAAGGCGAAACCACCAGCGACCTTGGCTACAACGCCGCCCTGCGCGCGCTTGAAGCCGCAGGCATCGATGCCTCGCAGCTCGACATGATCGTGGTCGGCACGACCACCCCTGATCTCATTTTCCCGTCCACCGCGTGCCTGATCCAGGCCAAGCTCGGTGTGGCCGGGTGCCCCGCCTTCGACGTCAACGCAGCCTGTTCCGGCTTCGTGTTCGCGCTGGGCGTGGCCGACAAGTTCATCCGCTCCGGCGACTGCAAGCACGTGCTGGTGATCGGCACCGAAACGTTGACCCGCATGGTCGACTGGAACGATCGCACCACCTGCGTGCTGTTCGGCGATGGCGCCGGCGCTGTCGTGCTCAAGGCCGACGAAGACACCGGCATCCTCAGCACCCACCTGCATGCCGATGGCAGCAAGAAGGAACTGCTGTGGAACCCGGTCGGCGTTTCGACCGGCTTCAAGGACGGCGCCAATGGTGGTGGCACCATCAACATGAAGGGCAACGACGTGTTCAAGTACGCCGTCAAGGCGCTGGACTCGGTCGTGGACGAGACCCTGGCCGCCAACGGCCTGGACAAGTCCGACCTGGACTGGCTGATCCCGCACCAGGCCAACCTGCGCATCATCGAAGCCACCGCCAAGCGGCTGGAGATGTCGATGGACCAGGTCGTGGTGACCGTCGACAAGCACGGCAACACCTCCTCCGGCTCGGTGCCGCTGGCGCTGGATGCCGCGGTGCGTTCGGGCAAGGTCGAGCGTGGCCAGTTGCTGCTGCTGGAGGCCTTCGGCGGCGGCTTCACCTGGGGTTCGGCCCTGCTGCGCTATTGATAGTGCAAGTTACGACAATGTGAAGTCTTGTCGTTACGGCCCCTCCGGGGCCGTAACGCGTTTAAGGAGGACCTGTCATGGTTGAGCCCATCGTCATCGAAGGGCAACGTGCCTGGCTGAAGCAGTACGGCAAGGGAAGCCGGGCAATGGCCCTGGGCCTGCTCAATTTTGTTGCGCGCCGTTTCCATCTGGATGCGCTGCGCCCGCCGCCGCACCGCGGTGGCGACGCCGCACGCGAAACCGAGGCCCGCCGCCTCGCGGAACTGCAGGCGCAGGGTGTGAACGTGCCGGACGTACTGGGCACCGGTCATGCCGCGCTGGTGATCGGCGACAACGGCAGCTCGTTCAATACCTGCCTGCGCGAAGCCGACGAAGCCGGTCGCGATCAGCTGGTGATGGCGGCGATGCTGGCCATTGCTGAAGCTCATGCCCGCGGCGCCTATTTCGGGCAGCCATTGCCGCGCAACCTCACATGGGATGGCGAGAAGGTCGGCTTCATCGATTTCGAGGAAGATCCGCTGGAAGTGATGGATCTGTCCGAAGCGCAGGCCCGCGACTGGCTGATGTTCGGTTACGGCGTGGCCAAGTACTACGCCGACCGCCCCGGGCACCTGCAGGCGATGATGGCCGAGGCGATGGGTGACGTTCAGGCGCCGGTGCGCGAGCACGTGCATGCGGTCAGCGGCCGCCTGCGCAGCCTGGCCCGGGTCTGCATGAAGCTGGGCCGTTCGGCGCGCGCGCTGGCCCATTCCATCTTCATCGCCCACGGCGCCAGCACCGCCGGCGTGTTGATGCTGGTGGGCCTGTGCGTGGATTTCCTCGCCGACGGCGACCTGGACGTCCTGCAGCTGTTCTGCTGAGGCTGATAGGGGTCAGATCCCTTTTCCGCAGGAAAAGGGATCTGACCCCGTTGCGCTTGCCCGGCCATTCACCATACGCGTGCATACGCGCACGTACAGACGACACGGCATGTTCCCCCTTATCATGGGCCGCTTCGATTGCAACAAGCGGATGACCGCGTGACCGTATCCACCCTCGCTTTTGTCTTCCCCGGCCAGGGCTCGCAGTCTGTGGGCATGGTGGCCGAGCTGGCCGAACTGCACCCACAGGTGCGTGAAGCCTTCACCGAGGCATCCGATGGTGCCGGCGTCGACCTGTGGGCGCTGTCCCAGGGCGGCCCGGAGGAAATGCTCAACCGTACCGAATACACCCAGCCGGCCCTGCTGGCCGCGAGCATCGGCGTGTGGCGCGCCTGGAACGCCGTGGGCGGTCCGCGCCCGTCGGTATTGGCCGGCCACAGCCTGGGCGAGTACACCGCCCTGGTTGCCGCAGGCGCACTGAGCCTGCATGACGGTGCGCACCTGGTGCGCCTGCGCGGCCAGCTGATGCAGGAAGCCGCACCGGCCGGTGTCGGCGCCATGGCCGCCGTGCTCGGCGCTGAAGACCAGCTAGTGCTGGACGTCTGCGCCGAAGCGGCAGGCAGCCAGGTGGTGGTGCCGGCCAACTTCAATTCGCCGGGCCAGATCGTGATCGGTGGCGACGCCGACGCGGTCGACCGTGCGCTGGCGCTGCTGGCCGAGAAGGGCGTGCGCAAGGCGGTCAAGCTGGCCGTCAGCGTGCCCTCGCACACCCCGCTCATGCGCGAAGCCGCCAACCGCCTGGCCGAAGTGATGGCCGGCCTGTCCTGGCACGCGCCGCAGCTGCCGGTGGTGCAGAACGTCGACGCCCAGGTGCACAGCGGCATCGACGCGATCCGCACCGCGCTGGTCCAGCAGCTGTACCAGCCGGTACAGTGGACCGGGTGCGTGCAGGCGCTGGCTGCCCGTGGCGTCACCCGGATCGCCGAGTGCGGCCCGGGCAAGGTGCTGACCGGCCTGGTCAAGCGCATCGACAAGGCCATCGACGGCCGTTCGCTGGCCACGCCGGGCGACTTCGAAGCCGCCCGCGAGGCATGGTCGGCCTGATCCCCCCTGTTCCTGCCGACCGTACCGGTGGCCGCGGCAAGCGGCACGGGTGCGGCGGTCGCCCCAGCCTGAGGAAAACATCATGAGCAAGCCCCTGCAGGGTGAAATCGCACTGGTCACCGGCGCCAGCCGTGGCATCGGTGCCGCCATCGCCGATCTGCTGGCCGCCCAAGGCGCCACCGTCATCGGTACCGCCACCACCGAATCCGGCGCTGCCGCGATCGGCGAACGCCTGGCCGCCCACGGTGGTCACGGCCGCGCGCTGAACGTCACCGATGCCGCCGCGCTGGACAGCGTGCTCGATGGCATCGCCAAGGAATTCGGCCCGATCTCGATCCTGGTCAACAATGCCGGCATCACCCGCGACAACCTGCTCATGCGCATGAAGGACGAGGACTGGGCGTCGATCATCGACACCAACCTGACCAGCGTGTTCCGCACCAGCAAGGCGGTGATGCGCGGCATGATGAAGGCGCGCAAGGGCCGCATCATCAACATCGCATCGGTGGTGGGCGTGACCGGCAATGCCGGCCAGGCCAACTACGCCGCGGCCAAGGCGGGCATCATCGGCTTCAGCAAGTCGCTGGCCAAGGAAATCGGTTCGCGCGGCGTCACCGTCAATGTTGTCGCACCCGGCTTCATCGACACCGACATGACCAAGGCGTTGCCGGAAGAAGCGCGCACCGCGCTGATCAACGACATCGCCCTCGAACGCCTGGGGTCGCCGGAAGACATCGCCCATGCGGTGGCCTTCCTGGCCAGCCCGGCTGCCGGTTACATCACCGGCGAAACCCTCCATGTGAACGGCGGCATGTACATGCCGTAAGCAAGGGGCGCAGGGATTGCGCCGCAAGTGGTTGATCTGCGGAGGTTTTTGCTGCAATGCAAGGCCGCGCCGGTTTCCACTACACTATCCCACGGCCATCGCCTTTGATGGCGACCACTTTTGAACCACAACTCCATCTGGAGCGAGATCCCATGAGCACCATCGAAGAACGCGTCAAGAAAATCGTCGTCGAACAGCTTGGCGTCAAGGAAGAAGAAGTCACCAACAGCGCATCGTTCGTCGATGACCTGGGCGCTGACTCGCTGGACACCGTCGAGCTGGTGATGGCCCTGGAAGAAGAATTCGAGTGCGAGATCCCGGACGAAGAAGCCGAGAAGATCAGCACCGTGCAGGCCGCCATCGACTACATCAAGGCCCACGTCAAGGCCTGATGTCAGACGGCAGTGCGCGCGCGGGCCCACGCTCGCCGCGCACCGCACCCCATGGGGCCGCAGTTGCGGCCCCGTGTGTTTGAGCATCACACCGAAGCAAACCGAGTTGCCCGTTGAAATCAGCCGGGTCAGGAGAATCAGCAATGAAGCGTCGCGTCGTCGTAACCGGCCTGGGTATCGTCTCGCCGTTGGGCAATGATCTGGCCAGCAGCTGGGAAGGCATCACCCACGGTCGTTCGGGCATCGGTCCGCTGACCAACGTTGCGGATGCCTATCTGGATCGGTTCACCACCAAGATTGCAGGTGAGGTCAAGGGATTCGACATCACCGCCGACAATGAACTGTTCGGCAAATTCCGGGTCAGCGGCAAGGATGCCAAGAAGATGGACCCGTTCATCCATTACGGCCTCGGTGCCTCGTTCATGGCCCTGCACGACTCGGGCCTGGAGGTCACCGACGCCAATGCCGAGCGCATCGGCGCCATCGTCGGCGCCGGCATCGGCGGCCTGCTCGGCATCGAAGAGCAGACCATCGAGTTCCACGAGGGCAAGAAGATCTCGCCCTTCTACGTGCCCAAGACCATCATCAACATGCTGCCGGGCCAGCTGAGCATCATCACCGGCCTGAAGGGCCCGTCGTTCTCGGCGGTGTCGGCCTGCGCGACCTCGAACCATTCGATCGGTACCGCGATGCGCATGATCCAGTACGGCGACGCCGACGTGATGGTGGTTGGCGGTGCCGAACGTGGCTCGTCGCCGACCGCACTGGGTGGCTTCTGCGCGATGAAGGCCATGAGTACCCGCAACGACGCCCCGGAACAGGCCTCCCGCCCATGGGACAAGGACCGTGACGGCTTCGTGCTGGGCGACGGCGCCGGCATCCTGATCCTGGAAGAGTACGAGCACGCCAAGGCACGTGGCGCGAAGATCTACTGCGAACTGGCCGGCTTCGGCGCCAGCTCCGACGCGTACCACATGACCGCACCGAGCGAGAACGGCGAAGGCGCCGCGCGCTGCATGGCCATGGCCATGAAGGACGCGGGCGTGAGCCCGGAACAGGTGGGCTACCTCAACGCGCACGGTACCTCCACGCCGCTGGGCGACCTGGGCGAGACCATGGCGATGAAGACCGCTTTCGGCGACCACGCCTACAAGATGATGGTCAGCTCCACCAAGTCGATGACCGGCCACCTGCTGGGTGCTGCCGGCGGCGTGGAAGCGATCTTCTCGGTGATGGCACTGCAGGACAACGTCATCCCGCCGACCATCAACCTGCAGCAGCCGGGCGAAGGCTGCGACCTGGACTACGTGCCCAACGAAGCGCGCCAGGCCAAGGTGGACGTGGTGATGTCCAATGGCTTCGGCTTCGGCGGCACCAACGGCACGCTGATCTTCAAGCGCGTCTGACCGAGTTGTAGCGTCGGGCCATGCTCGACGCCGCGTTCTACGGAGCCGCCGCAAGGCGGCTTCCGTGCATCTGAACCCCCGAACTGGCCGCCATGACCCACGCACCGCTGATCCACCCGCTGCCGCACCCGATCGATCTGCTGGCCCTGCAGCAGCATGACCCGGCGCGCTTCCCGCTGCTGATGGAATCCACTGCTTCGGGCACCGCCCAGGGCCGCTGGAGCCTGCTGCTGGCCACGCAGGGCGACTGCCTGCGGCTGGATGCCGATGGCCAGGTGCGCGACCAGCACGACGCGGTGCACGCCGGCAGCTTCCTGCAGGTGCTGGACCGTGCCTGGCAGCGCGAACGCCTGCCGCATGACGGCAGCCACAGCCTGCCGTTCCGCGGCGGCTGGGCGTTGATGCTCGATTACGAAGTGGCCAGCCAGATCGAACCGGTGCTGCCGGCGCGTGCGCGCGAGGACGGCCGCCCGACCGCGCTGGCGCTGCGCTGCCCGGCCGCGGTGCTGCATGACCATCACAACGGCGCCAGCTTCGTCATCGCCGAGGCCGGCGAGCAGGCGTTGCTGGATGCGCTGGTGGCACTGGCCTCGGCCGCGCTGCCCGAGGCCGGGCAGGGCTGGCAGCCGCCGCAGGCGGTGGGCGAGGATGCGCCGCAACGTTTCACCGACGGTGTGCGCCGGGTAATCGAGTACCTGCGTGCCGGCGATGTGTTCCAGGTGAACCTGTCGCGGCGCTGGAGCGCGCAGTTTGCCGCGCCGGTCAGCCCGCAGGCGCTGTACGCGCAGCTGCGCCGCGCCAACCCGGCACCGTTCGCCGGCCTGTTCAGCGCGCACGGCCGCCATGTGGTCAGTTCCTCGCCGGAGCGGCTGGTGTCGGTGCATGCCGGCCACGCGCAGACCCGTCCGATTGCCGGCACGCGTCCGCGCTTCGAGGGGGACGATGATGCCGCGCGCATCCAGGAGCTGGTCGGCCACCCCAAGGAGCGTGCCGAGCACGTGATGCTGATCGACCTGGAGCGCAACGACCTGGGCCGCATCTGCCTGCCCGGCACCGTGGTGGTCGATGAGCTGATGACGGTGGAGAGCTACGCGCATGTGCACCACATCGTCAGCAACGTCAGCGGCCACCTGCGCCCCGATGTGACCCCGGGCGAGGTGATCGCCGCGACCTTCCCGGGCGGCACCATCACCGGCTGCCCCAAGGTGCGCTGCATGCAGATCATCAGCGAGCTGGAGCAGGTGCCGCGCGGCGCCTACACCGGCGCGTTCGGCTGGCTGAACCGCGATGGCGACCTGGACCTGAACATCCTGATCCGCACCGCCGAAGTGGATGGCCACCAGGTCAGCTTCCGCACAGGCGCCGGCATCGTGGTCGATTCGGACCCGGACAAGGAACTGGACGAGACCCGCGCCAAGGCCCGCGGCCTGCTGCGCGCGCTCGGCCAGCAGGGCTGATCCGGTCGGGGTCGGATCCCTTGCGCACCGCGCGAGGGCTCTGACCCCCGCAGTCATGCCGCCGGGCGTTCATCCACGCATGGCGTGGATCTACTGATCGACCGTTGGCCGGCACGCAGGCGCCACCCCGGTCATGACCCCAATCCACCGGCACGGTATCCTGCACGACGGAATCGAGTTCAGAGGTAGTCCATGGCGGGAGCCAAGCGCGGGTGTCTGTTCGTGGTAACGCTGGTGGTGGTGCTGGCCGCCGTCGTGGCCGGCGCGGGCGCGTGGTTCTTCTACCAGCAGACCCGGTTCGCCGATGCCCCGATCACCCCGACCGCCGAGAGCGTGGTCATCGCCAGCGGCGATGGCATGAACAGCGTGCTGCGCAAGCTGCGCGACGCCGGCGTGGACGAGGGCCAGGACACCCAGTGGCAGCTGTTGGCGCGGCAGCTTGATGCGGCCGGCAAGCTGAAGGTGGGCGAGTACGCGCTCGGTGGCGAGCTGACCCCGCGCGAGCTGCTGCTGCGCATGCGCGCCGGCAAGGTGCTGCAGCACCGCGTCACCATTGTCGAGGGCTGGAACATCCGCCAGCTGCGTGCCGCACTCAAGCGCGCCGAGCCGCTGCTGCACACCACCGACAACCTGGATGACGCCGCGTTGATGCAGCGCCTTGGCTTCGGTGGCCAGCACCCGGAAGGCCGCTTCCTGCCGGAGACCTACGTTTACCAGCGCGGCGACAGTGATCTGGACGTGCTCAAGCGCGCCCACGCCGCAATGGAAAAGGCGCTGGACGAAGCCTGGGAAAGCCGCGCGCCGGACCTGCCGATCAACACGCCCTACGAACTGCTGACGCTGGCGTCGATCATCGAGAAGGAAACCGCGCTGGCCAGCGAGCGCCCGCAGATCGCCGGCGTGTTCATGCGCCGCCTGAAGATCGGCATGCGCCTGCAGACCGACCCGACCGTGATCTACGGCATCGGTGCCGCGTATGACGGCAACATCCGCCGCCGCGACCTGACCACCGATACGCCGTACAACACCTATACCCGTGCGGGCCTGACCCCGACCCCGATCGCCATGCCCAGTCGCGACGCGCTGATGGCCGCGGCGCAGCCGGCCGCCGGTGATGCGCTGTACTTCGTCGCCGTGGGCGACGGCAGCGGCGCGCACGTGTTCTCGCCCAGCCTGGACCAGCACAACGCCGCCGTAGCCCGCTACCTGCAGCAGCTGCGCCAGCAACGTACCCAGGAGACCCCGGCGCAATGAGTCCCGCGCTGCTTCGCCACCCGCGTTTCGTCAGCCTGGAAGGCGGCGAGGGCGCAGGCAAGACCACCGCCATCAATGCCATCCGTGACTGCCTGCGCCGCCACGGCCACGAGGTGGTACTGACCCGCGAGCCGGGCGGTACGCCGCTGGCCGAGCGCATCCGCGGCCTGCTGCTGAAGCCCGATGCCGAGATCGCCGCCGAACCGCTCAGCGCCGAAGCCGAGCTGCTGCTGGTATTCGCCGCGCGCGCGCAGCATGTGCACCAGGTGATCCGGCCGGCGCTGCAGCGCGGTGCCTATGTGCTGAGCGACCGCTTCACCGATTCCAGCTACGCCTACCAGGGCGGTGGCCGCGGGCTTGACCCGCAGTGGATTGCCGACCTGGAGCGCCGCGCGGTCGGCCTGCTGCCAGGGCTGACCCTGCTGCTGGACGTGGACGTGGCCGTCGGCCGCGCGCGCGCCAACGGTCGCGACCTGTGGCCGGACCGCATCGAGAGCGAGCAGGACGATTTCTTCCAGCGCGTGCGCGCCGTGTTCCGCAGCCGCGCACAGCAGGACCCGCAGCGCTTCGCGCTGATCGACGCCGGCCAGGTGCAGGAACGCGTGGCCGCCGATGTGGTCGCACATGTCGAGCGTTGGCTGCAGGACGGGGAGGGCGCATGAGCACGTTTTCGCCGTGGCAGCAGCGTGCGTTCGACCAGACCGTGGCCGCGCTCGATGCGGGTCGCCTCGGTCATGGCCTGCTGATCTGCGGCCCGGCCGGGCTGGGCAAGCGCGAGGTAGCGCTGGCGCTGGCCGACCACGTGCTGGCGCAGGGTGATGCAACGCACGCCACGCGTACGCGCCAGCTGATCGCCGCCAGCACCCATCCGGACCTGCAGCTGGTCAGCTTCATTCCGAACAAGAGCGGCGACAAGCTGCGTACCGAGATCGTCATCGAGCAGGTGCGCGAGATCACCGACAAGCTGGCGCTGACCCCGCAGTACGGCGTGGCGCAGGTGGTGATCGTCGATCCGGCCGATGCGATCAACCGCTCGGCGGCCAATGCGCTGCTGAAGACCCTGGAAGAGCCGCAGCCCGGCCGCTACCTTTGGCTGATCAGCAGCGACCCGGCACGCCTGCCGCAGACCATCCGCAGCCGTTGCCAGCGACTGGAATTCAAGCTGCCGCCGCAGCACGAAGCACTGGCCTGGCTGCAGCAGCTGGGCCACAGTGAAGCATCGGCGCGCGAAGCGCTGGAGGCCGCCCGCGGCCATCCCGGCCAGGCCGACAACTGGCTGCGCGAAGACGGCCTGAGCCTGCGCCGCGAAGTCGGTCGAGATCTGGAACAGCTGGCCGCCGGCAAGACCGGCGCGGTGGAGCTGGTGCAGAAGTGGTGTGGTGATGACAACGCGGCGCTGCGCCTGCGCTTCGCTGCCGACCTGGCGCTGGCCCAGGCCAGCACCGATGCCTTGACCACGCCGGAGCGATTGCACAAGCTTGCAGCCTGGTTCGATGCGGCCAACCGCACCCGCGACCTGCTGCGCACCACGGTGCGTGCAGACCTTGCGGTGGTCGAGTTGCTGCTGGCCTGGAACAAGGTGAACGAGCGGCCTGCCGCAAGGGGAAATCGATGAGTGCCAGCAACGCCCGCCAGGGCATCCTGTCCCTGGCTGTGAAGGACAAAGCCGCGCTGTACAGCGCGTACATGCCGTTCGTGAAGAATGGCGGCATCTTCGTGCCCACGCCCAAGCGCTACTTCCTGGGCGACGAGGTGTTCCTGCTGCTGACGCTGCCCGATTCCAGCGAGCGCCTGCCGGTGGCCGGCAAGGTGATCTGGGTGACCCCGGCCGGCGCGCAGGGCAACCGCACCGCCGGCATCGGCGTGCAGCTGGCCGACGGTGCCGAAGGCGAGGGCGTGCGCCACAAGATCGAGACCCTGCTGGCCGGGCTGACCGGTTCGGACAAACCGACCCATACGATGTGATTCCGGTAGCGTCGGGTCATGCCCGGCTGCGTGCCCCGAAATGCCCGTGAACACGACTGTGAAAAACTGTTGACGGCCTCTGAAAAGCCCCTATAATGAGCGGCTCAGCAACACACCGGGCGGTTAGCTCAGCGGTAGAGCATTGCCTTCACACGGCAAGGGTCACAGGTTCGATCCCTGTACCGCCCACCAAATAGTAGACCTGACTTTTCAGGTGTTATGAAGAAGCCGGCTTTCAGCCGGCTTTTTCGTATGCGCAGAGTAAGTGCATGGAGGTCGTGTCGGCTCCAAGTAACCGGTGACTCGCCGTCAGATGGATATGGGACTCTACTAGCTTACCCTGGCCCGCTTTGACTTTTTCCCTAGCGAAAAGGCTTGTGCGTACATAGTCAAGCAGGTCTCTGCGTTCGATTACCCGCTCCACTATCAACTGTACGCTTTCGTACTCGAAACCCTTCGTGAACTCCACTATCCGTGTCCTTGCAAGTCGATGGTCGAAGTTCGAGGACGTCTGGATGACCGATTTTAGGTTCAGCGCTTTTCGATTCTCATTCGATTGTTGAGCGCAGCCCGACTTCAGAGGCCGATCATCGCCGATTGCGATACCGTCGTCGCTTTACTAGCTCAAATGCAGATATGGCAGCAAAGAAAACTGCATACGCCGCCCACAATCTGAATGATGCGCGAAAGGGATGCGGATTTCCTGATTGAATCGCAATGAAGTAGAGGGCGCCAAGAACGAGAATGCCCCCGGCTTGGTATGCGAGAAAGCCACGTAGTACTGGATTCACTTCTTCTTCTCCATCGTCTTTTGTGCCGCATCTACGGCGGCTCCGGCGGTGCTCTGCCCTAGCTGTGATGCTCCCGCTTGTGTGATCGACTGACGAGGAATTGCGACTCCTGTTGATGCGGTGGTGGAGGCGATGTTCGGGGCGCCGGGAGATGCGGAGCTGCTCAGCCTATTCAGAGCGCCTTTGGCGGCTGGTCCCGCGAAGTCGCCTGCTGCAGCTGCAACACCGGAACCTGCCAGACCACCAACAGCGCCTCCGGTCGCTGCCGTGAGCACTCCACCAGCGGAAATCGGCTCTCCCTTGAGGGCGCTCTCTGCGGCGGCACCGGCGCCGCCAGTGACGAAATTCGCCGCTGCTTGAATGGCAACGGCTCGGCCGACAGAAATCACTCCAGACTCCACGGCTGCGACAGCGATACCGCCCACGCCGCCTGAGACCGAACCCACCCCTGCTGCTATCAATGCCTGCGTCTGATCGATTGGTTTATCCGGATTCATCAGCTTCTGGATGGCAATATTGGACAGGCCCCCCGCTATCGCGCCATAGATGAATGGCAGGGCTGGATTTCGCCCATCTGGATCAGTGAATTTGTACGGATTCCCGTTGGCATACCGATAGCGATTGAACTGGCCTACAGGCTGGTCATACGCTGAGACCGGGTCCACTGAGAGGAAGACTCCCAGCTCCGGATCCATGTATCGCTGTTGCATGTAGCTCAAGCCCGTAGTCGAGTCGCTCACATGCCCTGTGTATCCGGGTCCGTCGGTGACCTGTCCTCCTACCAGGGTCCCATAGGGCTCGTAGTCATAACGCTTTATCACGTTGCCGTTGGCGTCGCTCTCAGCAACAAGGGAGCCAAGGGCGTCGGTATGAATGTAGGTAACCGTCTCCGGACCTGCAGCGTTCGCGGATGGAGGCAGGCCAAGCCCAATTGGCAGCGCAATGTGTAGCCAAGTACTTGCTGCAACCAGTGTTCGGAGACGAACTCCAACCCTTGATGCGCAGGCGGATTCATCGCCCGCGTTCCTTTTGAATGTATGCATCCTTTCTTTCCCCGAAAGCGCTGTCCAAGATGACTTGACTAGGCAGTATGACCGTGGCGTTCGTGCACCGATCCGAGTGGATCATATACCGCAATGGCCGCCTTCGCTGGGTAGAAGAGCCGCGTCCATCCCTGTGCCACCTACCATGTTGCAGAACAAAAAGGGCCTCCAGCAATGGGCCATCTTTGCTGCGCGTGCATCAGCCAGGTCTTCCTGCCGCGAATCCCATGGCATGGCCTAGCCCATCCTGTGCAGCGCGCGCGATCTGGCGTGCGGCAACGATCAATCCGTCCCGATGGAAGTCACCGAGTTGATCCTGCGGATCGCCATCCAGGCGCGCACGTTCGGCGGCATGCAGTAGATCCAGTACGGCATTCAAAGCGGCCAGCGAGCGGTCGAGCGAGCCGAAGCCTGTGGCGCTGAGTGTCTGCGGGGTACATGCGCGCCCGGCTTGGTCATCACCGGCGCGGATGGCATCGAGGCAGGAAAGGAACGTTGGGCGCGAAGGCGGCAGCAGTCGCTCCGCTAGAGCGCATTCGATCTCACGCGCAAGGTCTTCGGGCACGTCGGCTGCGACGTCGCCGATAAGCGCGTGCAGGCGGGGATGGATGGCGGTTCGGTTGGTCATGGCGAAACCCTCACTGGCGTAGGGCCACCTTCTGGAGTGAAGGTGGCGGACGGTGCGGGTTGGCGTGCCAAGGCAAACAAGCTTCAAGGGAGAAGAACGCCTGGCGGATCTTGCGATCCCCACGCACCGCCCGCCATTGAGGGCAGTCGGTGCATTCTCTCAACTGCGATTTCTCTCGCAGTCCTTGAAGCCTGTTCGTTTATTCGAGACGCCAATCCCGGCCAAGGCGTCTTGCCTCGGCGCGGCGATCTTCAAGCCGGGCCATCACATCAGTCTGTAAGGAAAGTTCTCAACTGGCCCTAGGCAGGCCAGACGTTTTCCGATGTGTGCCGTCGGACACCTGCGAGTAGTGCGGCCCATCACTGATGGCGCACATCGCCGCCCCTGCCGACCGTGCACGAGACGACTCCAGAGCGGCGCCGCCACGGCAATCGCGTCACCCTGCGCGGCGAGGCGGGACCATGCCACGCATGGAGCCAGAGGGTTCCATCCCTGCGCTGTCCCGCCGCCCCGGGCAGGCGTAGTCTCAGCCCGTTGCCGTGCCCATCCACTCTGGAGTGCCACCATGCCGCTCGCCCGCATCGATCTTCGCAAAGGTAAATCCGCCGACTACCTGCAACGCGTCGGCGAAACCATCTACCAGGCCATGCGCGCGGTGGGGGTGCCGGAAAATGATCGCTTCCAGATCTTCCAGGAACACGCGCCCGGCACGCTGATCCACGACCCCGGCTACCTGGGCGTGGATCGCACCGACGACTTCATCTGCATCCAGATCACCTGGAACGAAGGGCGCACGCTGGAGCAGAAGAAGGCGTTGTACCTGGGCATTGCCGATGGCCTGCATGCGGCGGTGGGTATCCGCCGCGAGGATGTGTTCATCAACCTGGTGGAGGTGAAGAAGGAGAACTGGTCGTTTGGCAATGGCGTGGCGCAGTACGTGAGTTGATGCGGGAACGGTGTCTGCGCCTGATGCGGCTGGGTCAGGCCATGCGCGGCGACGCCTGCTGTTGTGCCTGTTGCTCGTCCTGCGCCAGCCGGCTTGCGTCGCGGGATTGCTGCTGCACGTTGGCCTGCTGATACAGCGTATCCGCGTCGCCCTGCTGCGTATCGAGCAGGGACAGGCGCTGGCGATTGGCGGCAGGGTCCGGCGAGGCGGTGTCGCCGCTGCGATGCAGGAATACGTAGCCGGGTGCCTCGGCGGTGCTGTTTGAACTGAATGCCACCTGCAGCGTGTCCTTTTCGCTGAAGCCGGCCTGCACTGCCGCGTGGGTCAGATGGCCGGCCAGGCGTTCATGCTCCTGTCCGGGGGGCAGTCCCTGCTGTTCGCTGGCCTGGGCGAGTGCGGTACGCACTTTCTGGTCCAAGGCATGAAGGCTGTGCCCCGGTGCGCGCGCGTCCGCAGCCAGACGCTCGCCCAAGGGGCCATCAATGCCATCGGTTTCGCTGAGCAGTCGCTGCTTCAAGCTGCGCTCGGGCAGGGGATGGGTGATGGTGCGGTTGAGTTCGCTGTTGGGGAAGGGCGGTTCAATGCTGTCCACGCCATGGATGTTGCGCAGGGGGCGGTAACCGTCCTTGCCCTGTGACTGGATGCCCAGCGGAATGCGGACATCGGGCAGCAACTGGCCGACGGGGCCGCCGATGCTGTTCACGTCCAGGCTGTGCTTGCGCTGGATGCCGGCATGATTCAATGCGTCCCAGGTGAAGTCCACGCAGTTGTGGCGCACGTCGGCGTAGTGCTTGCTGAAGCCGTGCGCCACTGGATCGTCGCCGAACGCCTTGAGCTTGTTGTACTGGGCTTCGGTGATTTCGATGGTACGGACATGGGCGGGGTCCTTATAGACTTTCACGTCGTCTCTGACGATGCGCCCGGGACCATTCATGCTGCCATGCTCGACGGGTGCGAAGCCGAAACTCTGCGCCGCTTTACCTGGAGCGTGCAGAACATAGAACATGTGGCCAGGCCCGGAAGTATCAGGAGTGCCATCGGGCGTCAGCTGCTGCTTTCCCGAATCGGGATCGAGCAGTGGGGTGCCGGGTGCGGCAATGACAATGTCCAGGCTGTAGCGGGGCTTGTTCATGGAAACTCCTTCGTTCCTTCGAATGAATGGTGTCACTTCCCTGCAGGACGCGAGGCGTGCACGACTAGCCTTGCCGAATAGTCTTGCAGTCCTGATATGGCATGGACCGTTTGAATCTGCAGCCGGTATCTGCTGTCGAGCTCCAGCGGCAGCGCTGTCACGTTCAGGAGGTAGCTGCCGTCGCTGCCTGATGCGAGCGAGGCATAGCGCCAGCTCTCAGAGTGGTGCCACGAGGGGAGCGGCTCAACACCGTTGCGCGCGCGTGCCTGATAGCTGTCCTGTGTTGCAATCTCCTGCCAGGTAGTGCCTTCCCGACGCTGCAGGGATACTTCGAATGGGATGTTGATACTTGCTATATCGGGCGTGCCCGTTGTAGCTGGACTTCGCCGCTGCAGCTCCAGTTCCACCGCATAAGTGCGGTAGCTGGCAAAATTGCGCGCCGTGGTTTCGAACTCGAACTGCACCTGCTGGCCGGGCGCGTCCACGGCGATGGGCTGTGAGAGTTCCAGCGGCTCTGGCGGTGGGGGCGGCCCGTTGTCGGCGCAGGCGACAAGCAGCAGCCCGGACAGACCAAGCAGGCCGATGCGCAGGCGGGGCTTGATGGGGATGGTCATGCAGGTTCCTCTGGCTCCTTGCCGTGGCCTCTGAACCCTAACGTTCGCGATACGGGGCCTGCAAGCACGGGGAGCCCGGGAGCGTCACGCGGCGCGTTCACACGTCGCAGCCAACAGGGACTGCGTCACCGTGTCGCAGGGGCCAAACCCTGAACGGGGTCCAAGGTTGGCTATGGCCCCGTAGAATGGCGGCGTGCGCCATTCTGTTCTCCACCGCCGGTTCCAGGCCCTGGCATGGCTTGCCATGCTGCTGGTGCTGCTCGCCCCGCTGGTGAGCCGCTGGCTGGCGCATGGCCACGTGGCTGCCGCTGCGCCGGTGGCGGCCATGGACCACGCAATGCACGCAGAGCACGCGCTGCACGCGATGGAAGGGCACCACGACCATCACGCAATGGCCATGCCGCACGGCGGGGCCACGAAGAAGCCGCCCGCCGATCCACATGCCGATCATGAGATGGGTGTGGACTGCGATTACTGCCTGATCGCTGCACGGCTGATCACCCTGCTGGTGGCGGCCGTGCTGCTGTTGGCGCCGATGGCACCGGTGTGCCGCGCGCTGCGCGGTGCGGTGCAGACGTTGCCGCAACGGATCAGCGGCACGTTGGGAGCGCGTGGGCCGCCGGCCTTGATGGCCGCCTGAGCCGCACGCGCGCTGCATTGAACGTTCTTCCATGAGGTTGCCGGCCACGGCCGGTGCCCGCACGCGCGTGTCTGTCCCTTTCTGATTGCTGCCCTGCCATTGCGGGGTGGCCTTGCATGCCGTGAAAAAATGAAAACGAACCCCAACTCCGCGCGCCTGCGCCGGGCGACGCTGCCTGTCCTGTGCGCGTTGCTCCTGCACACCGCCCCCGTACTTGCCGCTGACGCGGCTCCACCGACCACGCTGGATACCGTGCGGGTGGTCGATACCCGCAGCGGTGAACTGTCGTCCACCGCCAGCGCGGGCTCTGCGTTGGGCCTGAGCGTGCTGCAGACACCGGCCAGCCTGACGGTGATTTCGCGCGAGCAGCTGGAGCAACGCGGCGACAGCAACCTCAACGATGCGATCAGCCGGGCGGGTGCGATCAGTGCCATGCCGCATCCGGGCAATGGCCTGAGTGCGCTGTCCAGCCGCGGCTTCACCGACGGTGCCTCGGTGATGCGGCTGTACGATGGGCTGCGCCAGTACGGCGGCGTGGGCATCACGTTCCCGTTCGATACCTGGTCGATCGAGCGCATCGAAGTGCTGCGCGGCCCGGCCTCGGTGATCCATGGCGACGGGGCGATCGGCGGCGTGATCAACATCGTGCCGAAGAAGCCCACGCGCGGCGCCATCGAGAACCAGATCAGCATGACCGTGGGCAGCGAGGACACCGCGCGGCTGGGCTTCGGCAGTGGTGGCGCGCTGACGCCTGAGCTGGCCTATCGGGTTGATGTGAGCGGCAACTACAGCGGTGGCTGGGTTGATCGTGGACGCAACAGCGACGCGACATTCTCCGGTGCGTTGCTGTGGCAGCCACGTGCGGACCTGCAGCTGATGCTCACCCATGCGCAGGGCTACCAGCAACCGATGCGCTACTTCGGCACGCCGCTGGTCGAGGGCCGCCAGCTGGAGGCGCTGCGCCACCGCAACTACAACGTGGACGACAGCGAGATCCGCTTCCGCGACCGCTGGACCCAGCTCGACGCGCTGTGGACACCGAACGCGAACGTGGAATGGCGAACCCGCGTCTACCAGATCGACAGCCAGCGTGATTGGCGCAATGCCGAGGCCTATGTCTACAACCGCGCTACCGGCCTGATTGATCGCTCGGGCAATACCGAGATCACCCACAACCAGGACCAGACCGGACTGACCTCGACGCTGCGCGTGCTGGGCAATGTGGGCGGTTGGGCGAACAGCTTCGCGGTGGGCCTGGATGCCAACCGCGCGCACTTCAAGCACACCAACAACACCTATGCCGGCAGCTCGGGCCCGGTCGATCCGTTCGATCCTGTCCCGGGCCAGTTCGCCAGCGACGCGCCGAACCTGCCGCGCTACCGCAACCGTGCCGAGCAGTACGCGCTGTTCGTGGAAGACCGGCTGGCGCTGAGCGAGCGCTGGTCGGTGCTGGGTGGCCTGCGCCACGACCGCGCGCGCATCGATCGCACCGATCTGATCAGTGGCCAGAATGCGTTCTCGAAGACCTACAGCAGCACAGGCTGGCGTGCGGGTACGGTACTCGCGCTGCAGCCGACGCTGAGCCTGTATGCGCAGTATTCGCAGGCGGCGGACCCGGTCAGTGGCCTGCTGATGATCAGCCCGGCCAACGGCGCCTTTGACCTGGCCAAGGGCCGGCAGATCGAGGTTGGCCTGAAGCAGGCCTTCGACGGTGGCGAGTGGACGCTGGCGGCGTATCGCATCCGCAAGACCGGGCTGCTCAGCCGCGATCCGCTGGTGCCGGATCGCCGGGTGCAGGTGGGCGCGCAGACCTCGCGCGGTATTGAAGCGTCGTTGAACTGGAACTTCGCGCCGCGCTGGTCGCTCGATGCCAACGCGACGGTGCTGAAGGCCGAATTCGAGGACTTCCTGGAAACCACGGGTTCGCCGGCGGTGTTGGTGTCGCGCGACGGCAACGTGCCGCCGAACGTGGCCGAGCGCCTGGCCAGTATGTGGTTGAGCTGGCAGTTCGCGCCGGACTGGAGCGCGGCGGGTGGCGTTCGCTATGTCGGCAAGCGCTACGCCGATAATGCCAACACGCTGGAGTTGCCCGGTTACAGCACCACCGACCTCGCCCTGACCTGGCAGGCGGCACCGCACACGCGGCTGTCCGCGCGATTGTTCAACGTGTTCGACAAGGGGTACTACGCCACCGCGTACTACACCAGTACGCAGTGGTTGCTGGGTGCGGACCGGCGCGTCGAATTCACCGTCGACCATCGCTTCTGAGGGCGCTGGCGATGACGATGCGTTCCACCGCCAAGCGCTGGACCTACCTGGTGCATCGCTGGCTGGGCATCGGCGGATGCCTGCTGATGCTGCTGTGGTTCGTCAGCGGCATGGTGATGCTGTTCATTGGTTACCCGAAGCTGACGCCCGGCGAGCGGCTGGCGGCGTTGCCGGTGCTGGGTGAGGCCCGCGACCTGCAGGGGCTGTCGGTACTGCCTGCCGCCGTGCAGGCCGAGCCGGAGGCTGTGGCATTGACCACGCTGCGTGGCGAGCCGGCGTATGTGGTGCGCAGTGGCAGCAACGTGGGCGCCTGGTCTGCCGTGACCGGCCAGGCGCTGCTGCCGGTGTCGGCACAGCGCGCCGAAGCATCCGCTGCGCAGTTCGCGGGCGGCCAGGCCTTCGTGGGTGCGATGCGCGTGAATGAGGATCGTTGGACGCATTCGCGTGCACTGGACGCGCATCGGCCGCTGTATAGGGTGGAGGTGGGCGGTGCGCAGCCGGGCGACCTGTATGTGTCCTCGCGTACCGGTGAAGTGGTGCTGGACGCTCCGCATGTGCAGCAGCGCTGGAACTATGTGGGCGCCTGGCTGCACTGGCTGTACTTCCTGCGCATGCAGTCGGTCGACCCGGTGTGGACGTGGGTGGTGATCGTGCTGTCCGCACTGTGCACGGTGGCGGCGATCAGCGGCATCGTGGTGGGCGTATGGCGCTGGCGTTTCCGTGGGCACTATCGTTCCGGTGCGAAGACGCCGTACGTGGAGTCGTGGATGCGCTGGCACCATCTGATCGGATTGTGTGCTGCGGCCTTCGTGTTCACCTGGATTTTCAGCGGCCTGATGTCGATGAATCCGCTGCAGGTGTTCAGCAGCCCGGCGGATGCGACGAATGCCGAGCGTTATCGCGGTGCGGTGGTGGCGCTGGATGATGCGCTGGCCCAGCCGCAGGCGTTGCTGGCCTCCGCGGCACGGGCGGGGTTTGCGCCGGTGGAGATCCAGTGGCGGCGTATCGATGGCCAGCTGTTTGCGGTGCTGCTGGACGGGCAGGGCGGTACGCGCATCGTCTCGCGCGTAGATGGGCAGCTGCAGCTTGCGAAGCAACTGCCGGTGGCGTGGCTGCAGCAGCGTGCACCGGTCTTGGGCACCGCACCGCTGCGTGCATTCACGATCCTGCATACACCGGATGCCTGGTTCTATCCCCGCGCGCCTGAGGCGATGAACGGTGCGGCGGTGCGGCGCTTCCCGGTGGCGGTGGCCGACTTCGGCGATGAACACGCCACGCGGGTGTACATCGATCTGGCCACCGGCGATCCGTTGCTGATCCTGGGCCATCGCGAACGCGTCGGCCGCTGGCTGTTCTACTTCCTGCACAGCTGGGACCTGCCGGGCATGCTACGGCAGGAGAACACGCGGCTGGGCGTGCTGTTGCTGCTGAGCGTCGCGGGTACGGGGCTGTGCGCGACTGGCGTGGTGATCGGCTACCGTCGCCTGCGGATGAAATTCGGCCGGCCGCGCCAGCGAAGGGGATGATGGCGGCCGGTCTCGCGTGGTGATACGCCCGTGCGTGATGATCGTTGCCACAGTCATTGTCATCCGCCTTCGCTATGATGGGTCGATCTGAAGTGGGTACGCATATGGAAGTACGACTCACGCGCGAGCAGGTACTCGCGCTTGCGCCGGATGCGGCGTCGGCCAAGGCCGGCGGCGGCCTGGCCATCGATGGCAAATGGGGCCTGCTGGGTGCCGATGACGAGGCGCTGTGGGGCGAATGCCAGGGCAGCGGCTCCAAGCCCTACCAGACCCAGGTGGACCTGGCCGCGCTGGTCAGCCGGTGTTCCTGCCCCAGCCGCAAATTTCCCTGCAAGCACGGGCTGGCCCTGCTGCTGTTGTATGCCGCCGGCAACCCGCGCTGCGTGCCACAGGCGCGACCGGCGTGGGTGGACGAATGGCTGAACGGACGCCGCGACCGCGCCGCGCGCAAGGAGGCTGCCGTGGAGGCGGCCGCTGTTGCGCCGCCCCCGGACCCGCAGGCGCAGGCTGCGGCTACCGCCAAGCGCGAGCAGGTGCGCTGGGGCCGCATCGAAGCCGGTGCAGCCGAGCTGCAGCGCTGGATTGCCGATCAGTTCCGCCAGGGCCTGGCCAACCTGCCCGCCGATTTCCACGCGCAGGGCCAGACCATGGTCGCGCGCATGATTGATGCGCAGGCGCCGGGGCTGGCCAGCCAGCTGGAGGCTGCGCTGGGCGAGGGCATACCGGGCCTGGCTGGCCTGGGCGAACTGGGCGCGCGGCTGGGGCTGCTGCAGCTGCTGACCCAGGCCGTGGCACGCCGTGCGCAGTACGAACCGGCGCGACTGGCCGACCTGCGCGCCGCGCTGGGCTGGCCGGTAGACCGCGAGGCGGTGCAGCGCGATGGCGAGGCGGTGCACGACCGCTGGCACGTGCAGGGGCAATGGCTGCTGGAACAGCCGGGCAACCTGGTCGAGCGCCGCGTCTGGCTGCATGGGCTGGACAGCGGGCGCAGTGCGCTGGTGCAGGATTTCAGCCACGGCGGTCGCGGCTGGCAGGAACAATGGCGCACTGGCAGCGTGCATGCGGCGCGGCTGCATTTCCATGCCGGCAGTGTGCCGCTGCGCGCTTTGGTGAGCGAATTCGAAGCGGCCCGCGCTGAAACCACCACGCCCCGCACCGATACCTTCGACGCGGCCTCGCAGGCGTACGCGCGCAACCCCTGGTTGCCGCAGGTGCCGATGCGCCTGCAGGACGTCCACATCGCCCATGACGGCACGCAGTGCTGGCTGCAGCATGCCGAAGGCGCGCTGCCGCTGCAGCTGCCGGGCCTGCAGGCGTGGGCGTTGATGGCGTTTGCCGGTGGTCATCCGGTGTGCGTGATGGGTGAGTGGGACGGCCAGGTGCTGTTGCCACTGTCGGCATGGAATGCGCGCGACGAGCGCTGGGAAAGGAGTGCCGCATGAACCAGGCCTGGTTGAAGCCGGCGTTGCTGGGCATTGACCGCCCGCAGGTGATTGCCGTGGGTGGCGCGCTGGATGTGCTGCTGCAGGCGGTGGCCGATGCGGACGAACCGGCATTGGCCTACAGCCGCCAAGTGGGCGTGCTCGCCGCCTGCGAGCGCGCCGCCGTGCGCACGGCCGCAGCGGTGAGCGTGCCGCCACCAGTGGCGGATGACCCACTGCAGTTGGCGGCCGACCACCCGTGGGTTGCGTTGCTGGCCACGGTGTTCCAGCCCGGCCAGTTCTCGCCTTGGGGCAAGCGGCTGCGGCTGCAGGCCTGCGCGCAGCTGGCCGCACACGGCCGGCACCTGCCGGTGGCGGTGCTGCCACAGGCGCTGGAGGCAGGCGCGCGCCTGGCCGTGCTGCGCGAGGCGCTGCGTGCGGTGCTGGGGGTGCGCGGTTACTGGCTGGCGGCCTGCAATCCGGAGTGGCGCTATGCGTCTGCACCGCTGGAAGCGCAGGCCAGCGCGGAGGAGGTCGAGCAGGTCTGGAAAGAGGGCAGCAGCGAGGCACGCCTGGCCGTGTTCCAGCAGCAGCGCCTGGAGGATGTAGCGGCGGCGCGTACGCGGTTGCAGGACAGCCTGAAGGAACTGCCCGCACGCGAGCGTGCCGCGTTCGTGGCCGCGCTGCAGGCGGGCCTGGGCGCGGACGATGCGCCGCTGTTGCAGGCCTTGTTGAAGGACCGCAGCCGCGAGGTGCGCGCGCTGGCCGGGCCGATGCTGGCGCGACTGCCCGACTCGGCGCACGCGGCATACCTGCAGGCGCAGATGGCGGCGTTGCTGCAGCAGTCGCGCAGCGGCCTGCTGCGTCGCCTGGCGTGGACGCTGGAGGCGCCGGCCACGCTTGACCCGGGCTGGGCCGAAGCGGCGATCGACGGCAAGCGGCCCAACGGCGAAGTGCTGGGCGAGCGGGCCTGGTGGCTGTACCAGCTGGCGCGCCAGCTGCCGCTGGCCTGGTGGTGCCGGACGCTGGAAAAGCCGGCCGCCGAGGTCGTGGCCTGGGCGCGCGAGGGCGACTGGTACCAGGCGTTGCTGCGCGCGTGGCTGGAGCGCGTGGATGCCAGCGAACCGGAGTGGGTGGAAGCGCTGGTCGCGCTGAAGGAAACCCATGCGCGCAAGAGCGAGCTGCTGGCGTTGCTGCCTGCGGCGCAGCGCGAGCGGTACTGGCCGGCCAAGCTGCAGGACCTGATCGCACAGGGCCTGCTCGATGATGTGCTGGACAGCACCGGCGCGGCGCAGTCGTTGAGTGCGGCCTATTCGCAGGCGCTGGCCCCCAGCGTGGGCGCACTGTTCGGCGATGAACGCCTGCGCTACGACTACCTGCTGCGCGACCGCCTGCTGGAACTGCTGGCGGTGCTGCATCCGTCCACGCTGGCCGGCGTGCAGATCGCCGAGCCGCCGGCCACGGCCACCGACGCGATGCTGCACTGCGCGCAACAGGCGCGTGCGCTGCTGGCCCTGCGCCAGGCCCTGTATTCCCCCTTCTGATCGAACCCCTTACACACGGAGCCACCATGACCACTGCCGTCCTGCGCCAGCACGCCGAACACCAATACGCCGAGGAACTGGAGGAGCTGCGCCGCCAGGACAACCGCCAGCGCCCGGCCAACTGGACGATGTCGCCGTGGGCGGTCGTCACCTATCTGGTGGGTGGCACGCTGGACAACGGCTTCGTGGTCAGCCCCAAGTACATCGGTGACCGCCGGCTGATGGAAATCGCCGTGGCCACCATCGCCACCGACCGCGCGCTGCTGCTGTTCGGCGTGCCGGGCACGGCCAAATCCTGGGTGTCCGAGCACATGACTGCGGCCATCAGCGGTGATTCGACCCTGCTGGTGCAGGGCACCGCCGGCACCAGCGAAGAGCAGATCCGCTACGGCTGGAACTATGCGCAGCTGCTGGCCAACGGCCCCAGCGAAAAGGCCCTGGTGCCCAGCCCGATGATGAACGCGATGCGCCTGGGCAAGATCGCCCGCATCGAGGAACTCACCCGCATTCCTGCCGACGTGCAGGATGCGCTGATCACCGTGCTTTCGGAAAAGACCCTGCCGGTGCCCGAGCTGGGCAGCGAAGTGCAGGCCGTGCGCGGCTTCAGCGTGATCGCCACGGCCAACAACCGCGACAAGGGCGTCAACGAGCTGTCGAGCGCACTCAAGCGCCGCTTCAACACGGTCATCCTGCCGGTGCCGTCCAGCGAGGAAGACGAAGTGGCCATCGTGCTCAAGCGCGTGGGTGAACTGGGTACGGCGCTGGACCTGCCGGCCGAGCCGCCGGCGCTGCAGGAAGTGGCGCGCGTGGTGCGTATCTTCCGCGAGCTGCGCAACGGCGTCACCGAGGATGGCAAGTCGAAGCTGAAGAGCCCGACCGCTACGCTGTCCACCGCCGAGGCCATCTCGGTCATCAACAATGGCATGGCGCTGGCCGGCCACTTCGGCGATGGCGTGCTGCGCCCGGCGGACATGGCCGCTGGCATGATCGGCGCCATCGTCAAGGACCCGGTGCAGGACGCGCTGGTGTGGAAGGAATACCTGGAGACGGTGGTGAAGGAACGCAGTGAGTGGAAGGATCTGTACCGCGCCTTCCGCGAACACGCCTGAGCAGGCCCGCGCCGATGAGTGAAGGGACTTCCCTGTTCGGCATCCGTCACCACGGCCCGGGCTGCGCGCGCAGCCTGCTGGCCGCGCTGGACGCGTTGCAGCCGGACTGCGTGCTGATCGAGGGTCCGGCCGGTACCGAGGACCTGTTGCCGCACGTGCTGGATGCGGCCATGCAGCCCCCCGTGGCCCTGCTGTCCTACAGCGTGGACGACCCGCAGCTGGCGGTGTTCCATCCGTACGCGCTGTACTCGCCGGAATGGCAGGCCCTGCAATGGGCCGCGCGCAATGCGGTCGAGGTGCGCTTCATGGACGTGCCACCGGCGTTGTCGCTGGAGTGGCTGGAGCAGGCGCGGCCGGCGCCGCCGCAGGACGAGGATGCCGAGGATGCCGAGGCAGACGATGCTGCTGAGGCCGCCGCCGAAGAGGCCGCCGAGGAGCGCCCGGCCGATCCGCTGGACTGGCTGGCACGGGTCGCCGGCCACGCCGATGGCGAGGCCTGGTGGAACCACATGGTGGAGGAACGCGGCGATGGCCAGGGGCTGTTCGAGGCGATTGCCGAAGCGATGACCGCGCTGCGCGAACACACCCTGGATTATCCCGGCCGCCGCGGCGAGCAGGAAGCGATGCGCGAGGCGCACATGCGCACGGCACTGCGCGCGGCAAGCAAGAACTTCAGCCGCGTGGCCGTGGTCTGCGGCGCGTGGCACGTGCCGGCGCTGCAGCCGGCGGCGCTGCGCGCCAACAGTGCGGCTGCCGACAACCGCCTGCTGAAGGGCCAGAGCCGGCGCAAAACGCAGAGCACGTGGGTGCCGTGGACCTACCGCCACCTGAGCGCAGGCAGCGGCTACGGCGCCGGTGTCGATGCACCGGGCTGGTACGACCACCTGTGGCGCAATGCCGGGGTGCATGGCCAGCGTGCGGTGGGCTGGTATGCGCGGGTGGGCCGCCTGCTGCGCGAACACGGCCTGGACTGTTCGTCCGCGCATCTGATCGAGGCGACACGCCTGGCCGATACCCTGGCGGCCCTGCGCGGGCGCCCGGCGCCTGGCCTTGAGGAGATCGGCGAGGCCAGCCGCAGCATCATCTGCAATGGCGACGATGCGCCGATGCAGTTGATCCGCGAGCAGCTGCTGATTGGCAATGCGCTGGGCCAGGTGCCTGACGGCGTGCCGGTGGTACCGCTGCAGCGTGACCTGGAAGCGCAGCAGAAGCGCCTGCGGCTGAAGCCCGAGGCACTGGAAAAGACCCTCGACCTGGACCTGCGCAAGGACAACGATCTGGCCCGCAGCCACCTGCTGCACCGCCTGCGCCTGCTGGGCATTGAATGGGGCCGGTTGGCGCGCTCCGGCCACGCTGCACGTGGCACCTTCCACGAACTCTGGCAGCTGGCCTGGCAGCCGCATTTCCTGGTGGCGCTGGTGGAAGCCAGCCGCCATGGACAGACGCTGGTGGATGCGGCGTCGAACCTGGCGGTCAGCCAGGCACGCGCAGCGGCTGACCTGCCGGCGTTGTCCGAGCTGGTCGACCAGGTGCTGCTGGCCGATCTGCCGCAGGCCGTGCAGGCCATTGCGGCCGAACTGGAAGCGCGCGCGGCCACCGATGCCGATCCGCTGGCCCTGCTTGGCGCGCTGCCGCCGCTGGCCAACATCCATCGCTATGGCAACGTGCGGCAGACCGAGGGCGTGCAGGTCGCGCACCTGTTTGACAGCATGCTGGAACGCGCGGTGATCGGCCTGTCGCTGGCGCTGACCGGACTGGACGAAGCACGCGCGGAAGCGGCCCGCGAGGTCGTGCTGGCTGCCGAGCGGGCGATCAGCCTGCGCGACGATGCCGACGGCCGCGATGCGTGGCGGCAGGCGCTGCGCCGGGTCGCGCTGTCGCAGGCCAGCACGGCGCTGCTGCGTGGTGTCAGCCTGCGCCTGCTGTTCGATACTGGCGCGCTGGACGCCGGCACCGTGCACACCCAGTTGCAGCAGCAACTCTCGCCGGGTGCCGAGCCGCTGCAGGCCGCGCAGTGGCTGGATGGCTTTCTCAACCGCAACGCCACCGTGCTGCTGCATGACGATGCGGTGTGGCGGATGATCGATGACTGGGTGGTGAGCCTGGATGAAACCCAGCTGGTGCGCGTGCTGCCGCTGGTGCGGCGCACCTTTGCCGCGTTCGAGGCGGCTGACCGCCGCGACCTGGGCACCCGGGTTGCGCGGGCCACTGTGACGAAGGCGGTGGCCAGCGAAGCCCCGGACTGGAACCTGGCACGCGCCGAGCGCGCGCTGCCGATGCTGCGCGAACTGTTGGGGATTGCCGGATGAGCACGCCAGACGACCTGTCCAATGACACAGTGGGCCAGCTGCCCACCACGCGCGAACAGCGCTGGCGGCTGATCCTGGGCCAGCAGGCCGATGGCAGCTGCGGCGCACTGCCCAAGCCCCTGCAGGGCATCGACCAGGCGCTCTCCGCGCTATACGAACCGGAGGGCCAGGGCGGCCTCAACCGGCGCGGCGGGCGCGGTGGATCGGCGCCGAACGTGGCGCGCTGGCTGGGCGACATCCGCCGCTACTTCCCTTCCTCGGTGGTGCAGGTGATGCAGCGCGATGCCCTGCAGCGGCTCAACCTGACCCAGATGCTGCTGGAGAAGGAAATGCTGGAGCAGGTGCAGCCGGACGTGCACCTGGTGGCCAACCTGATCGGCCTGGGCCAGGTCATCCCGGCGGAGACCAAGGACACCGCGCGCATGGTGGTGCGCGCGGTGGTCGACGACCTGCTGCGGCGGCTGGAAGAGCCCATGCGTTCGGCGGTGACCGGTGCATTGGACCGTGCCCGCCGCAACCGCCGGCCGCGCCTGGCCGAGATCGATTGGCACCGCACCATCCGCAGTAACCTGCGGCACTGGCAGCCGGAACTGCGCACGGTGGTGCCACAGGAACTGGTGGGTTATGGGCGCAAGGCGCGCAAGCCGCAGCGCGAGGTGCTGCTGTGCATCGACCAGAGCGGCTCGATGGCGGCTTCGGTGGTGTATTCGAGCATCTTCGGTGCGGTGATGGCCTCGCTGCCGGCAGTGTCCACGCGGCTGGTGGTGTTCGACACCGAAGTGGTGGACATGAGCGAGCAGCTGGATGACCCGGTCGATCTGCTGTTTGGCGTGCAGCTCGGCGGCGGCACCGACATCCATCGCGCGGTGAGCTATTGCCAGGGGCTTATCCGCGAACCACATGGCGCGATCCTCGTGCTGATTTCCGATCTTTACGAAGGTGGAGTGGAGGACAAGCTGCTGGCGCGTGCGCACGAGCTGGTGGAGTCGGGCGTGCAGTTCATCGTGCTGCTGGCGCTGAGCGATGAAGGTACGCCGTCCTACGACCAGCAGCTGGCAGGCAAGCTGGCCGCGTTGGGCGTACCCTCGTTCGCCTGCACGCCCGATGCGTTCCCCGGCCTGATGGCCGCTGCCATCCGACGCGATGACATCAACCAGTGGGCCGGCGCCAATGGCCTGCTGGCGACCCGTGGCCGCTGACGCGGCGCAATGACCGAACCCGATTGGATTCCATCGCATGACCCCCGCTGTCCATCACCGCCTGCGTATTGCCGGCGACCAGTACACCGGCCAGAAAGTGGTCGACCAGCAGTTCCATGAGTGCGATTTTTCCGGTGCCGACCTGACCGCCACCGAGTTCATCAACTGCAGCTTCTACGATGCCGACAGCCGCAGCGGCTGCCGCTTCAATGGCGCCACATTGAAGGAGGCCAGCTTCCGCAGCTGCGACATCAGCATGTGCCACTTCAACTTCATCAAGGCGCTGGGCCTGGAGATCAGCGAGTGCCGCGCGCAGGGTGCGGATTTCAGCAACGCCAGCTTCATGAACCAGATCACCACGCGCAGCTGGTTCTGCAGCGCCTTCATCAAGAAGTCGAACCTGCGCTATGCCAATTTCTCGCGGGTCACGCTGGAGAAATGCGAACTGTGGGAGAACCGCTGGGACGGTGCAAACGTCAGCGGCGCCAGCTTTGCCGGCTCGGACCTGTCCGGTGGCCAGTTCGAGGGAATCGACTGGAACAGCGCCAACTTCACCGACTGCGACCTGACCAATTCCGATCTGGGCGAGCTGGACCTGCGCAGCACCAACCTGCGTGGCGCCACGCTGGATGTCCAGCAGGTGGCGCTGTTGATGCAGCGCATCGGCATCACGGTGGTGCCGTAGGCATCAGCCGGCGTACGCCACCCAGCCCTTGAAGCTGAAGCCCGCATAGAACAGCTCCACATCGTCGAAGCCGGCCTCCTGCAGCAGGGCGACCTCCTGTTCGGGGGCCAGCAGCGGCAGCCGCTCGGCAATGGCGTCGATCGCGCGCTGTGCATCGGCGTGGGCAACGCCGGAGGCTTCGGCGAACGCGGCGTAGCGCTGCAACCAGCGCAGCTTGCCGGCCGGATCCTGCGGCACGCTGTGGTGGGCCACCACCAGCGGCGCGCCGGGCTGCAGGCGCCTGTGCAGCTCCCGCAGCGTGTGCAGGCGCTGCGCGCCGTCGAGGAAGTGCAGGGTCAGCAGGCAGCTGGCACCATCGAAGCGCACGTCGGGGGCATCGTCGATGTAGCCTTCCAGCAACTGCACGCGCGACATCAGCTGGCCCAGTGTCTGTTCGGCCAGGGCCAGCATCGGTGCAGCCGGGTCCACGCCCAGCAGCTGCCAGCCCGGCTGCGCCTCGGCAAATGCCTTCAGCTCCAGCCCGCCACCGGCGCCCAGCACCAGCACGCGGCCCTGCGCAGGAACGTGTTCGGCCAGCAGCAGGCGACTCATCTGCTGCAACGCGAGGAAGCCCGGCACCTGGCGCAGCGGGCCCTCGGCATAGCGGGCAACGGCCTGCGGATCGGAGAACGAAGACATGCGTGCATTCCTGCAACAGGGACATACCACTGTACCGTGGCATGCAAGTGCCTTTGCCGCGGGTCGCTCCTGCCTGCGCTGACCGGCTTGCATCCAGCTCAGCGCAACGCCCGCGCCAGCACCTGCCAGATCCTCGGGTCCTGGCACTGCGAGACGTTGAAGCGCAGATAGTCGGCCGCGCGCTGCGACTGGCTGAACGCGTTGCCCGGCGCCAGCACGATGCCCTCGCGCAGGCATTGCCGCGCCAGTGCGGCGGCGTCGCGGCCGTCGGGCAGCTGGCACCACAGGAACAGGCCGGCTTCCGGCTGCAGCCACGGCGTGATGCCCAGCGCCTGCAGTTTCCGCAGTGTGTGCCGGCGTGCATCGGCCAGGCGCGAACGTATCGACTGCATGTGGCGGCGGTAACCGCTATCGGTCAGCGCGATGTGCATCAACTGCGCGGCCAGATGGCCGCCGCCAAAGCTGGTGGCCAGCTTCAGGTCGGTCAGTGCTTCTATCCAGTCGTGGCGCGCAGCGATGTAGCCGCAGCGCGACGCTGCCGACAGCGTCTTGGAGAAACTGCCGACGTGGATCACCCGTGACAGTCCATCGAGCGCGGCCAGCCGCGGTGCCGGCTGCAGTTCGAAGTCGGCGAAGATGTCGTCCTCGACGATGATCAACTCGCTGCGTTCGGCCAGGCCCAGCAGGCGGTGCGCGGTGTTGGCCGAAAGCACCGCGCCGGTCGGGTTGTGCAGGCCGGAATTGGTGATGTACAGCCGCGGCGAATGCGCCTGCAGGGCTTGCGCGAACGCCTCCAGGTCCGGGCCGCTGTGCGTGTACGGCACGCCGATGGCCTGCACCTGGTGCGCCTTGAGCAGCGCGTGGTAATTGAAGTAGCTCGGGTCATCGACCAGCACGCAGTCGCCGGGCTTGAGCAGGAAACGGCAGAGCAGATCGACTGCGTGCGTACCGGATTCGGTCAGCAGGATCTGCTCCATCGGTGCATCGATGCCAAGCGTGGCGCTGCGCCTTTGCAGCAGCTGGCGCAACGCGGGCAGCCCGAGCGGACCGGCGTAGTCCACCAGTTGCATGGCATCGGCACGCGACAGCCGGCGCAGGCCGCGGCGCACGCCATCGTGATACAGCCAGTCACTGGGCATCCAGCCGCACCCTGGCTTGAGATCGCCCGCGGGCGTTTCCAGCGATTGCCGTGACACCCACAGCGGATCCACCGCGCGATCCAGCCGCGGCTCCATTTCGGCCAGCGCCAGCGGTGCGGCTGGGCCACTGACGTAGAAGCCCGAGCCTGCGCGCGCACTGATCAGGCCTTCGGCCGCCAGGCGCTCGTAGGCCTCGACCACGGTGGAGACTGAAACCCCCATGGTCGCCGCCTGCGCACGTACCGAAGGCAGGCGGGAGCCGGGGCCATCCACCCGTGCACTGATGCGGGTGCGGACGGTCTGGATGACCGATTCGATGCGGGTGAGCGGGCGCGGCATGGTGGAACCGTAGTGGAAGTGTGGGCAGTACAGTTACTTGCGGCTGTACTGGATTGTAGCTGGGGTCGTTCCGCGCCGGATGCTTCCATACAGGTGCAGCCGGGCATCGTCCGGCACCTTCAGGAGTACAGGCGTGGAACGGTCGGCGAGTGGTTGGATCAATGGCTTCATCGGTGTGGTGATCTTCGCCGGCTCATTGCCGGCCACCCGCCTGGCGGTGCTGCAGCTGGATGCCGGGTTCGTCACCGCCGCACGCGCCACCATCGCCGCGGTGCTCGGTCTGGGGCTGCTGCTTCTGCTGCGCCAGCCATGGCCGCGGCGCGGCGACCTGCCGGGGCTGGTGGTGGTCAGCCTCGGCGTTGTGGTCGGCTTCCCGCTGCTGACCGCGCTCGCGCTGCGTCACGCGTCGTCGGCGCACACCATCGTGTTCCTTGGCCTGCTGCCGTTGAGTACAGCGGTGTTCGGCGTGCTGCGCGGTGGCGATCGGCCGCGCCCGGCGTTCTGGCTGTTCTCGTTGCTGGGCAGTGCCTGCGTGGTCGGCTATGCCGCGCGCAACGGAATCGAAGCCTCGTTGCAGGCCGACCTGCTGATGCTGGCGGCGATCGTGGTGTGCGGGCTGGGCTACGCGGAAGGTGGTCGGCTCGCCCGTCATCTGGGCGGCTGGCAGGTGATCAGCTGGGCACTGCTGCTGGCGTTGCCGGTGATGCTGCCGCTGACGGTGCTGATGCGCCCGGCCTCGTTCACTGCGGTCGGTGCCTCGGCGTGGTGGGCACTGGGCTACGTGGCAGTGTTCAGCATGCTGATCGGCTTCCTGTTCTGGTACCGCGGGCTGGCCCAGGGCGGCATCGCTGCCGTCGGCCAGCTGCAGCTGCTGCAGCCGTTCTTCGGCCTGGCCCTGGCCGCGCTGCTGCTGGACGAGTCGGTCCGCCTCAGCATGGTGCTGGTGACTCTGGTCGCGGTGATCTGCGTCGCCGGCGCGCGCCGCTTCAGCCGCTAGGAAAAAGGGGACGGAGGGGATTAAGTCGTTTCAGGCACAGCAGGACCAATTACGACTTAATCCCCTCCGTCCCCTTTTCCGGGGGGCTGCGGAAAAGGTGCGCAACGGCGTAGTCGATGAACACCCGCAGGCGTGCACTGGGATGGCGCCCGCCGGGCCACAGCAGCGAGAACTGCCCCTGGTGCGTGGGCAGTGTGGGCAGCACCTGTTGCAGGCGGCCATCGGCCAGCGCGTCAGCGGCGAGGAAGTCAGGCATCCAGGCCAGGCCCATGCATCCGATCGCAGCGGCCAGCACGGCTTCCATGTTGTTGCAGGTCATCGCCGTGGAAAGGCGCGCCCCGGCGTCGCCTTCGATGCCGGGCAGCTGCCACGCATGCAGCTTTCCGGTGGTGGGGTAACGGAAGCGCAGCGCGGTATGCATGCGCAGGTCGCCCACATCGCCGGGCGTTCCATGCATCTGCAGATAGCCCGGCGCCGCACAGAGGATGAAACGAAAACCCCCCAGCCGCCGTGCGGTCAGGCTGGAATCAGCCAGTTCGCCACTGCGTATCACCGCATCCAGGCCTTCGCTGACCACATCGACGATGCGGTCGTTGAAGTCCAGTTCCAGCTGCACCTGCGGATAGCGTTGCTGGAAGCCGGGCAGCACCGGCAGCAGGAAGCGGTAGCCGATGGTGGGCAGGCCGATGCGCAGCAGCCCGCTGGGGGCGTGCTGTCGCTGCGCCAAGTCCGCCTGTGCTTCGGAAAGCTCGTCCAGTGCACGCCGGCAGCGCTGCAGCAGCAGTTCGCCTTCGTCGGTGAGATGCACGCGGCGGGTGGTGCGCTGGAACAGGCGCGTGCCGAGTTCCTGTTCAAGCCGGGCGATGCGCTTGCCGACGGCCGAGGCTGACAGGCCGAGTACGCGGGCGGCACCGACAATGCTGCCGGCCTCCGCGGTGCGGACGAAGGCGAGCAGGGCGGAGATGGAGTCCATGCTTGGATGATTGCGGAACATCTCGCCGCAATCAACATCCACCGAGCCTGTTTTTCTGGAATAGCGGCCTGTCCATCATCAATGCCCCTGATGGATGGAGGCCCGCATGGCCCCGGATTCGATGCTCCCTGTACCTGTCCGCGCGCAGCAGCGCTGGGCGCTGCTTGCGGTCTGCCTGGCCGCGCTGGCGTTGCCGTTGTCCTTCTCTGCCGGTGCAGTCGCGGTGCCGGCGCTGGCCCGTTCCGCGGCGGCTTCGCCCACCGCGCTGGCCTGGGTGACCAACGCCTTCATGCTCACCTTCGGCAGTCTGTTGCTCGCTGCGGGCGGCTTGGCCGATCGATATGGCCGTCGGCGGCTGTTCCTGCTGGGCACGGCGGGCTTCACCACCGCCACCGCCGCCGTCTGCCTTGCTCGCACGCTGCTATGGCTGGATCTGGCGCGCGGGTTGCAGGGCGTTGCCGCGGCGGCGGCGCTGGCATCCGGCACGGCGCTGCTAGCACAGGCCTGGCAGGGGCCGGCGCGTGCCCGTGTCTTCGCCCTGCTGGGCACCACGTTCGGCATGGGGCTGGCGCTGGGGCCCCTGCTCGCGGGCCTGCTGCTGCAGACATTGGGATGGCGCAGCGTGTTCGCCGCGGGCGGTGTGCTCACGTTGGTGGCCTTCGGCCTGGGGGCACGCGCGTTGCCTGAAAGTCATGGCGAGCGCCGACCGCTGGATATCGGCGGCATGCTGAGTTTCAGCCTGACGCTGGCGGCGTTGACCCTGGCGCTGCTGTGGCTGGGCGAGTTCGGCCTGCATGCCGCGCGCGTGCGGCTGGCGCTGCTGGTGACGCTGCTGTTGGGCGGGGTGTTCGTCTTCATCGAACGGCGGCACCCCTCACCGTTGCTGGACCTCTCACTGTTCTCACAACCGGCGTTCCTCGGTGTCCAGCTGCTGCCGGTGGCGACCTGCTTCGGCTACGTGGTGCTGCTGGTCGCGTTACCTCTGCAACTGCTGGGCGTGCATGGCCAGAGCGCGACGCTGGTGGGACTGCAGATGCTGGCGCTGTCCGCGCCGATGCTGGTCCTGCCGATGCTGGCCGCGCGTTGGGCGGAGCGCGTGGGAAGCGCGCGGTTGTGCACGCTGGGTCTGCTGGTGTGTGCCGCCGGCCTGTACCTGTTGTCGCGGCAGGCGTCGCACCCGTCGCCCGCGCAGTGGGTGCCGCTGCTGATGCTGGTCGGCGCAGGCACGGCTTTGCCGTGGGGGCTGATGGATGGACTGTCGGTGAGCGTGGTACCGGTGCAACGTGCCGGCATGGCCGCAGGCATATTCGGAACCGTGCGGGTGGCCGGCGAAGGCATCGCGTTGGCCGCAGTCACTGCCTTGCTTGCGCTGCTGATCGGCCATCAGCTGCAGGGCGCGTCGCCGGCACCGCTGGTGCGTGCCGGTGCCTATCTGGCCACGGGGGCGCGGGAACAGGCGCAGGCACTGCTACCGACGATGAGCCGCATGCAGCTGCAGCACGCCAGTAGTGAGGCGCTGGCGACACTGCTGCGTGTACTGGCGCTGCTGACCGCCGCCTGTGCCGCCGTGTTGCGCCTGTTGCTGCGGAAAAGGACAGGTGCCTTGGTCGGGGACATGGTGTAGCAGGCTCATCGCCGCCTCCGCCGTCATCCCGTTGTCGTGTCCCGCTCACGCCGCCTATGCCCACCCGGGCCTAGTGTTGATCGTCCCCGTCCCCCACGGAGACCTGCCATGTGGCTGCTCGACCATCTCTGGCCCAGCCGTCGACCGCTTCCTCCCCCGGTCGAGGACGCGCCACAGGCACCGTCACGCCGGCCCTGGCTGAAACGCCCGGCGCGGGCCGGGCGCAGCGGCGTGGCGCCCTGGCAGAAGGTGGCCACGCCACCGCGGCGCACGCGCCACTAGCCGGTGCGGTCTGATGGGTGGTTGACCCCGTCGCTGACCGGGATCACCCCCAGCGCGAACGGGTCGATGCCCTCCAGGCAGGCCACGTTGTAGCCGTACTGGTCGGGGTTGGAGCGGCGCCGGTGATGGGTGTAGATGCCGCACACCCCGCAGAAGTAGTGCTCGGCCACATGGGTGTTGAACTGGTACTTCTGCAGGTGATGCTGCCCGCGCACCACCTGCAGGCCCTGGCGGGGGACGCTGGCGGCGATGGCACCCCGGCGCCGGCACATCGAGCAGTCGCAGCGGCGCGGGTCGACGATGCCGTCCGGGAGGTCCAGCAACAGCTCGACCGTGCCGCAGTGGCAGGTGGCGCGGTGCTGGGGTTGGACCGGAACGCCGGCCACGGAAGTGATACCCATCGTTGCTCCTGTGAGGTGAACCTGGCCGCATGGACCGCCGCAGACGGTGCGCCGCGGTCCCTGAACGGGCCGTAGATGCCACGGTGAACCCGCTTGTGGCTAACTATGCGGCTTCGGGACCGCGACAGGATGCCAGTGAGAGCCGCAGGACGTTGGATGACAGGAAGTGCCATGGCGCTGGCAGCGTTGTGGGTGACCGGGCTGCTGGCCTATCAGATGCCGGGGCCGGGCTGGCTGGCCAATGGCATTGCGGTGCTGTGGCTGCTGGTTGCGCTGTGGGCGTCGTGGCAGGTCGCGCGTGGCCGTGGCCATCGTCGCCTGGGCATGGCGTTCGGCGCGTCGCTGGCGCTGGCCGGCCTGTGGTGGCTGCTGCTCACCCCGCGCCAGGACCGCGTCTGGGCCGATGACGTGGCCCAGCGCCTGCACGTGGTGTCCTTCGACGGGCGCCACGTGGTGCTCGACAACGTGCGTGATTTCACCTGGCGCAGCGAGACCGACTACGACGCGCACTGGGTGCGCCGCGCGTACGACCTGGACCAACTCCGCTCGGCCGATCTGGTGCTGTCGTACTGGATGGGCCCGGCGATCGCCCACACCCTGATCTCGTTCGGTTTCGAGGATGGGCGCCACGTGGTGTTCTCGCTGGAGATCCGCAAGGAACGCGGCGAATCGTTCTCGGCGCTGGGCGGCTTCTTCCGCAAATTCGAGATGACCCTGGTGGCCGCGGAGGAGACCGACATCATCCGCACCCGCACCAACGCGCGTGGCGAGGATGTCTACCTGTACCGCCTGCACGGCATGGACCAGGCGCAACTGAAGCAACTGTTCGCCGCGTACATCGCGCAGGCGCGCGAACTGGATGCGAAGCCGGGCTTCTACAACACGCTCACCAGCAACTGCACCACCATCGTCTTCGATCTGGCCCGCCACATCGCGCCGCGCCTGCCGCTGGACTACCGCCTGCTGCTGTCCGGCTACCTGGCCGAATACGCACAGGAGGTCGGCGCGCTCACGCCGGGCGTGCCTTATGCCGAACTGCATGACAAGGGCCGCATCACCCAGCGTGCGCTGGACCTGGGCAGCGGCGACCACTTCTCCACCGTGATCCGCCAGGGCGTGCCCGGCACCGAGCAGGACCCGCAGTAATGACCCGACTATTCCTGATCCGCTGGCAGCGCGTGCTGCCGGTGTTGTTCGCCGCCTTCCTGCTGCTGGGCAGCAGCGGCTGCGCGATGGTGACTGTCAAGCAGGTGAAGTCCAGCGATTCGCTGGTGAACAAGCGCGCCGATGTGCTCAACACCGGCAAGCTCAGCCCGGCCGCGCGCGAGACGCTCAGCGCGGCGGGCCTGGATGAGTCGCAGTGCGAGAAGGACTTCCTGGTCTGCCGCAGCACGTTGTTGATGACCGATGACCTCAACGTCGAGCAGCGGCTGTCGGCGCTGTCCGAACTGTGGGTGAAGGCCGCACTGGCGCTGACGCCGAAGAAGACCGCCGCCGGCGATCCGCCGATGAGCGATGCGGCGCTGGATGCCTGGCTGGAAGCCGCGCGCTATGCCTATGCCTACCTGTTCTACAGCGGCCGCTCGCCGTCCGACCGCGCCTTCGAGGACCGGCAGACGCAGGTGCGCGACTACTACAACTACGCCGCCGAGAAGGCGGCGGTGGTGCTGTTCGTGCGCGCGCGTGCAGCGGCACTGGCCGGCGAGGACTATACGAAGCCGATCTCGGTCGGCAGCTGGTCGCTGGCCTCCAACTACCAGCAGTTGAACCTGAAGAGCATTCCGGCGCAGTTGGTGCCGGCCGGCACGGTCAGCTTCGTCGGCCTGCGCAGCACCTATCGCCGCGATGGCTTCGGTGCTGAGCTGGTGATGGTGATGGACCCGCCCAAGCTGGTCGCGCCGGTGATCGCGGGCGATGGGCCGAAGGCGGAAACAGCGGCGGATGATGCTGACGACGAGCGCCGTGGCCGCCGCCATCGGCATGACGATTCGGTGCCGGAATTCAGCGAGATGTCCTCGATCAACGTCACCGCGCTGCTGCGTTTCGAAGGCAGCAGCCTGGAAGACGTGATGCGCACGCGCCGGGTCGAGCTGGACGCCTATTCGCCGGAGGCCACTGAACGCATCACCCTGCACGGCGAACAGGTGCCGCTGGCCGGCAATTTCACCGCTGCCTACGGCCTGTGGCTGGCGCAGAGTGGCTTCGCCCGGCAGTCACTGCGCACCCTGTTCGGCATGAGTGAGGGCATCGGCGAACCGCACATCTACCTGATGCAGCCGTGGGACCCGAACCGCCGCATCATCTTCATGCTGCACGGCCTGGCCAGCAGCCCGGAAGCCTGGGTGAACCTGGCCAACGAGATCATGGGCGACCCCGAGCTGCGCCAGCAGTTCCAGGTGTGGCAGGTCTACTACCCGACCAATGCACCGATCGCGCTGAACCGCTACGAGATCGCCAACGCGTTCAATGACACGCTCAAGCACTTCGACCCCAACGGCAGCACGCGCGCATCGAAGGACATGGTCTATATCGGCCACAGCATGGGCGGCGTGCTCGCGCGGCTGCTGGTGAGCGACTCGGGTGATGTGCTGTGGGATGACCTGCTGGCCAACTATGACCTGAAGGGTGAGCGGCTGAAGCGGGTGCAGGCCAAGCTGGGGCCACTGCTGCATTTCAAGGCGCAGCCGAACGTGGAACGCGCGATCTTCATCGCCGCGCCGCACCAGGGCACGGATATCGCCGGCAACAAGGTCGGGCGGCTGATCGGGCGCCTGGTACGCCTGCCGCTGACCATTCTCGGCAAGTTCGAGGACGTGTTCATGGCGCTGGCACAGGCCGAGCAGCAGGTCGACGGCACCGCCAAGCCGAAGATTCCCAACAGCATCGACAACCTCAAGGCCAGCGATCCGTTCGTGAAGGCCGCCGCACAGCTGCCGATCGAAGCGGGCCTGAAGTACCACTCGATCATCGCCCAGCGCAAGCCGGAGCTGCCGGTGGAGAAGTCCGATGACGGGCTGGTGCCGTACTGGAGCGCGCATCTGCCGGGCGCGCTGTCGGAGAAGGTGATCATTTCCGGCCACAGCGTGCAGGAGACCCCGCAGGCCGTGCTGGAAGTGCGCCGCATCCTGCATCGGGATATCGATGATGTGGGGGCCGGTACACGGTAATGCCGGCCTCTGGCCGTCGCCATCATGGGATTCCCGCGTGCGCGGAGGTTGCCGGCCAGCGGCCGGCACTACCGGAATCCGGCGGCGCTACACCCGCCGCGCGATCACTGCGGCCAGCACCGCCAGACCGAAGGTGATGGCCAGGCACAGCAGGTAGCCGGTGTGCGGCGCGCTTTCCACGAACATGGCGAACAACGCGCCGGACACCGCCAGCGCGGTGGTCACCGACAACGCCTCGCTCAGCTGCAGCGCCGAGGTATTGGCACCCTGCTCATGCGGTGCTGACAGCGACAGGGTCAGCACCGACAGGCTGGCGTAGATCATGCCCATGCCGAAGCCGGTCACGGCCCAGCCGACCAGCGCGACCGGCAGCGGCATCGGGTTGAACAGCACCGACAGCGTTGCGGCGATGCCGACCGTCATCATCACCGTGCCAACGCGCAGCAGCTGCTGGCGTGACCAGCCACGCTGCTGGTGGCCCTGCAGCCATGAACCGGCGAACCAGCCCAGCGCACCGAGGCTGAGCACGGCGCCGGCCCAGCTGGGCGAAAGCCCGCGTTCGCGCTGCAGCAGCAGGGGCAGATAGGCCTCGCAGGCGAAGAACGCCGCTGCAGCGATGCCGCGCAACGCGATCACGCTGGGCAGGCCGCGGCGCAGGATCAGGGTTCCGGCCGGCAGCAGCCGATGCACGCAGAACAGCAGCGCCAGCATCGCCACGCCGATGCAGAGCAGGGCGGCCATGCCCTGTTGCTGGCCGCCGACGTAGAGCAGTAGTGCGGCCAGTGAGGCGCCAGAGGCCCAGCGCACCACGTTGCTGCGCTCGCCATCGTTGCAGACCGCAACGGGAGGTTGCATGCGCGCCAGTGCCGGGCGCAGCAGCAGTGCGGCCGGTATCGCCAGCAGTGGCACTGCCAGGAATACCCAGCGCCAGCCCAGGTGCTGCACCATCAGGCCACTCAACGCCGGGCCGACCATCGAGGGCACCACCCAGCCTGCGGAGAACGCCGCGAACACCTTCGGCCGCAGGTGTTCGGGGTAGCTGCGGCCGACCATCACGTACAGCGAGACCGAAATCGCGCCCGCGCCCAGGCCCTGCATCAGGCGCCCGGCCACCAGCATGCCCATGCGCGTCGCAAAGCCGGCCAGCAATAGGCCCAGCACGAAGCAGCCCAGGCCGTACCAGAGTGGCCGCGCGGGGCCGTGGCGATCGGCCCAGCGCCCGGCCAGGGTCATGCCGATCACACTGGTGGCCAGGGTGCCGCCAAAGGCCAGCGCGTACAGGCGCAGTCCATCGAGTGCTTCGGCCACGGTGGGCATCGCGGCCGCGACGGCCAGTGCTTCGAAGGCGTGCAGCGCGACCAGCGCGACCATGCCGATGGTCGTGGCGCGGTAGCGCGCGGACAGGATCGAGCTGTCAGCCGGCAGGTGGGTGTCGGCGGGAGAGAGGGTCGGGGTCATACGGGTCAGGTGCAGGCCGCGCTTGTCAACGGGCGGCGAAGATAGCAGCATGCCACCTCAACTGTAGTTGAGGTCAAGCAATGGCATCCCAGGAACTCAGCGTTGGCGAGGTCTCCCAGCGCAGTGGCGTGGCCGTTTCCGCACTGCATTTCTACGAGCGCAAGGGGCTGATCAGCAGCCTGCGCACCTCGGGCAACCAACGGCGTTACAGTCGGGACGTGCTGCGCCGGTTGGCGGTGATCCGCGTGGCGCAGCGGGTGGGCATGCCGCTGGAAGCAGTCGGCCGTGCCTTCGAAAGCCTGCCTGACGGCCGCGCACCGACCAAAGCTGATTGGGCCAGGTTGTCCGCGCGCTGGCGCACCGAGCTGGAAGAGCGCATCCACATGCTGCAGCTGCTGCGCGACGAACTGACCGGCTGCATCGGTTGTGGCTGCCTGTCGCTGCAGCATTGCCGCCTGGCCAATCCCGGCGACGTCCTCGGCGAACGCGGCGACGGCCCGATGCGCTGGGAGTGAGCGACAAAAAGGGGACGGAGGGGATTATGTCGTTTGTGCACTTGCGACTTAATCCCCTCCGTCCCCTTTTTCTTACCATACCGTGATGGTTTCGCCGCTCTGGATGCCTTCCACCGCGCGCTGGAAGGCCAGTGCCGCGCGCTGTGCGCTTACCGCCTCGAAGCCCGGGAAGTAGGGGCCGTAGGCGGCCATCGATTCGATCAGTACGTTCGGGCTGACCACGTTGATGCGCAGGCCGCGCGGCAGCAGCTCCAGTGCGGCTGCGCGCACGAAGCCTTCCAGTGCGGCATTCACCGAGGTGGCGTTGACGCCGTCGCGGATCGGTTGTGCGCTGACGATGCCGCTGGTCAGGGTGATCGAGCCGCCGCTGTTGAGATGATGCTGCGCGGCCAGTGCCAGCCTCACCTGGCCCAGCAATTTGTCCTGCAGGCCGAGGTTGAACTGCGCCGGCGTCATCTGCTGCAGCGGGCCGAAGTGCAGCTTGCCGGCGGTGGAAATCACCGCATCGACCGGGCCGGTACGTGCGAACAGTTCGGCGACGCTGGCGTCATCGGTCAGGTCCACGCGCAGTTCGCCGCTGCTGCGGCCGGCGGCGAGAATCTGATGCTGTTGGCCGAGCTGGCGGGCGACTGCCTGGCCGAGGGTGCCGCTGGCACCAACGAGGAGGATCTTCATGGCTGTTCCTTGCGTAAGGGAGTGAGCGCAGTCTGCGCCCTCACAATGGGGTTAGGTAAGCGGCGTATGATTCGCAGATTCCTAACTAAGGATTAGTAATGGATACCCTTCGATGCATGCAGGCCTTCGTTGCCGTGGCCGAGCGTGGCAGCTTCGCCGGCGCCGCCGAACAGCTGCAGGTCTCGGCGGTGATGGTGGGCAAGTACATCCAGCAGCTGGAGGCGCATCTGGGTACCGCGCTGCTGCAACGGAACACCCGCCGCCAGCGCCTGACCGAAGCCGGCAGCGCCTATCTGGCCGGCTGCCGGCAAGTGCTGGAGCAGGTGCAGCAGGCCGAGGCCGATGTGGCCGGTCTGCAGGTACAGCCGCGTGGCCTGCTGCGGGTCAGTGCGCCGACCACCTGGGGCAGCTGCGTGCTGGCGCCGCAGCTGGCCGGCCTGCTGCGCGCGCAGCCGCAGTTGAACATCGAACTGGATCTGAGCAACCGCCGTGTGGACCTGATCGAGGACGGCTTCGACGTGGCGATCCGGGTCGGGCCGTTGCCATCGCAGGAGGTCGTGGCGCGGCCGCTGCCGCCGTATGCGATGAGCCTGTGCGCGGCGCCGTCTTACCTGCGCAGGCGCGGCACGCCACGCACGCCGGCGGACCTGCAGGGGCATGACTGCCTGAGCCATCTTGCCTGGCGTGGTGGCCATGGCTGGCAGTTGGCCAACGGTGAACAGGTGGATTGGGAGGCGCGGCTGACCTGCAACGACGGGTTCGCGCTGCGCGAAGCCGCCGTGGCCGGGGCCGGGTTGGTGCTGCAGCCGACCGCACTGCTGGCCGGCGAGATCGCGGCCGGGCGGTTGAAGCCGCTGCTGCGCGACTACCTGCCCGAACCGCGACCGATGCACCTGATCTACCTGCCCGATCGACGCCCGCGCCCGCGCCTGCAGTGCTTCGTGGATTTCGTCATGACCACATTGGGGCAATGAACATCCACGCCATGCGTGGATGATGGTAGGTGCCGACCGTTGGTCGGCACACATCGGGATCAATCATTCGCCGCAGACAATTCCTGCCCGCGCACCTGCGCAGCACGCAGCGCGTTGTCCACCAGCACTTCGAAACCACCGGCCTGGAAGCTCTCGATCGCGGCCTGGGTGGTGCCGTTCGGCGAGGTCACACGGCGGCGAAGCTCGGCCGGGCTTTCGCCGGCTTCATCCAGCATGCGCGAGGCGCCCAGCAGGGTCTGCACCACCAGCGTGCGCGCGGCGTCGGCCGGCAGGCCCTGGGCAATGCCCGCCGCTTCCATCGCTTCGGCCAGCAGGAACACGTAGGCCGGCCCGCTGCCGGACACGGCAGTGACCGAATCCATCAGCGCCTCGCGCTCGATCCACACGGTACGGCCGGCACTGGCCAATACCTGTTCGGCCTGCGAGCGCTGCTGTGCATCCACCGACGGCGTGGCATACAGGCCGGTCACGCCGGCGCCGAGCAGGGCCGGCGTGTTGGGCATTGCACGCACCACCGGCAGGTTGCCGCCCAGCCAGCGTTCCAGCTGCGCGCTGGTGATGCCGGCGGCGATCGACACCACCAGTGGCCGGCTTGCCTGGGCCAGTGCCTGCAGCGACTGGCAGACCTCGCGCAGCACCTGTGGCTTCACCGCCAGCAGCCAGGTGCGGCCCTGTGCGGCGGCATCGGCGGCATTGTCGTGCACCTGCAC
This sequence comes from Stenotrophomonas sp., assembly GCF_059505245.1. Taxonomy (NCBI): domain Bacteria; kingdom Pseudomonadati; phylum Pseudomonadota; class Gammaproteobacteria; order Lysobacterales; family Lysobacteraceae; genus Stenotrophomonas; species Stenotrophomonas sp. The sequence goes on from NZ_JCACKF010000050.1 coordinate 180,559, forward strand.
GCCGAAATCGGTGGCCAGCGACTCGCGCAGTGCTGCAACCGGTTCGGCCACGTGGATGTGTGCGGCGGGCACGCCCTGGCGGATCAGGCCAGCGATCAGGCTGCGCGCCATGTTGCCGCCGCCGATGAAGGTGATGGAATCAGCTGCCATGAAACTCTCCTTGCAAGATCAGGCCGGGCGCGGGCGCGCGCCGAACAGGGCGGTGCCGATGCGCACCAGGGTGGCGCCCTCGGCGATGGCGTCGGCGTAGTCGCTGCTCATGCCCATCGACAGCGTGTCGACCTGCGCGTGCTGGGCGGCCAGCGACTGGAAAAGTGTGCGCATGCGCACGAACGCATCCCGACGGCGTTCCGCCTCGGGCCATGGCGCGGGAATCGCCATCAGGCCACGCAGGCGCAGGGTGGGCTCGGCGGCAATCGCAGCGGCCAGCACCTCGACATCCTCCGACGCACAGCCGTGCTTGCTGGATTCATCGTCGATGTTGACCTGGATCAGCACATTCAGCGGACCACGCGCTGCCGGGCGATGGCGCGCCAGCGCCGTCACCAGCTTGGGCCGGTCCACGCTCTGCACCCAATCGAAGTGGGTGGCCACGGCCTCGGCCTTGTTCGACTGCAGGTGGCCGATCAGGTGCCACTCCAGCGCCAGGTGCTGCAGCGCCTGCATCTTGGCCAGCGCTTCCTGCACATAGTTCTCGCCGAAGGCCTGCTGGCCCTGCGCGGCCAGCGCAGCCACGGCCTCGGCCGGTTGGGTCTTGGAAACGGCCAGCAGGCGCGGATCGGGCCGGCCGGCCGCCTCGGCGGCGGCATGCAGGTTGCTCAGGATCTGGGGCAGGGGAGTGGCCACGTAACGCGTTCCGTTGAATCAGGAGGCTATACTGCCGCCCGGGGAAAGATCCTTCCAGTCGAAGCCGTTATTGGGGAGTAGCCGCTCATGGATATCGCCGAACTGCTGGCGTTTTCCGTAAAGAACAAAGCGTCCGACCTGCACCTGTCCGCAGGCCTGCCGCCGATGATCCGCGTGGACGGCGACGTTCGCCGGATCAACATCCCGGCCCTGGACCACAAGCAGGTCCATGCGCTGGTGTACGACATCATGTCCGACAAGCAGCGCCGCGATTACGAGGAATTCCTCGAAGTGGACTTCTCCTTCGAGATCCCGTCGCTGGCGCGCTTCCGTGTGAACGCGTTCAACCAGAACCGTGGCGCCGGTGCGGTGTTCCGTACCATTCCGTCCGAGGTGCTCACCCTCGAGGACCTGGCCTGCCCGCCGCTGTTCCGCGAGGTGATCCAGCAGCCGCAGGGCCTGATCCTGGTGACCGGTCCCACCGGTTCGGGCAAGTCGACCACGCTGGCGGCGATGATCGACTACATCAACAAGAACGAATACGGCCACATCCTCACCGTCGAGGATCCGATCGAATTCGTGCACACCTCGCAGAAGTGCCTGATCAACCAGCGCGAAGTGCACCGCGATACGCATGGTTTCAACGAAGCGCTGCGCTCGGCACTGCGCGAGGACCCGGACATCATCCTGGTCGGCGAACTTCGCGACCTGGAAACCATTCGCCTGGCGCTGACCGCCGCGGAAACCGGCCACCTGGTGTTCGGCACCCTGCACACCAGCTCGGCGGCCAAGACCATCGACCGCATCATCGACGTGTTCCCGGCCGGCGAAAAGCCGATGGTGCGTTCGATGCTGTCCGAGTCGCTGCGTGCGGTGATCTCGCAGGCGCTGCTGAAGAAGGTTGGCGGCGGTCGTACCGCAGCGTGGGAAATCATGGTCGGCACCCCGGCCATCCGCAACCTGATCCGCGAAGACAAGGTGGCGCAGATGTACTCGGCCATCCAGACCGGCCAGCAGTACGGCATGATGACCCTGGACCAGCACCTGCAGGACCTGGTCAAGCGCAGCCTGATCACCCGCAACCAGGCCCGCGAGTACGCCAAGGACAAGCGCCTGTTCGAGTAAGGCGGGACAACCACGGGCGGCGTGCACCAGTGCGGCGCCGTCTCCGTGCCGTTTCCTCCACCGACCGTTTCCTGGTACATGCCCTCTTGGGAGCCCGCCGTGAACAGCACCGCGACCACCATCGATTTCACTTCGTTCCTCAAGCTGATGGCGCACCAGCGCGCCTCGGACCTGTTCATCACGGCCGGCATGCCGCCGGCGATGAAGGTCAACGGCAAGATCTCGCCGATCACCCAGACCCCGCTCACGCCGCAGCAGAGCCGCGACCTGGTCCTCAACGTGATGACCCCGGCGCAGCGCGAGGAATTCGAGAAGACGCACGAATGCAACTTCGCCATCGGCCTGTCCGGCGTCGGCCGCTTCCGCGTCAGCTGCTTCTACCAGCGCAACCAGGTCGGCATGGTGCTGCGTCGCATCGAGACGCGCATTCCGACCGTGGAAGAACTGAGCCTGCCGCCGATCATCAAGACGCTGGCGATGACCAAGCGCGGCATCATCCTGTTCGTCGGCGCCACCGGTACCGGTAAATCGACCTCGCTGGCAGCGATGATCGGTTACCGCAACCAGAACTCGACCGGCCACATCATCACCATCGAAGACCCGATCGAGTTCGTGCACAAGCACGAGGGCTGCATCATCACCCAGCGCGAAGTCGGCATCGATACCGACAGCTGGGAAGCCGCGCTGAAGAACACCCTGCGCCAGGCGCCGGACGTGATCATGATCGGCGAGGTGCGTACCCGCGAAGGCATGGATCACGCCATCGCGTTCGCCGAAACCGGCCACCTGGTGCTGTGCACCCTGCATGCGAACAACGCCAACCAGGCGATGGACCGCATCGTCAACTTCTTCCCGGAAGACCGCCGCAACCAGCTGCTGATGGACCTGTCGCTGAATCTCAAGGGCGTGGTCGCGCAACAGCTGGTGCCATCGCCCGATGGCCGCTCGCGCAAGGTGGCGATGGAGATCCTGCTGGGCACGCCGCTGGTGCAGGACTACATCCGCGACGGCGAGATCCACAAGCTGAAGGAAGTGATGAAGGACTCGGTCCAGCTGGGCATGAAGACCTTCGACCAGAGCCTGTTCGAGCTGTACCAGGCCGGCGAGATCAGCTACGAGGACGCGCTGCGCTACGCCGATTCGCAGAACGAGGTGCGCCTGCGCATCAAGCTCAGCCAGGGCGGCGACGCACGTACCCTGTCGCAGGGGCTGGACGGCGTGGAGATCTCGGAGATCCGTTGACCTGGCCGGTATCGGTCGTGGCTGGATTGATGAATTCCGGTCATGACCGACTGCGGCCGGGCTGGCTCAATCCAGCGCCACGACAGGCGTATCGTCATCACTCCCCCTCTGGAGCACGACGATGCAGACACGCGAACTGGGCCGCAGTGGCCTGAAGGTTTCCGCCCTCGGCCTGGGCTGCATGGGCCTGACCCATGCCTACGGGCAGCCGGTGGAGCAGGGCCAGGGCATCGCCCTGCTGCAGGCCGCCGTCGAGCGCGGCGTGACCTTCTTCGACACCGCCGAGGTGTATGGTCCGTACACCAACGAAGACCTGCTCGGCCGGGCGCTGGCGCCCTACCGCGACAGGCTGGTGATTGCCACCAAGTTCGGATTCAAGGGCGCGCGCACCGATGACGGCCTGGACAGCCGCCCCGAGAATATCCGTGCCGTTGCCGAAGCCAGCCTCAAGCGCCTGCGCACCGACCATATCGACCTGTTCTACCAGCACCGCGTCGACCCGAACGTGCCGATCGAGGATGTGGCTGGCACCGTGCGCGACCTGATCGCCGAAGGCAAGGTCGGCCACTTCGGGCTGTCCGAGGCGAGCGCTGCCACCGTGCGCCGCGCGCATGCGGTGCAGCCGGTTGCCGCCGTGCAGAGTGAGTACTCGCTGTGGTGGCGCGAACCGGAGCGCGAGTTGTTGCCGACGCTGCAGGAGCTGGGCATCGGCTTCGTGCCATTCAGCCCGCTTGGCCGCGGCTTCCTCACCGGCACGATCAACGCCGACACCACCTTCGACGCCAACGACTTCCGCAATACCGTGCCGCGCTTCGAAGTGGAGGCGCGCCGCGCCAACCAGGCGCTGGTGGATCGCATCAGTACGATTGCCGCAGCACGGGGCGCGACGCCGGCGCAGGTGGCGCTGGCCTGGCTGCTGGCACAGGCGCCGTGGATCGTGCCGATCCCAGGCACCACCAAGATCCATCGCCTGGAAGAAAACCTGGGCGCGGCCGACCTGCAGCTGGCACCGGAGGAGCTGCAACGCATCGCACAGGCGCTGGACGAAGTGTCGATCGTCGGCGAGCGCTACAACGCGCAGCGCGCCGCCCAGGCCAAGGGCTGATCACCAGCTGGGTGCGGACCGTTGGTGGGTGCGCACCGTTGGTCCGCACGCCTTGCCCCTCACCCCAGCGGCCCGCGCAGCGCATCAAGCACCGTGCGCATCGCCACGGTGACGTGGCGGCGCGACGGGTAGTACGCGTAGTAGCCATCGAAGTGCGGGCACCAGTCGTCCAGCACCGACTGCAGGCGGCCATCGTCCAGCATCGGCTGCACCTGGTCTTCCGGCAGCCAGGCCAGTCCGCTGCCGGCCAGCGCAGCGGCGCGGGTCATGCCCATGGTGTTGAACGTCCATTGCCCGCCAACGCGCACACTCAGTTCGTTGCCATCCTGGCCGAAATCCCACGGCATCAGTCCCCCATGCGTAGGCAGGCGCAGGGTCACGCAGTTGTGCTTGGCCAGGTCGTCCGGATGCTGCGGCACCACGTGCTGGCGGAAGTAGCTGGGTGCACCGACCACGCGCATGCGCAGCGGCGGGCTGATCGGCACCGCGACCATGTCGCGCGCCAGGCGCTCGCCGAGGCGGATGCCGATGTCGTAGCGCTCGGCGACGATGTCGGCCAGGCCGTAGTCGGTGGTCAGTTCCACCTTCAGGTCCGGATAACGCTGCAACAACGGCGCCAGCCGCGGCCAAGCGATGTACTCGGCGGCATGGCCGGTGGCATTGATGCGGATGGTGCCGGCCGGGCGTTCGCGGTACTCGGCCAGTGCGGCCAGCCCGTCCTCGATCTCGGCCAGGCGTGGGCCCAGGGTGTCGAGCAGGCGGGCACCGGCTTCGGTGGTCGATACGCTGCGGGTGGTACGGGTCAGCAGGCGCACGCCCAGGCGCTGTTCCAGGCCGCGCATGGCATGGCTGAGCGCGGACTGGGACACGCCCAGCTGGGCGGCGGCCCGGGTGAAGCTGCCCTCGCGGGCAACGTGGACGAAGGCCTGCAGGTCGTTGAGGTTTTCGCGGGGCATGCTGGAATGATACGGCCGGGCTGCGCCCGGCACCTGCCGAAGCAACGTCAACGGCCACGTCAACTTCAAAAACTGGCTATCCGTGAGATGGCGGGGTGGGCCCGGTTGAGGGGGACGCCGTAAACCCATCCATGGGGGCTTGGTCGCGGCATCCATGCCGCTCACACCCCCCTCAACCGGACCCACCCCGCCTTCGACAGTTGGCTGCGGCCTGTCGGGCGAGGCGGGGTCGGACGTTTGGGTGTGTCGATTTCTGCGTCTGTGGTTCGTCGAATGAATGACTTCAACGGGAGCTGCACATGAGCACTGACACCAAGCCGAAAGGCCCGGCCTCGTATTTCCCCTCCATCGAGAAGACCTACGGGCAGCCGGTGGCGCACTGGTTCGGGTTGCTGGCCGGGAAGAAGGGCCTGAAACACATGGAACTGGTCAGCTTCCTGAAGAGTGAACATGGCTTGGGCCATGGCCATGCCAACGCACTGGTGGCTCACCATCTGGCCGGCAAGGGCTGAGCAGGCAACCCCGCGCTGAACGGTTGTCGGCGGCCTTGCTCCACCGGATGCAGGGGCGGGCAGACTGGGCGTCCATCCCCAGGCAGGACGCCCGCATGCAGGTCACGCTGGAAGCGATCACCCCCGACAACTACGAAGCGGTGTGCGACCTCGACGTCAGCGATGCGCAGCAGGGCTTCGTGGCCAGCAATACCTGGTCGCTGGTGCAGGCGGCGTTTCATCCCGGCTACCAGACCCGCGCCATCCAGGCCGATGGCGAGCTGGTCGGGTTCTTCATGTGGGTGCCGGAGACGCCGCAGCGGATGTCGATCTGGCGCTTCATGGTCGATCAACACTGGCAGGGCCGTGGTATCGGTCGACGCGCGCTGGAACTCGCGCTGGCGCAGATCCGGGCCACGCCCGGTCTGGCCGAGATCGAGATCTGCTACAACCCGCGCAATCCGGTGGCGGGCGCCTTCTACGGCAGCTTCGGGTTCGTCGAGACCGGGATGGACGACGACGGAGAGGACATGCTGGCCGTGCTGCCTGTAGCGGTCCCGGGATAACCTGAATGGGCGAATCTGACTGAACGATTTCATCTGCAACTGTCATGCAGATCGTGTCTAATACCGCTCCCCACCCGCTGTTCCCCACCCGCATGTCCCTTCCTTCCCATGGCCCCGCGCCGTGCGACGACGCTGACGGCCACCTGGTCACCGCCGGTCCGCTGACCCCGCCGCCCGACAGTGCTGGCACCACCGCCGACGAAAAAGCGCTGCGTCACTCGATCGCCGAGGACGTGCAGGGCATGGTGCTGGCCACGATGGTGGCTTCGCTGGGCCTGGCCATCTTCGCCAAGGGCGGGCTGATGATCGGCGGCATGGCGGGCATGGCCTTCCTGCTGCACTACGCGATGGGCTGGAACTTCGGCCTGGTGTTCGTGCTGGTCAACCTGCCGTTCTACTGGGTGGCGCTGCGGCGCATGGGCTGGGAATTCACCCTGAAGACCTTCGCTGCGGTCACCGCCTGTGGCGTGCTGACCGACCTGCTGCCGCGCTGGATCGACTTCTCGCACATCAACCCGCTGTATTCGGCGATCGTCGGTGGTGCGCTGTCAGGCCTGGGCATCCTGTTCTTCATCCGCCACCGCGCCAGCCTTGGCGGCATCGGCATCCTGGCGGTGTACCTGCAGCGCACCCGAGGCTGGAGCGCCGGCAAGGTGCAGATGTCCTACGACGCCTGCCTGATGGTAGCCGCGTTCTTCGTGCTGTCGCCATCGAAGGTGCTGTACTCGGCCATCGGCGCGGTGGTGCTCAGCCTGGTGCTGATGTTCAACCACCGCCCCGGCCGTTACATGGGCGTGTGACCGTTCAACGGGGTTGCCGGCCAGCGGCCGGCACTACCGGCACCCACGCGCGGAGATCCCTCAGCGGGCGGCGGCCTTCAGCCACGGCGGCGACAGCGTCAGCAGCCGCGCATGCACCGGGCAATCCTCGGCGTGCGCGCCGGGCAGGTAGCCCAGGCTCATCAGGAACTCGCCGGTGATCTCGCCGCCGGTGAAGCGGAAGGTCTTCTTGAACAGCTTCACCCAGTCGGCCTTGCTGCGCGGGTGGTGCGCGTCCAGCCACGCCGCGAAGCTGCCATGGCTGGCCCGCAGCTGCTGGATCACCTGCGCGTTGTGGATGGCCGCCAGCACCTTCAGCCGGTTGCGGATGATGCCTGCGTCCGACAGCAGGCGCTCGATGTCCTGCTCGGCGTACGCCGCCACGCGGTCCACATCGAAGCCGTCATAGGCCGTGCGGAAGCCCTCGCGCTTCTTCAGGATCGTTTCCCAGCTCAGGCCGGCCTGGTTGATTTCCAGCACCAGCCGCTCGAACAGTTCGCGCTCGTCACGCTGCGGGAAGCCGTACTCGTTGGCGTGGTAGTAGTCATGCACCGGATGGCCCGGGGCGATGAGGCAGTAGCCGCTCATGGGGAAGACTCGGTGGATTCGGGTTCGGGATCGATGGCCACTGCGGGGCGCCCATCGATGGACAGCATCGGCCAGCGTGGCGGTTCGAGCGTGAGTTTGCCATCACGCAGCGCCTGGTTGATCGCCTCGGCCTGGCCGCTGGCGGTGCCGAACAGCGAACCGGCCCGGCGCCAGTGGGCATCCCTGCCACGTGCGTACAGCACGCAGTCCGGCCCACGGTGGGTGTACAGCTCGCACAGCAGCACGTCGGTGTTCCCGTCGCCATCCAGATCGCGATGCACGATCAGGCAGTCGCGCTCGCTCTGGGCGCAGGATTCGCCATCGATCGCGCGCGTGGCCAGTGCCTGCCACCAGTCGTCCGGTGGCGAGCTGGATCCCTTGGCCAGCTTCAACGCGCGCTGCAGGGCGACGACGTCCTGCGGCCCCTTGTCGAGGCGCTGGCCGTCATCCCAGCGCGAGGTACGTGCCAGCGCGGCAGCGATCACCTGTGGCGCGTTGGCATCGGCGGTGATGGCTGGATCACGCTGCAGCTCGCGCAGCGCCCGCACGCCGCGGTGGCCAAGATCGAAGCGCAGCACGTTGACGTCACTGCTGGTGATCGCGGGCGGGTCGGCACGCAGGCGCGCCAGCTGGCTGGACAGGGTCAGCCGCACCGGGTCCAGCAGCGGCGAGTTGCCCAGCAATGCCAGTGCCAGCACCGCCCAGCACATCCAGCGGTTGACCGGCTCCAGCATCTGCAACCAGCGGCGCTGCCGGCGCAGCACCGCCAGCGCGTAGCCCACGGCATAGCCGGCCACGGCCACTGCGACGAGTACCGCCCAGAACCGGTCCACGGTCCAGCCGTACTGCACCACGCGCAGCCCCAGTGCGTACAGCGCCAGTGCGGCGTAGACCGGCAGCGCCAGCAGGCTGGCTTCAACCAGACGGCGCAGCACGACGGGGTAGGGCGCGGTGTCGTCCCCCTGCTGGTAGACCGCATTGGTGAACGTCACCAGCAACAGCGACAGCACCAGCAGCAGGCTGGCGGCCGAGCGGGTCTTCCACAGCGGTTCCAGCCCGGTAAGCGGCAGGCTCAGCACGAACAATACGGCGATGAACGAGAGCAGCGGCAGCAGTCCGCGGCAGATCGCGAACAGCACCTGGCGGGTGATCTGGATCGCACGGTGCTGGGTGCGCCCGATCAGCACGCCGAACCCGGCCAGGCTGCCGGTAGCCAGCGCAATGAAGGCATCCTGGCGGAACAGGTCGCGGAAGACGGTGACCTCCAGCAGCTGGAACAGCGCCGCCCACAGCCACAGCAGCAGCCAGGTCAGCCCGGTGAACAGTGCCGCCAGGGCGAGGGTCAAACCGTTCTGCCAGGCGCGCTCGAACAGCTCGGGGTAGCTGGCGCGCCAATGCCCGTGCTGCAGCTGGAACTGCCACCAGGGCAGGGCCACGAACACCGCCACGGCGATGCCCAGGGTCAGTGGAAACTGCAGCGCGCTCGACTCCAGCGCGGTCTCGCCAGTGAGGTTCCAGCCGATCCAGGCGGCCAGCGCCAGCACCACCGCCGAGCCGAGCACGGCCTGCAGCCACAGGCGGCGCTGGCCCAGGTCGACCAGGCTCAGCGCCACCGCGCTGGGAATGGCCAGCACCCAGGCGTACCAGCAGTAGCGCCAGCCGATATCGCGGAACGGCCACGCATCGGACAGTTCCTGCGCGGCATACAGCATCAGACCCTGCAGCAGGGCAATCAGGACGATGGCGCCGCGTGCCGGCAGGGTCAGGGGCGATGAAGACTGCATCGATGACCTTCCATGGCAAAGCACCATCCTAGCCCATCGCGGTTCGCCGCCTTTGCGCGACCATCCCGCCCCCAGCAGGTAGAATGGGACCATGCCTGTAACGCCGACCTCCCTCGCCGATCACCTCCTCGTCGCACTGCCGTCGCTGCTCGACGCGACCTTTGCCCGCAGCGTCGCGCTGATCTGCCAGCACGACGAGAACGGGGCGATGGGCGTGCTGGTCAACCAGCCTTCCGAGTACACGCTGGGTGAAGTGCTTGCACAGATGGACATCACCACCGGTGACGGCGACCTGCAGGCGCGCATGGTGCTCAACGGCGGCCCGGTGCATCCCGAGCGCGGCTTCGTCATCCATGACGACGCGCGGGCGTGGGATTCCAGCCTGATCGTGGGTGACGGCCTGTACCTGACCACTTCGCGTGACATCCTTGAAGCGATGGCGCGTGGCGAAGGCCCGGCCAATGCCGTGGTCACCCTCGGCTGTGCCGGTTGGGGCGCAGGGCAGCTGGAAAGCGAGCTGTCCGAGAACAGCTGGCTGACCGTGCCGGCCGATGCCGAGCTGGTGTTCCAGCTGCCGCTGGAGCAGCGCTGGCAGGGTGCGGCCTCGCGCATCGGCGTGGACCTGTTCCGGCTGACCGACTACAGCGGCCATGTCTGAGCCGGCCACGCCCGTACCGGCTCCTGCTGTCCCGGCGATCCGCCGTGACGGCACCGTTCTGGGTTTCGACGTCGGCTCGCGGCGGATCGGCGTGGCCATCGGCAGTGCCTTCGCTGCGCATGCGCGCGCGGTGGCGGTGGTCGATGTGCACGGCAATGGCCCGGACTGGACCGCGATCGAACGCCTGCTCAAGGAATGGAAGCCCGACGGCCTGGTGGTCGGCGACCCGCTGACCCTGGACGGCCAGGACCAACCCAACCGCAAGCGCGCGCAGGGCTTCGCCCGCCAGCTGCGGGAACGTTTCAAGCTGCCGGTGGTGATGATCGACGAGCGTTCCAGCTCGGTCGAGGCCGCCCGCCGCTTCGCCGTCGAGCGCGCCGAAGGGCGCAAGCGCCGCCGTGATGCGGCCGCGCTCGATGCCGTGGCCGCGGCGGTGATCATCGACCGCTGGCTGTCGTCCCCCGACGACGCCACCCCCATTCCCTGACTGCCCGACACCGCCATGACCGCCCAGCAAATCGATGCCTCCGGACGCCTGCGCCACCTGCTGACCTTGGAGGGCCTGCCGCGCGGGACCCTGCTGCAGCTGCTTGACCGGGCAGGTCAGATCCGCGATGCCGCAGTCGGCCGCGTCGGCAACAAGCGCCACGTGCTGGCCGGTTCGGCGGTGTGCACGCTGTTCTTCGAGCCGTCCACGCGCACCCGCAGCTCATTCCAGCTGGCCGCGCAGCGCCTGGGCGCCGATGTGCTCAACTTCGATGCCTCGACCTCGTCCACCCGCAAGGGCGAAACCGCCTGCGATACGCTGCGCAACCTGGAAGCGATGGGCGTGCGCGGCTTCGTGGTGCGCCACCCGGAGGATGGCGCGGTAGCCGCACTGGCAGAAGCGGCGGGCGAGGGCACCGCACTGATCAACGCCGGTGACGGCCGCAGCGCGCACCCGACCCAGGGCCTGCTGGACATGCTGACCCTGCGCCAGGCCAAGGGCCCGGATTTCTCGAAGATGAAAGTGGTGATCGTCGGCGACGTGAAGCACTCGCGCGTGGCCCGCACCGACCTGCATGCGCTGCGCACGCTGGGCGCGGGTGAGATCCGCGTGTGCGGCCCGCAGTCGCTGCTGCCGGACGATGAGACCCTGAAGGGCTGCGTGGTCGGCGATGATTTCGACGCGATGCTGGAAGGCGTCGACGCGCTGATGATGCTGCGCCTGCAGCGCGAGCGCATGGAAGAAGGCCTGGTGCCGTCGCTGGAGCAGTACCACGCCCAGTACGGCCTGACCCGCGAGCGCCTGGCGCGCGCCGGCAAGGATGCCGCGGTGCTGCACCCGGGCCCGATCAACCGCGGCGTGGAAGTGACCGACGACGTGGCCGACGGCCCGCAGTCGTGGGTGCTGCGCCAGGTCGCCAACGGCGTCGCCGTGCGCATGGCCGTGCTGGAAACCCTGCTGGGCTGACCACGCGCTCTGGTAGGTGTCAACCTTGGTTGACACACTTGCCGCGCGGCTTGTCCGCGCACCGCTCTGGTAGATGCCAACCTTGGTTGGCACTATCCATCCGCGCCCAAGTTGTCGAGCGGATCACACGAAGCCCCAAGCTCCCATTCGCACCATGCATGGGGATATTGCCCAAGCCGCGTCGCCAGCCCGGCCCTGATCGGATTTCCCGTCAGGTACATCGCATGCCGGTGCAACGATTCGTCAGAGCGGATCGCATGATCGTGATAGCAGGCCTGCCAGAAGCGCCCGACTCGCCCCAGCAACCGGTTTGCCTGCTGGGCTGTGCGCGACTTGAAACGCTTCATGACGGTTTCCAGCGTTCCCGCACGCAGTTCGACCAGCCAGTGGATGTGGTCGGGCATGACCACGTACGCAATCGAGCGGGTGAAGCCTTCCTGATCCAGTCGCTGGAATTCGCGGACTGCCAAGGCGGCCGCTGCGGCGTTGGTGAAGAGCGGCGCGCGGTCATGGACGACGGTGGTGAGGATATAGCTGAGGCCGATGCTGGAGCGACGACCGAGCAGGAGACGTGTGTTCTGCATGGAGCAAGCATGGACGGGCCTGCTTCCAGTGAACATCGGGGAATGGGTTGGTTTCAGGTAGGCCAGTGCCAACCAAGGTTGGCAACTACCAGAGCAGTCAGTGCCAACCAAGGTTGGCAACTACTGAAGCTGCGGCTCAGCGCTTCTGCGCGAACAGCCATGCCCACATTGCCGGGTCGGCGTAGGTGGCGTCCCAGGCATTGTGGTTGCCGTCCGGGTACTCGGTGTAGCGCACGTCGCGTGCAGCGGCGCTCCGGAATGCGGCGTGCAGTCTGCGATCGTCGTCCGGTGGCACCACATCATCCAGCGCGCCGTGGAAGATCCAGATCGGCGTGCCTCTCAGGCGCTGGGCGATGGCCGCATACGGATCGGTTTCCTGGGCGACCTGCTCGACGAACAGGGTCGGGCGCACCGCGCGTGGCGCCAGCACCGCGCCGCACACGGGCACGATCGCGGCGAAGCGCCCGGGGTCATCCAGCGCGATGTTCCAGCTCCCATAGCCGCCCATCGACATCCCGGTCAGGTACTGCCGTGAGCGATCGGCACCGAACTCGGCGATGGTGGCGTCCAGGGCGGCCAGCGCAACGCGGTTGTTGCGCCCGCTCCATTCCTGGTGGCCGGGCACCTGGGGGAATACGGCCAATGCGGGGAAGTCGGCCGCGTGCCTGCGCAGGTGCGGCCCCAGCCCCGCATGGGTCTGCTTGACACCGTCGCCGCCACGCTCGCCGGAGCCGTGCAGGAACAGGATGACCGGGAGTCTGGTGGGAGCGGTGGCCTGAACGCCGGCCGGAATGAACACCTGGTAGTAGGCGGTCTCGCCGTCCACCTTCACTGCGCGGCCCTCGAAGCGGCCGCGCGCGCTGTCCGGCAGCGAAGTGCAACCGCTCATCATCAGAAAGGCCAGCAGCGGCAGCCAGCGCGACATCGATCGGACCATGGGATTTCCCGGGGCGGCAGGGTCAGCTGCATCCTAGCCCGCCGCAGGTCAACGCGGCATCGTGCGGCGCGTCACTCCGGTCGCGGGAAACTGGCGATGATGTCCAGCTGCTCCTGCGCTTCGGCATTGCCCTCGGCGGCGGCGGCCTGCACCTGCGCGATGTCCGGATGCAGCACCACCAGCAGCGGGTTCTCGCAGACCGGGCAGGCGTACTCGGTGGCGTCCTCGTCCAGCTCCATCTCCATGGCACGCGAGCTGCCCTTCCATTCGCAGGCCGGGCAGGTGTGCTGCTGGTCGCGCCAGCCGGGCTGGAAATAGTTTTCGATCGTTGTTGCCATGGGTGTTCCAGTTGGGATCGGGTCAGAGCCCCGCGCGGCGGGAGATCCGACCCTGGGTTTTGGCGTGGGTCGGAACTCCGCGCGGCGGGGATCGGACCCTGCAGGGTTCAGTGCAGCAGCACCAGCGTGGCCAGGCCGAGGAAGGTGAAGAAGCCCATCGAGTCGGTCACGGCGGTCAGGAAGATGCCGCTGGCCAGCGCCGGGTCGAAGCCGAAGCGTTTCAGGGTCAGTGGCACCAGCACGCCGGCCAGTGCGGCGAACAGCAGGTTGCAGGTCAGCGCGATGGCGATCACCGCCGACAGCCCGGGCGAGTGGAACCAGGCCAGCACGATCAGCCCCAGCACGGAACCCAGCATCACGCCGTTCAACAAGGCGACCCGCACCTCCTTCCACAGCAGCGTGCGCGCGTTGGACGCGCCCACCTGGCCCAGTGCCAGGCCGCGCACCATCAGCGCCAGCACCTGGGTACCGGCATTGCCGCCCAGGCCCGCCACGATCGGCATCAGCACGGCCAGCGCCACCAGCTTGTCGATGGTGCCTTCGAAGTGGCCGACCACGCTGGAGGCCAGGAAGGCGGTGCACAGGTTCACCGACAGCCACATCAAGCGCCGGCGCATGGCGCGCCAGACCGGGCTGAACAGGTCTTCGTCCTCGTCCAGGCCGGCGGCGCCCAGTGCCTGGTGCTCGGCCTGGCCACGGATGATGTCGACCACGTCATCGATGGTGATGCGGCCGATCAGGATGTTGTTGTCGTCCACCACCGGCGCGGAGATCCAGTCATGGTCGGAGAACTGGCGGGCGACCTCCTGGTCGCTCTCGCCGACGTCAATGGCCGGCTGCTCGTCGTCGATCAGGCGGTTGATCGGGGTGGTGTCCTCGTGGGTCACCAGTGCCGCCAGCGACACCCGGCCGAGGTACTGATGGCGCCGGCTGACCACGAACAGGTGATCGGTATGGTCCGGCAGTTCGCCGCGCAGGCGCAGGTAGCGCAGCACCACGTCGACATTGACGTCGGCGCGCACGGTCACTACGTCCGGGTTCATCAGGCGGCCGGCGCTGTCCTCGGGATAGGACAGCACCTGCTCCAGGCGCTCGCGGTTCTCGCGGTCCATCGACTTGAGGACCTCGTCGATGACCGTATCGGGCAGGTCTTCGACCAGGTCGGCCAGGTCGTCGATGTCCAGGTCTTCGACCGCGGCGATGATCTCGTCCGGGTCCATGTCCGCGAGCAGGCTCTCGCGCACGTCTTCGCCGACGTGGACCAGCACCTCGCCGTCATCTTCCGGATCAACCAGGCCCCACACCACCTCGCGCTTGCCCGGCGGCAGCGATTCAAGCAGGTTGCCGATCTCGGCCGGGGCCAGGGTGTTGACCAGCCGACGTACCGGGCCCAGCCGGCCGCTGTCCAGTGCATCGGACAACATCCGCAGTTGGCGCGCAGTCTTGTCGTGGCGTACAGCTTCAGCCATCGCAGCTCCCGCGGGATAAGAAAAGCCGCGATCCCGGCAAGGATGCGGCAACAGGGGTGTTCAGCGCGTCATTATCGCAAGGGGATGTTTCAACGCATAGCCGCCGGGTGGCGGTAGTGCCGGCCGCTGGCCGGCAACCTCTTGGCCTTCAACGAGACGGGGCCAGATCCCTTTTCCCGCGGGAAAGGGATCTGACCCCAGGCGTGCATGCCCGGCGAGCGGGTGGTGTCAGGGCGTATCGGCCACCAGCGCCAGCCAGCGTTCGATGGCGCGGCGGTCGCGCGCGGCCAGCAGCTTCGGGGCACGGGCGCGCAGCGCACCCAGATCGGCTTCGCGGATGGCACGGCGCACCTCCAGCAACGTACCGGGATGCAGGCTGAACTCGCTCAGGCCCAGCGCCAGCAGCAACGGGGTCATCCGCGCATCACCGGCCATCTCGCCACAGACCGCCACCGGAATGCGGTGGCGTGCGCCGGTCTCGATCACCATCTGCAACAGCCGCAACACCGCCGGGTGCAACGGTGAATACAACTCACCCAGCGCCTCGTTGTTGCGGTCGGCGGCCAGCAGGTACTGCACCAGGTCGTTGGTGCCGATCGACAGGAAATCGACCAGATCGATGAAGCTCTCCAGCGCCAATGCCGCCGCCGGGACTTCGATCATCGCGCCCAGCGGCACGTGCTCGGACACCATATGGCCTTCGCTGCGCAGCTGTTCGCTCAGCTTGAGCATGCGCCGGCGCACCGCCAGCAGTTCCTCGCGGGTGCTGACCATCGGCACCAGCACGCGCAGCTTGCCGTAGGCCGAGGCGCGCAGGATCGCGCGCAGCTGGGTGTCGGCCACCTTGGGCCGTGCCAGCGACAGGCGCACGCCGCGCAGGCCCAGTGCCGGGTTCTCTTCGTTGCTCAGGGTCAGGCCGGTACGATCGGCCTTGTCCGCACCCAGGTCGAGCGTGCGGATGGTCACCGGCCGGCCGCTCATGCCCAGTGCGGCATCACGGTAGGTCTGGAACTGTTCTTCTTCGTCCGGCAGCTCGTTGCGCTGCAGGAACAGGAATTCGGTGCGGTACAGGCCCAGCCCCTGCGCGCCCAGCGCATGCGCCTGGGTGACGTCCTCCAGCGATTCGGCATTGGCCAGCAGGGCAATGTCGACCTGATCGCGGGTACGGCTGGGCTTGCTGCGCAGGCGGCCAAGCTCGCGCTGCTCGCGCGCGTGTTCCTTCAGGCGTGCGCGGTAGTCACGCAGGTTGTCGGCCAGCGGGTTGACGGTGATGCTGCCGTCGGCACCGTCGATGATCAGCACGTCGCCGTCGGCAACGCGGCTGAGCAGTTGCGGCACATTGACGATCAGGGGCAGGTGCAGGCTGCGCGCCAGGATCGCGCTGTGCGACAGCGCGCTGCCGGCGGCGGTGACGATGCCGACCACGCCCTGCGCCTGCAGCTGCGCCAGTTCGGATGGGGCGATGTTGTCGCAGACCAGGATCTCGCCGGCCAGGCCCTTCATCACCGGCGGGCGTTCGGGTTGCAGGAAGGCGTGGATGCGGCCGATCACATGGTCGAGATCGTCCATGCGGCTCTTCAGGTAGGCATCGTCCATGCCATCGAAGACCTTGGCCAGGCGGTCACGCTGCAGGCGCAGCGCGTAGCCGGCACTGTACGGGCCGCTGCGGATCAGTTCGTCCAGGCCATACAGCAGCTCGGGGTCGTCCAGCAGCAACGCGTGCAGGTCGAGGAACTCGCCCACTTCCTGGTTCAGTGCGCCATGCAGGCGCTGACGCAGTTCGTGCATTTCCGTACGCGCGGCATCCAGCGCACGGTGCAGGCGGGCCAGTTCGGCCTCGACCTGGTGGGCGGCCACGCGTTGCTCGGCCACTTCCAGTGCATGCGGCAGCCGCACGCGCGCCCGGCCCATCGCCGTTCCGCGCGCCGCGCCATGGCCGGCCAACAGCTGTACCGGCCGTTGGCCGGAAGGGAGCTGGCCGGCGCGTGCGCGTGGCACGCTCAGCTGTCCTCGTCGAAGCGGCGTTCGAACAGGCCCACCACCGCCTCCATCGCGGCGGCTTCATCTTCGCCGTTGATGCGCACGGTGACCGGAGTGCCCTGGCCGGCGGCCAGCAGCATCACGCCCATGATGCTCTTGGCGTTGATCTCACGGCCCTTGGCGGCCATGGTCACGTTGCAGCGGAACGGCGCCAGGGTCTGCACCAGCTTGGCGGTGGCCCGGGCATGCAGGCCCAGGCGGTTGCTGACGGTGAGTTCTCGTTCAAGCATCGTCGACTATCGCTCCATTACGGGTACCCGCCGCGGCTGTGGCGGGCAGTTGATCCAGTCCCTGTTCCGGATAATTCATCACCCGCAGCAACATCGGCAGGCTCAGCGCCGACACCCGGCGAACCGGGGTTCCCAGCCGGGCCAGCTGCCCTGCAAGGTTGGCGGGGCTGGCGCCGTACAGGTCGGTCAGGATCAGCACGCCCTCACCACTGTCGACCCGCCGCAGGGCGGCCGAGGCGAGCGGGAGCAGGGCGTCCATGTCTGCGTCGAACGGTACTTCGAAAGCTTCGGTTTTCAGCGGCAATTGCCGCAGGAGCCGGGTCGCCACGTCAAGCAGGGCGGTCCCGACCCCGGGATGTGTTACGAGGAGAATGCCACAGGTCATTACTGCACGTTAACAGGTCAAGGTGAATCGGCGATAGCAGCAGATGAGGGGCACTGTGTCCCGTATTCAGCGTTATCGGGGTCAGAGCCCTTTTCCCCTGGAAAAGGGATCCGACCCCATGCGTTTTTCGATGCCTGGCAGCGATTCATCCACGCATGGTGTGGATCCATCGTGTCGACCAAGGTCGACACCTACCAACAGCGCACGGAATCTGTCAGAGGCGGGGCGGTGTGGGTAGGCAGGACCGTTGGCGCCATCGAGCCCCCATGGGTGAGGGCGCTTTGCTTGCGAAGCACTGCTTCGCAAGCGCCCGAACGCCCAGCCGCCAGCGGCTGGGCCGGACCCCGGAGGGGGGTTCACGGCGTGTCCTGCCTGCCCACATCGCCCCGCCATCCCACGGAATGCATGCTGTTGCCGTTGCTTGGGCCGTTGCCGTTGCCGTTGCCGTTGCCGTTGCGTCAGCCGGTGCAGGGCTGCAAGCCCTGCCGCAACGCCCTTACCGCACCTGCTCCTGCTTGCGCACGATCGCCATCGCGATCTCCAGCGACTGCTCGTAGTTCAAACGCGGGTCCACCGTCGAACGATACGCGCGTTCCAGGTCGCGCTCGGTCAGTTCGCGCGCGCCACCGGTGCATTCGGTCACGTCTTCGCCCGTCAGTTCCAGGTGCACACCGCCCAGTCGCGTGCCTGCGGCCGCATGCAGATCGAACGACATCTCCACTTCGCCACGCACGTTGTCGAAGCGGCGCGTCTTGAAGCCATTGGCGGTGCTTTCGGTGTTGCCATGCATCGCGTCACACACCCACAGCACGCGACGGCCATCGCGCTTGACCGCATCCAGCAGCGGCGGCAGCTTCTCGGCAATCTGCGCTGCCCCCATGCGGTGGATGAAGCTCAGTCGCCCTGGCTCGTCATGCGGGTTGAGCACATCGATCAGGCGCAGCAGCTGGTCCGGCGTCACCGACGGGCCGACCTTGATCGCAATCGGATTGCGCACGCCACGCAGGTATTCCACGTGCGCGCCGTCAAGCGCGGCGGTGCGCATGCCGATCCACGGGTAATGCGTGCTCAGGTTCAACCAGCCCTGCTGGCGCGGCACCTGCCGGGTCAGCGCCTGCTCGTAGGGCAGCAGCAGCGCTTCATGCGAGGTGTAGAAGTCGATGCGGTTGAGGTTGTGCACGCGGGCCCCGGCCAGGGTTTCCATGAAGTGCACCGCATCACCGATCGACGCCACCATCTTCTGGTACTCGGCGGCCAGCGGCGAATGCCGCACCCACTCCAGGTTCCAGTACTCCGGATGATGCAGGTCGGCGAAGCCGCCATCGATCAGCGCACGCACGAAGTTCATGGTCATCGCCGAATGCGCATGCGCCTGCAGCATCCGCTTCGGATCCGGCAGGCGCGCCGCCTCGGTGAACGCCGGCGCATTGATCACATCGCCGCGGTAGCTGGGCAGGGTCACGCCGTCGCGGGTCTCGGTATCGGCCGAACGCGGCTTGGCGTACTGGCCGGCAAAGCGCCCGACGCGGATCACCGGCTGGCGAAGGCCATGCACCAGCACCAGGCTCATCTGCAGCAGCACTTTCAACCGGTTGGAAATCGTGCCCGATTCGCAGTCGCTGAAGTTCTCGGCGCAGTCGCCGCCCTGCAGCAGGAAACGCTTGCCTTCCTGGGCCTCGGCCAACTGCTGCTTCAGCGCCAGGATCTCCCACGAGGTGACCAGCGGCGGTAGCCGCTTCAGTTCGTGCAGGGCGGCGTCCAGCGCCACCGGGTCAGGGTAGGTCGGCATCTGCAGCGCGGTCTTGCCGCGCCAGCTCTCCGGCGACCAGGCAGCGCCAGCGGCGGTCGCGGCAGGATCGAGGACGGGCGGAACGGCGGACAGGCTCATTGCAGACTTCCGGGGAGGGGGGCGGTCATGGTCGCAGAGCCAGCCGCTGGCGCAAAGGGCTGGGCACGCCCTGCACATGACTGAACGCCGGGGAAAGGGCATCGCGATCGGCCAGAAACCGCATGGCCACGGCCGCCCGGACAGGCGCATGATTCGCCACGCACTGTTACGAAGTAACACTTCGTCCCCGTCGGCCCCTTCCACAGCCTATCTGCCATGAAGCCCTCCCTGCTCGCTACCGGCATTACCTTCGCCCTGACCCTGGCCAGTCTGCCCACCCTCGCTATGGCCGCCGATGCCGCCGCTCCCGTGAAGGACCTCGACACGGTCACTGTCAGCGCCCAGCTCGACCAGGCCCGCAATGCGCTGTCGCCGGACATCGGCAGCAGCCAGTACCAGATCACCGCCGAGGACATCCAGAAGCAGCCGCTGGGTGCCTCCGCGCCGCTCAGCCAGGTGCTGCTGCAGGCTCCGGGCGTGGTCCAGGATTCCTACGGTGGCGTGCACGTGCGCGGCGACCACGCGAACCTGCAGTACCGCATCAACGGCGTACTGCTGCCCGAATCGATCTCCGGCTTCGGCCAGACCCTGGATGCCCGCACCATCAAGAGCATCCGCCTGATGGACGGGGCGCTGCCGGCGCAGTTCGGCGAGCGCACCGCTGCGGTGGTCGACATCACCACCCGCAGCGGCGCCGAGCTCGGCAATGGCGGCAGCGCCGGTCTGACCGCAGGCTCGTTCGGCAAGATCAATCCGAATGCCTCGTGGTGGGGCAATCAAGGGCGCTGGAGCTGGTTCCTGACCGGCAACTACGACCAGAACGAGGTCGGCCTGGAGAACCCGACCCGCTCGCGCAAGCCGCTGCACGACGACACGCACCAGGGCAAAGCCTTCGCCGACCTGACCTACCTGGTCAACGAGAACACCCGCCTGAGCGTGTTCGCCGGCTTTGCCAACAATCGCTTCCAGATCCCGGTCAATCCCGGGCAGACCCCGCAGTTCGGTTACCTGGACACGACCACCTTCGACTCCAGCCAGCTGGATGAAACCCAGCGCGAGACCACCCGCTTCGGCATGCTGGTGCTGCAGGGCACGCTGGGCGGCACCGCCTACCAGCTGTCCGCCGGGCAGCGCTACAGCGACGTGGCGTTCAACCCGGATGTCATCGGCGATCTGGTATTCAGTGGCGTCGCCTCCCAGGTCCAGCGCAGCAACCGCGCCAACACGCTGCAGGCCGACTTCTCCACCCCGCTGGGCAACGACCACACGCTGCGCTACGGCCTGTACGGCAACTACGAGAATGCGCGCGCCAGCAACAACAGCTGGGTGTTCCCGGTCGATGGCGCCGGCCAGCAATCCAGCACCACGCCACTGCTGATTCCAGACCGCAGCGCCTTCCACGCCAGTACGCTGGCGGTGTACGTGCAGGATGAGTGGAAGATCGGCGACGACTGGACAGTGAACTACGGCCTGCGTGGTGATCGCTACAAGGCCTTCGGCCGCACCGAGGGCCAGCTCAGCCCCCGCCTGGGCGCGGTCTGGAATGCCAGCGACAGCACCACCGTGCATGCCGGCTATTCGCGTTACTTCACGCCACCGGCCAGTGAGCTGATCGCCAGCAGCGATATCGCCCTGTACGACGGCACCACCAACCAGCAGCCGGGCGGCGGCAACAACATTCCGCTGGCCGAACGCAGCGACTACTACGACATCGGCGTCTCGCAGCAGCTGGGTGAACACCTGACCCTGGGCCTGGACGCCTACGACCGCCGCGTCGCGCGCCTGCAGGACGAAGGCCAGTTCGGCGCCGCCTACATCTACTCGACGTTCAACTACCGCCGCGGCCATATCCGTGGGCTGGAGTTCAGTGCCGACTACAGCAGCGGTCCGTTCAGCGCCTACTTCAACGCGGCGTACAACAAGGCCATCGGCACCCAGGTCATCACCAGCCAGTACAACCTCGATCCGGACGCGCTGGCCTATGTGGCCGACCACTGGATCCACCTGGACCACGACCAGAAGCTGACGTCGTCGGGGGGCTTCAGCTACGCCTTCGCCGGGCACAACCGGGTCGGTGCCAACTACGTGTTCGGCAGCGGCCTGCGTTCGGATATCGAGGGCGTGCCCAACGGCGGCGAGCTGCCGTCCTACCTGCAGGTGAACCTCAGCGCCGGGCATGATTTCAATGCCGACAGCGGCCATCCGCTGCACGTGCAGCTGGCCGTGATCAACGCATTGGATCGCAGCTACCAGCTGCGCGATGGCGGCGGTGTCGGCGTGTTCGCCCCGCAATGGGGACCGCGCCGCGGCGCCTACCTGAGCCTGCAGCAGGACTTCTGAGGAGACAGGGGTCGGATCCCTTTCCGCAGGAAAGGGCTCTGACCCCGCACCGGGAATGGGGTCAGAGCCCTTTGCGATGCAAAGGGATCCGACCCCATCCTGCTTCAGCGCTTGACCTTGCGCAGCGACACCACCAGTGCCCACAGCGCCAGCAGCACGAACCACACGCCCGACCACATCGGCATGGTCAGGCCCAGGAACGTCCAGTCGATGTTGCCGCAGTTGCCGGTACCGGTCAGCACCGTGCGGAACACTTCCAGCGGCCCCATGGTCTCGCGCAGGAAGCTCAGCGGCGGGCCACAGGTCGCGCCCATCTCCGGCGGCAGCATCTGCACGTAGACGTGGCGCGCAGCGATGCCCACGCCGACGGCCGCCGCGATGAAGGCGAGCACGCCGTAGGTGGCGCGGCCGGGACGGTTGGACGGCCCGTGCAGCGCGCCGATCAGGAACAACAGGCCCAGCGCGGCAAAAGCCAGGCGCTGGAAGATGCACAGCGGGCACGGCTCCAGGCCCATCTTCAGCTGCAGGAAGATCGCGTAGCCGAGCAGGCCCGCGCAGATCAGGAAGCCCAGGAAGAACTGGGCGCGGAAGGGCCAGCGCAGTGGATTCATCGTCAACGCTCGAATGGATCAAGGCGCCAAGCGTAACCGAGAGCGCGCCCCATTCGAACCGCCACAGGTGACGCCTGTCGGAACGGTGCGGGTCGGATCCCTTTGCGAATGCAAAGGGATCTGACCTGCGGTGCTGCCTGCTTGGGGTCAGAGCCCTTTCCTGCGGAAAGGGATCCGACCCCTGGAAACGCAAAAGCCCGGCAGGCGCCGGGCTTTCGCTGTGTCGCGTTGGAGCGGTCCGATTACTCGGCCACTTCCTCGGCCACGACCGGACGGTCAACCAGCTCGACGTAGGCCATCGGTGCGTTGTCGCCGGCGCGGAAACCGCACTTCAGCAGGCGCAGGTAGCCGCCCGGACGGTTCGCGTAGCGCGGGCCCAGGATGGTGAACAGGTTGCCCACGGCTTCGTTGTCGCGCAGGCGGGCGAAGGCCAGACGGCGGTTGGCGACCGAGTCGACCTTGGCCAGGGTGATCAGCGGCTCGGCAACGCGGCGCAGTTCCTTGGCCTTCGGCAGGGTGGTCTTGATCAGCTCGTGCTTGAACAGCGAGGCGGCCATGTTCTTGAACATCGCTTCGCGGTGGGCGCTGGTGCGGCTGAACTTACGGCCAGACTTCTGGTGACGCATGGTGATATTCCTTGGTTAATGATGCGGCTGTGTGGATCGTTGTCGCCATCCTGGCGTTACTGCGCGGACTGCGGTTGGTCCTGGCCGCCCGTCCTGGACGACCTGCCCGCGAACCTGCGGTTCGTCGTGGCATGGTGTGTTGCGTTGAAGGCTCCACCGCAAGCGGTGGAGCCTCCAGGCATTACCGATATCAGCCCAGCATGCCGTGGCTGGCGACGCCGGCCGGCGGCCAGTTCTCCAGCTTCATGCCGAGGGACAGGCCGCGCTGAGCCAGCACTTCCTTGATCTCGGTGAGCGACTTCTTGCCCAGGTTCGGGGTCTTCAGCAGCTCCACTTCGGTCTTCTGGATCAGATCGCCGATGTAGTAGATGCTTTCAGCCTTCAGGCAGTTGGCCGAACGCACGGTCAGCTCCAGATCGTCGATCGGGCGCAGCAGCACCGGATCCACGCCGTTGTTGGCCGGCTTGGCCGCACCGCGGTCGCGGTGGGTGAAGTCACCGAACACCGACAGCTGGTCGCTGAGGATGTCGGCGGCGGTGCGCACGGCTTCCTCGGCATCGATGGTGCCGTTGGTCTCGATATCGATGACCAGCTTGTCCAGGTCGGTACGCTGTTCGACACGCGCCGCTTCCACGGCGTAGGCGACACGGCGGACCGGCGAGAACGAGGCATCCAGGACCAGGCGGCCGATGGCACGGGTTTCTTCGTCCGGACGACGACGCGCGGCAGCCGGCTGGTAGCCGAAACCACGTTCGATCTTCAGACGCATGTTGATCGCCGTATCCTTGGTCAGGTGGCAGATCACATGGTCGCCGTTCAGGATCTCCACATTGTGGTCGACCTTGATGTCGGCAGCGGTGACAACGCCCGGGCCCTGCTTGGACAGGGACAGGGTGGCGCTGTCGCCGGAGTGCATACGGATGGCCACGTCCTTCAGGTTCAGCAGGACTTCGAGCACGTCCTCCTGCAGACCTTCGACCGTGGTGTACTCATGCAACACGCCGTCGATTTCGACTTCCGTGATGGCGAAGCCCGGGATGGACGACAGCAGCACGCGACGCAGGGCATTACCCAGCGTATGCCCGTAACCCCGCTCCAAAGGTTCGATAACGACCTTTGCACGGGTGTCGGTAAGGCGTTCGATCTGCGGACCGCGAGGACGCAGAACCTGGTTGGCGGTAACCGTCATGTTGCGGGTTCTCCTAGTGAACCCCCGGCCGTCGCCGGGGGCTCTCCAATGTGAATTACTTCGAATACAGCTCGACGATCAGCGCTTCGTTGATGTCCGCAGGCAGATCCGAACGATCCGGAACAGCCTTGAAGATGCCGGTGAACTTGCCGGAATCCACTTCAACCCACGACGGGCTCAGGTCATGCTGGGCGGCGACGGTCAGGGCTTCCTGGACGCGCAGCTGCTTGGCAGCCTTTTCAGACAGGGCGATGGCGTCGCCAGCCTTGACCTGGTACGAAGCCAGGTTGACCGACTTGCCATTCACGGTGACGCCGCGGTGCGACACCAGCTGACGGGCAGCCGGACGGGTCACGGCGAAGCCCATGCGGTAGACGACGTTGTCCAGGCGGGTTTCCAGCAGCTGCAGCAGGTTCTCGCCGGTGTTGCCCTTCTTGGTCGAGGCCTTCTTGTAGTAGTTGCGGAACTGACGCTCCAGCAGGCCGTAGATACGCTTGACCTTCTGCTTTTCACGCAGCTGGGTGGCGTAGTCGGACAGCTTGCCCTTGCGGGCAGTGGCGCCGTGCTGGCCGGGCTTCTGCTCCAGCTTGCACTTCGAGTCCAGCGCACGCGCCGGGCTCTTCAGGGACAGGTCGGCGCCTTCGCGGCGGGCGAGCTTACAGGTAGGACCGATATAACGAGCCATTTCTTATCGCTCCCTTTAGACGCGACGCTTCTTCGGCGGACGGCACCCGTTGTGCGGGATAGGCGTCACGTCGATGATGTTGGTGATCTTGTAGCCGACGTTGTTCAACGAACGCACGGCCGACTCACGGCCCGGACCCGGGCCCTTGATGCGGACTTCCAGCGACTTCACGCCGTAGTCCAGCGCAGCACGACCGGCCTTTTCAGCAGCCACCTGGGCAGCGAACGGGGTCGACTTGCGCGAACCGCGGAAGCCAGCGCCACCGGAGGTCGCCCACGACAGAGCATTGCCCTGGCGGTCGGTGATGGTGACGATGGTGTTGTTGAACGAAGCGTGGACGTGGGCAACGCCGTCGGTGACGACGCGCTTGATCTTCTTCTTGGTCTTAGCAGCGGGCTTAGCCATTTCTCAGTCCCTTACTTCTTGATCGCCTTGCGCGGACCCTTGCGGGTGCGGGCGTTGGTACGGGTGCGCTGGCCACGCAGCGGGAGGCCACGACGGTGACGCAGGCCGCGGTAGCAGCCCAGGTCCATCAGGCGCTTGATCGCGATACCGATTTCACGGCGCAGATCGCCTT
Source organism: Stenotrophomonas sp. (assembly GCF_059505245.1). NCBI lineage: Bacteria > Pseudomonadati > Pseudomonadota > Gammaproteobacteria > Lysobacterales > Lysobacteraceae > Stenotrophomonas > Stenotrophomonas sp. The sequence goes on from NZ_JCACKF010000050.1 coordinate 206,090, forward strand.
CCACGATGTACTTGCCGACTTCGGCGCGCAGGCGCTCGATTTCCGGCTCCGACAGATCGCGGATCTTGGTGGTCGAAGCAACGCCTGCGACTTCGCAGACCTTCTTCGAACGGGTACGGCCGATGCCGTAAATGCTTTGCAACCCGACCCAGACATGCTTCTGGGCTGGCAGGTTGACGCCTGCAATACGCGCCATGACGCGGTTCTCCAGCTGAGTGATGGCCGACAGCGCGCCTCGGGCACGCCAATCCGGCAGGATGGATCAAAAAAGTGAACTAGCGATACTAACAAGGTTCCGGTTTACATGGAAGCCCGTGAAACCATTGGTTTCATGAACCCGGCCTGGGGAGTGTGCCCAGGCTCCGGCGCCGGATGGGGTTGGACCTGGGGTTTCCCCCGGGGCCGCCCGCGCTACTCCAGCGCGGGACCACCTCATCACACCCCCACCCGGAACCGCTGCGGGGGCCGCCCTTCGTTTGTGTGGCCGGAGTCCGCGAAGCGGAGGGACCATCACGTCAGGAAGACGAAAGTATAACAGGCCTATCAGCCGCGGGCAAAACCGCCGCGGTTGCCACCCTTCAGGTTGGCCTTCTTCAGCAGGCTCTCGTACTGGTGGGACATCAGGTGCGCCTGCACCTGGGCGATGAAGTCCATCACCACCACCACCACGATCAGCAGCGAAGTACCACCGAAGTAGAACGAGGCGTTCAGCTGCGTGCGCATCAGTTCCGGCAGCAGGCAGACGATCACCAGGTACGCCGAGCCGGCCGCGGTCAGGCGGGTCAGCACGCCGTCGATGTAGTCGGCGGTCGCCTTGCCCGGACGGATGCCCGGAATCAGCGCACCGGACTTCTTCAGGTTGTCGGCGGTTTCCTGCGAGTTGAACACCAGCGCGGTATAGAAGAACGCGAAACCGGTGATCAGCGCAGCGAACACGATCATGTGCAGCGGCTCGCCCGGGCCCAGGGCGTTGGCGACCTTCTGCAGGACCTGGCCGAAGCTGCTCTGGTTGGCGGCCTGGCCGGACCACATGGCCAGGGTGGCCGGGAAGGCCAGCAGGCTCGAGGCGAAGATCGCCGGGATGACGCCGGCCATGTTGAGCTTCAGCGGCAGGAACGAGGTCTGGTTCATGTACGCGTTGCGACCACCCTGGCGGCGCGCGTAATTGACCGTGATCCGGCGCTGGCCACGCTCGACGAACACCACGAAGAAGGTGAAGGCGAGCACGACGATGGCGATCAGCAGCAGCTGGATGAACTGGATGTTGCCGTCGCGGTAGGCGTCGAAGGTGTGGATGACCGCACCCGGCAGGCCCGCCACGATACCGGCGAAGATGATCAGCGACACGCCGTTGCCGATGCCGCGCTCGGTGACCTGCTCACCGACCCACATCAGGAACATGGTGCCGGCGGTCAGTGCGACCACGGCAGTGAGCACGAAGCCCATGCCCGGCGCATACACGACCGGAGCGCCCGACGGCGAGACCTGGCCCTGCAGGGCCAGCGCGATCGAGCCGCCCTGCACCACTGCCAGCAGCACGGCGCCGATGCGCGAATACTGGGTGATCTTGCGGCGGCCGGACTCACCTTCCTTCTGCATCGCCTTCAGGGCGGGGAAGATGTGCACGGCCAGCTGCATCACGATCGATGCCGAGATGTACGGCATCACGTTCAGCGCGAAGATGCTGAAACGGTGCAGGGCGCCGCCCGAGAACATGTTGAACATGTCCACGATGCCGCCGCCCTGCTGTTGCATCATGGCAAGCATGGCATCGGGATTGACGCCCGGCACCGGCACGTAGCAGCCGATGCGATAGACGATCAAAGCCCCGACGACGAACAGCAAACGTTGGCGAAGTTCAGTGAACTTGCCCATTCCGCCCGCGAGGTTACCGATGCCAGCTTGCGCCATGATTTTCTTACTCCGTTACGCTGCCGCCGGCAGCTTCGATTGCAGCCTTGGCACCCGCCGTGGCAGCAATACCCTTCAGGGTGAACGCCTTGGTCACTTCGCCCTTGACGACGACCTTGGCCTTCTTTGCGGTGCTCGGGACCAGCTTGGCAGCACGCAGGGCGGCGAAATCGATCTCACCGGCCGGCAGCTTGTCCAGCGCGTACAGCAGCACTTCAGCGGTGTCCTTGGCGATCGGCGAACGGAAGCCGATCTTCGGCAGACGGCGCTGCATGGGGGTCTGGCCGCCTTCGAAGCCAGCCTTGATCTTGCCGCCACCCTTACGGGCGAACGAACCCTTGTGGCCGCGGCCGGCAGTCTTGCCCAGGCCCGAGCCGATACCGCGGCCGACGCGGGTGCGCTCGGTGCGGGCGCCCGGTGCCGGGCTCAGTTCATTGAGACGCAGAGTCATGGTCGATTACTCCTCAACCTGGACGAGGTACTGAACCTTGTTGATCAGGCCGCGTACCTGCGGGCTGTCCTTCAGTTCACGCACATCGTTGAGCTTGTTCAGGCCCAGGGCACGCACCGACAGGCGGTGACGCGACTGGGTACCACGCAGGCCACGCACCAGGCGGACCTTCACAGTCTTGTTGGACTCATTAGCCATGGTTGAGTTCCTCCACCTTCTTGCCGCGCTTGGCCGCGATGCGAGCCGGCGACTGCGCAGCAGACAGGCCCTTCACGGTGGCACGCACCAGGTTGATCGGGTTGCGCGAACCGGTGGCCTTGGCCAGCACGTTCTTCACGCCAACGGCTTCCAGCACGGCGCGCATGGCACCGCCGGCGATCACGCCGGTACCTTCCGAAGCCGGCTGCATGAACACGCGGGCTGCGCCGTGACCATCCTTGATGGTGTGCCACAGGGTGCCGTTGTTCAGGTCAACGCTGACCAGGTTCTTGCGGGCCTGTTCCATCGACTTCTGGATGGCGACCGGCACTTCGCGGGCCTTGCCATAACCGAAACCGACCTTGCCTTCGCCGTCGCCGACAACGGTCAGGGCGGTGAAGGTGAACTGGCGGCCACCCTTGACGGTCTTGCTGACGCGGTTGACCGCGACCAGCTTTTCGATCATGCCGTCGTCGATCTTCTCTTCGCGGTTACGGTCGCGATCGCGACCCCGCTGCTGACGCTCTTCTGCCATGTTGATTCCTTGGTTGTTTGGGTATGTACGGCTCGAGGCCGCTTATGGTTGTGGAGTGACGCGTTGTTCCGGTGGGCCACTGCAGAAGAGCGGCGCCGTCCAGCCTCGCTCAGGCTGGCGAGCAGGCAGGCAGGAGGCCATCGGCCCCCTGCCCTTGTCCCTTAGAACTGCAGGCCGGCTTCGCGGGCCGCTTCTGCCAGGGCCTTGATGCGGCCGTGGTAGCGGTAGCCCGAACGATCGAAGGCAACCTTCTCGACGCCGGCGGCCTTGGCGCGCTCGGCGACGATGCGGCCAACCTTGGCAGCGGCATCGGCGTTCTTGCCGTTCTTCAGGCCTTCCTTGACGTCGGTCTGGGTGGTGTTGGCGGCAGCCAGCACCTTCGAACCGTCAGCGGTGAAGACCTGGGCGTACAGGTGCTGGCCGGTGCGCAGCACCGACAGGCGGGCGACGCCGAGCTCACGGATGTGGGCGCGGGTCGACTTGGCGCGACGCAGGCGGGCGATGTTCTTGTTCATTTTGATTATTCCTTGAAAGCTGAAGGATGGGCTTCTCCCTGAGGAGTCCGCACATGGATGTGCGGGCTCTTGCGAGGGACTCGCACTTACGCCTTCTTGGCTTCCTTACGGATGATGACTTCGTCGGAGTACTTCACGCCCTTGCCCTTGTACGGCTCCGGCTTGCGGAACGCACGGATCTTGGCGGCGACTTCACCGACGACCTGCTTGTCAGCGCCCTGGACCAGGATCTCGGTCTGGGTCGGGGTGGTGATGGTGATGCCTTCCGGCGCCACGAACACGACCGGGTGCGAGAAGCCCAGCGACAGGCTCAGGTCCTTGCCCTGCATGGCAGCGCGGTAACCCACGCCAACCAGCTCCAGCTTGCGCTCGAAGCCTTCGGACACGCCCTTGACCATGTTGGACAGGATCGCACGCACGGTGCCGGTCAGTGCGACCAGCTCGGCGTTCTCGGTGCTCAGGGTGGCAACGCCATTGTCGACGTTGATGGCAATGCCGGCCGGCTTGGCCAGCGACAGGGTGCCCTTCGGGCCCTTGGCGGTGACGCTGTCCGACTGGACGTTCAGTTCAACCTTACCCAGGGTGATCGGCTTCTTGGCTACGCGGGACATAGTTCTACTCCTTTCGCCTTAGGCCACGAAGCACAGGACTTCGCCGCCGACGCCCAGCTGGCGCGCCTGCGCATCAGTCATGATGCCCTTGGAGGTGGAAATGATGGAGATACCCAGGCCGTTCATGACCTTCGGCAGCTCGCTCTTGCCGCGGTACTGGCGCAGGCCCGAACGCGAGAAGCGCTTCAGGGTCGCGATGACCGGCTTGCCTTCGAAATACTTCAGCACGATTTCCAGCTCGGACTTGTTGTTTTCCAGCTGGGTCACGCGCAGGTCGGTGATGTAACCCTCGTCCTTCAGGACCTGGGCGATCGCAACCTTGATCTTGGACGACGGGGCTTTCACCGTCTGCTTGCCAACTGCGGCCGCATTCTTGATGCGGACCAGCAGGTCGGCGATGGGATCAGTCATGCTCATATGAGTACCTTTGAGTGCACCGATATCCGCTTTCGCGAAAATCTGTTGTCTCCTGGAAACGGGCCAGGTCCCTTGATGCAGCGGGCCGGGGCCCACTCCTACAACCCCGTCTGCACAGGGCAAGACGCGGGAGTATACGCCAAAAGAGCCCGACTTGCGTCGGGCTCTTCGGGTTTTTTCGCAGAAAGGAAGCTGAACGCCTCCCCTCCCCGGTTCAGCGGCCCCCGCAGGGGCTGCTGATCGCAGGGCCGGCTGGGATTACCAACTGGCCTTGCGCAGGCCCGGGACGTCGCCACGCATGGTGGCTTCGCGCAGCTTGTTGCGGCCGAGGCCGAACTTGCTGTACACGCCACGCGGACGACCCGACAGCTCGCAACGGTTGCGCTGACGGCTCGGCGACGAATCGCGCGGCAGCTTGGCCAGCTTGGTTGCGGCGTCGATCTTCTCTTCGTAGGTCGCGTCCACGGAGGACACGATCTTCTTCAGAGCCGCACGCTTCTCAGCGTACTTCTTGGCCAGCTTTTCCCGCTTGATGTCGCGGTTGACCATGGAGGTCTTTGCCATTTCGGTTTCCTCGACAGATCAGTTACGGAACGGGAACTTGAACGCTGCCAGCAGCGCCTTCGCTTCCGCGTCGGTCTTCGCAGTGGTGGTGATGGCGATATCCATACCGCGGATCGCGTCGACGGCGTCGAAGTCGATTTCCGGGAAGATGATCTGTTCCTTCACACCCATGTTGAAGTTGCCGCGGCCGTCGAAGGAACGACCGGAAACACCACGGAAGTCGCGCACGCGCGGCAGCGAGATGTTGATCAGGCGGTCCAGGAACTCGTACATCTTGTGGCGACGCAGCGTGGTCTTGCAGCCGATCGGCCAACCATCACGGATCTTGAACGACGCAACCGAGATACGCGACTTGGTGACAACCGGCTTCTGGCCGGAAATCTTGGTCATGTCCGCGACGGCGTTTTCCAGGATCTTCTTGTTGGTGGCAGCCTCGCCGACACCCATGTTCAGGGTGACCTTGACGAGCTTCGGTACTTCCATCGGATTGGTGTAGCCGAACTGCTTCATCAGCGCCGGCACCACTTCTTCCTTGTAGATCTTTTCGAGACGGGAAGTCATCTTCACATTCCTCAGGCGTCGAGCGCCTCACCGCTGGAGCGGAACACACGCAGTTTGCGTCCATCCTCCAGCACCTTGAAGCCAACGCGTTCGCCCTTGCCCGAAGCCGGGTTCAGCACGTTCACGTTGGAGATATGGATCGAAGCTTCGCGCTCGACCACGCCGCCGGCAACACCTGCCTGCGGGTTCGGCTTGGTGTGGCGCTTGACGATGTTCACGTTGGCGACGACCACACGGTCGCCGTCGACGCGGACGACTTCGCCCTGCTTGCCCTTGTCCTTGCCAGCGTTGACGACAACCTGGTCGCCCTTCTTGATACGGTTAGCCATGATTATCTCCTGTCGCTCACAGCACTTCGGGAGCGAGCGAGACGATCTTCATGAACTTCTCCGAACGAAGTTCACGGGTCACCGGCCCGAAGATACGGGTACCGATCGGCTCCTGCTTGTTGTTCAGCAGGACGGCAGCGTTGCCGTCGAAGCGGATCAGCGAACCGTCGGCGCGACGCACACCCTTGCGGGTACGCACCACGACGGCATCATACACTTCACCCTTCTTGACCTTGCCGCGCGGAATCGCATCCTTCACGGTGACCTTGATGATGTCGCCGATGCCGGCGTAACGGCGCTTGGAACCACCCAGCACCTTGAAGCACATCACCTGCTTGGCACCCGAATTGTCCGCGACGTCAAGGTAGCTCTGCATCTGGATCATGATTCAGACTCCTTATTCAGCCGCACGCGTGATGACTTCCACCACGCGCCAGTTCTTGGTCTTGGACATCGGAGCAATCTCGGTCACGCGGACGACATCACCTTCCTTGCAGGCGTTGTCGGCATCGTGGGCGTGCAGCTTGGTCGAGCGCTTGATGTACTTGCCGTACAGCGCGTGCTTGACCTGACGCTCAACCAGGACGGTAACCGTCTTGTCCATCTTGTTGCTGACGACACGGCCTTCGACCGTGCGCAGCGTCTTCTTTTCAGTATTGTCGCTCATAGCGGCCATCCTTACTTCGTGCTGCCGAGCAGGGTCTTGACGCGAGCAATCTCGCGACGGACCCGGCGAATGTCGTGGGTCTTCGGCAGCTGGCCGGTGACCTGCTGCATACGGACAGAGAACTGTTCCTTACGCAGGTCGATCAGGTGGGCCTTGAGTTCGTCAGCCGACTTTTCACGGAGAGTTTTGATATCCATCAGCGCACCGTACGGGTCACGAAAGTGGTGGTGACCGAGAGCTTGGCGGCGGCCAGGCGGAACGCCTCGCGAGCCACTTCCTCGGAAACACCCTCGATTTCATAGATCATGCGGCCGGGCTGGATCTGGGCCACCCAGTATTCCACGTTACCCTTACCCGAACCCATTCGAACTTCGATGGGCTTCTTGGTGATGGGCTTGTCGGGGAACACGCGGATCCACATCTTGCCGCCGCGCTTGACGTAGCGGCTGATCGAGCGGCGGGCCGCTTCGATCTGACGCGCGGTCAGCTGACCGTGTGCGGTTGCCTTCAGGCCGTATTCGCCGAAGCTGACAGCGTTGGCGCTCCAGCTCAGGCCATCGTTACGGCCCTTGTGTACCTTGCGGTACTTGGTTCGCTTGGGTTGCAACATTGTCGTTACCTCGCTTCACGGGCCGGGCGCTGACGGTCACCACGGTCGCCGCGATCGTGACGATCGTTGCGCGACGGGGTGTCGTCCTGCTTTTCCTGGCCAACCTGGGAGAAATCGAAGACCTCGCCCTTGTAGATCCAGACCTTGATGCCGATGATGCCGTAGGTCGTCTTGGCTTCAGCGAAGCCATAGTCGATGTCGGCACGCAGGGTGTGCAGCGGCACGCGGCCTTCGCGGTACCACTCCGAACGGGCGATTTCAGCACCGTTGAGGCGGCCACCAACGTTGACCTTGATGCCCAGGGCACCCAGGCGCATCGCGTTGCCGACCGAGCGCTTCATTGCACGGCGGAACATGATGCGACGCTCCAGCTGCTGGGCGATCGACTCGGCAACGAGCTGCGCGTCCAGTTCCGGCTTGCGCACTTCGGTGACGTTGATGTGCGCCGGGACGCCCATCATCTCGCTCACTTCCTTGCGCAGCTTCTCGATGTCCTCACCGCGCTTGCCGATCACCACGCCCGGACGGGCGGTGTGGATCGTCACGCGAGCGGTCTTGGCCGGACGCTCGATCAGGATCTTGCTGATGCCGGCCTGGGCCAGCTTCTTGCGCAGCATTTCGCGCACTTTCAGGTCGGCTGCCAGGTAACCGGCGAACTCGGCCTTGTTGGCGTACCACTTGGAGTTCCAGTCCTTGGAAATGCCGAGGCGGATACCAATCGGATGAACTTTATGACCCATGGTCTTTTCCTTATCCGCTTACTTGGCGGCGCCCACAACCACAGTGATGTGGCTGGTGCGCTTGAGGATGCGGGTACCGCGGCCTTTCGCCCGCGCCATGAAACGCTTCAGGGTCGGACCTTCATCAACCATGATGGTCTGAACCTTCAGCTCGTCGACGTCGGCGCCCTGGTTGTTCTCGGCGTTGGCAATTGCCGACTCCACCACCTTCTTGATCAGGTGGGCAGCCTTCTTGTCCGAGAACTTCAGCAGGTTGACCGCACGTTCGGCCGGCAGACCGCGCACCTGGTCAGCGACCAGACGAGCCTTCTGCGGGGAGATGCGCGCAGTGCGCAGGATGGCTTTCGCTTCCATTGTCATCTCTCCTTACTTGCCCGACTTCTTGTCACCACCGTGACCCTTGAAGGTCCGGGTGATGGCAAATTCGCCGAGCTTGTGGCCGACCATGTTCTCGTTGACGAGAACCGGGATGTGGTTCTTGCCGTTATGCACGGCAATGGTGATGCCTACCATGTCAGGCAGGATCATCGAACGGCGCGACCAGGTCTTGATCGGCTTCTTGCTGCCCGCAGCGGCCTCCACCTTCTTGACGAGGTGGTGATCGACGAACGGGCCCTTCTTGAGTGAACGTGCCATGGTCGATTAGCCCCTACGATCGCGGACGATGAACTGCTGAGTGCGCTTGTTATGGCGCGTCTTGTAACCCTTGGTCGGAACACCCCACGGGGTGACCGGATGCGGGTTACCCTGGCCGGCCTTGGCCTCACCACCACCGTGCGGGTGGTCAACCGGGTTCATGGCAGCACCACGAACGGTCGGGCGGACGCCGCGCCAACGCTTGGCACCGGCCTTGCCCAGCTTTTCCAGGCTGTGCTCGTCGTTGCCGACTTCGCCGATGGTGGCGCAGCACTCGACCGGAACCTTGCGCATTTCACCCGAGCGCAGGCGCAGGGTGGCGTAGATGCCTTCGCGAGCCACCAGCTGCACGGCCGCACCAGCGGCGCGAGCGATCTGAGCGCCCTTGCCCGGCTTCAGCTCGATGCAGTGGATGGTGGTGCCGACCGGGATGTTGCGCAGCGGCAGGGTGTTGCCGGCCTTGATCGGGGCGTCCGAACCAGCGATCACCTGATCACCGGCCTTCAGGCCCTTCGGGGCGATGATGTAGCGACGCTCACCATCGACGTAGCACAGCAGGGCGATGTGGGCGGTGCGGTTCGGATCGTATTCGATGCGTTCCACGCGCGCCGGGATGCCCAGCTTGTTGCGCTTGAAGTCGATGATGCGGTAGTGCTGCTTGGCACCACCACCGACGTGACGCACGGTGATGCGGCCGTGGTGGTTGCGGCCACCCGAGCGGCTCTGCGACTCGACCAGTGCGGCGTGCGGAGCACCCTTGTGCAGGTCGGGCGTAACCACGCGCACGGCCGAACGGCGGCCGGGGGAAGTGGGCTTGAATTTCATCAATGGCATGGGATGTACCTCAGGCCTTGGCCGTTACATCGATCGACTGGCCGTCGGCCAGGCGAACGTACGCCTTGCGCCAATCGCCGCGGCGGCCAGCACGGTTACGGAAGGACTTGTTCTTGCCCTTGACGTTGACCACGTTGACGGCTTCGACCTTGACGTCGAACAGCTGCTCAACCGCGGCCTTTACATCGGCCTTGGTGGCTTCGTTCGAAACTTCGAAGACATACTGGTTGGAGAGTTCCTGCAGGCGCGCGGTCTTTTCGGAGACACGCGGGGCACGCAGCACGCTGAAGATTTTTTCGTTGCTGTTCATGCCAGCCACTCCTCGACCTTCTTGACCGCGTCAGCGGTGATGACGACCGTGTCGGCACCCACCAGCGAGACCGGATCCAGACCCTGGACGTCACGCACCTGCACGTACGGCAGATTGCGGGCGGACAGGTACAGGTGCTCGGACGCTTCTTCGGTGACGATCAGCGGGCGCTTGCCCACTTCCAGGCCGGCCAGCTTGGCGATCAGACCCTTCGTGTTGGTCACTTCGACATCGAAGGACTCCACGATGGTCAGACGGCCCTGACGGTTCAGCTCGGACAGGATCGCGCACATGGCGGCACGGTACTGCTTACGATTGACCTTCTGCTCGAAGCTGCGCGGCTTGGCCGCGAAGGTGACACCGCCGCCGACGAAGATCGGAGCCGTCAGTGCGCCATGACGCGCGCCGCCGCCCTTCTGCTTCTTCGACTTCTTGGTGGTACCAGCCACTTCGGAGCGAGTCTTCTGTGCCTTGGTGCCGGCGCGACCGGCGTTGCGGTAGGCAACGACGACCTGGTGGACCAGATCTTCGCTGAAATCGCGACCGAACACGGCGTCGGAGACCGAGACCTTGTTGTTGCTACCCGTGATAACGAGTTCCATCGTCATCTCTCCTTATGCCTTGCTCGCCGGACGGACGATCACATCGCCACCCGCCGCGCCCGGAACGGCGCCGCGAACGGCGATCAGACCGCGCTCGACGTCGACCTTGACCACTTCCAGGTTCTGGGTGCTCTGCTGCACCGCGCCCATGTGGCCCGACATCTTCTTGCCCGGGAAAACGCGACCCGGGGTCTGGCGCTGACCCAGCGAACCCGGCGCGCGATGCGACAGCGAGTTACCGTGGGTTGCATCGCCCATACGGAAGTTGTGGCGCTTGATGGTGCCCTGGAAGCCCTTACCCTTGGTGACACCCTGGACGTCGACGATCTGGCCGACTTCGAAGATGTCCGCCTTGACTTCGCCGCCCACGGCGAAATCGCCGAGCTGCGCGTCTTCAACGCGGAATTCCCACAGGCCACGACCCGCTTCCACCTTCGCCTTGGCGAAGTGGCCGGCTTCCGGCTTGTTGACCAGGGCAGCGCGACGCGCGCCGACGGTCACCTGCACGGCGCTGTAGCCGTCGGTTTCGACGGTCTTGATCTGCGCGATGCGGTTCGGGGTTGCTTCGATCAGGGTCACCGGGATGGAACGGCCATCTTCGGTGAACACGCGGCTCATGCCGGCCTTGCGGCCCACGAAGCCCAACGAATACTTCTTCGTCATGGTCGTAGTCCTCAGGTCAGCTTGATCTGAACGTCGACGCCGGCAGCCAGTTCGAGCTTCATCAGCGCGTCCACGGTCTTGTCATTCGGGTCAACGATATCGAGCACGCGCTTGTGCGTGCGGGTCTCGTACTGGTCACGCGCGTCCTTGTCGACGTGCGGGGAGACGAGAACGGTGTAACGCTCGATCTTGGTCGGCAGCGGGATCGGGCCACGCACTTGCGCGCCGGTCCGCTTTGCCGTTTCAACGATCTCGCTGGCCGAACGGTCGATCAGACGATGATCGAACGCTTTCAGCCGGATCCGGATCTTTTGGTCCGCCATGGCGGTAGGTTCCTTCGTTAAAAGAGCGACAGACAAAGCCTCTGGGTTGCTTTGCCCCATGAAATTCCTGAATACGGACGGCCCGCAGTCCTGCAGGCCGACAAGGTCACTCCATGGACCTCAAAAACGTAGGCAGACCAGTTTCCCGGCCTGCCCAGACGTAGAAGCATAATGGCACGCAAGGCAGCTGTCAACAGTCGCCTGTTGACGCCGCCTGAATGGCATTGACCCTTCCTGGTCCGGGGAACACAAGGCACATCCTGTGCCTGCTTTCCCATTTGATACGCCCCGATGCCCTACCCAGGCAACATCGGGGCGCAGATACTACCAGATTACTCGATGATCTTCGAGACCACGCCGGCGCCGACGGTACGGCCGCCTTCGCGGATGGCGAAGCGCAGGCCTTCGTCCATTGCCACCGGGTTGATCAGGGTGACGACCATCTTGACGTTGTCACCCGGCATCACCATTTCGACGCCTTCCGGCAGCGCAGCTGCGCCGGTGATGTCGGTGGTGCGGAAGTAGAACTGCGGACGGTAGCCGTTGAAGAACGGGGTGTGGCGGCCGCCTTCGTCCTTCGACAGGACGTACACTTCGCCTTCGAACTTGGTGTGCGGCTTGATCGTGCCCGGCTTGGCCAGCACCTGGCCACGCTCGACGTCGTCACGCTTGGTGCCGCGCAGCAGCAGGCCAGCGTTGTCGCCTGCCTGACCCTGGTCCAGCAGCTTGCGGAACATTTCAACGCCGGTCACGGTGGTCTTCTGCACCGGACGGATGCCGACGATTTCGATTTCGTCGCCAACCTTGATCACGCCACGCTCGATACGACCGGTCACCACGGTGCCGCGGCCCGAGATCGAGAACACGTCTTCCACCGGCATCAGGAACGGCTTGTCGATCGCACGCTCCGGCTCCGGAATCCAGCTGTCCAGCGCGTCGACCAGCTTCAGGATGGCCGGCACACCGATGTCGCTCTGGTCGCCTTCCAGCGCCAGGCGGGCCGAACCGGCGATGATCGGGGTGTCGTCGCCCGGGAACTCGTACTTGCTCAGCAGTTCGCGCACTTCCATCTCGACCAACTCGAGCAGCTCGGCGTCGTCGACCATGTCGGCCTTGTTCAGGAACACGACGATGTACGGCACGCCGACCTGGCGCGACAGCAGGATGTGCTCACGGGTCTGCGGCATCGGGCCGTCAGCGGCCGAGCACACCAGGATCGCGCCGTCCATCTGGGCGGCACCGGTGATCATGTTCTTGACGTAGTCAGCGTGGCCCGGGCAGTCAACGTGGGCGTAGTGACGGATCGGGGATTCGTATTCGACGTGCGCGGTCGAGATCGTGATACCACGAGCCTTTTCTTCCGGCGCGGCGTCGATCGAGGAGTAGTCCTTGAACTCGCCACCGAAGCGCTCGGCACCGATCTTGGTCAGTGCGGCGGTCAGCGTGGTCTTGCCGTGATCGACGTGACCGATGGTGCCGACGTTGACGTGCGGCTTGGTGCGCTCGAACTTACCCTTTGCCATTGTTCTATACCTTGATTGTTCGTAAGTGGTTTCAAGAGAGGCTGAGCGAGGCTCAGCCCTTCTTCATGACGGCTTCGGCGATGTTGGTCGGAGCCGGCTCGTAGTGATCGAATTCCATGGTGAAGGTGGCGCGGCCCTGGGTCTGCGAACGCAGCGCAGTGGCGTAGCCGAACATTTCACCCAGCGGGATCATCGCGTTGATGATGCTGGCCGAACCGTCACCGGTGGTGTCGGAACCCTGCAGCACGCCGCGACGACGGCTGACGTCGCCCATCACGTCACCCTGGTAATCCTCCGGGGTCACGATCTCGACCTTCATGATCGGCTCCAGCAGCACCGGCTTGGCCTTGGCGAAGCCCTGCTTGAAGGCCATCGACGAAGCCAGCTTGAACGCCATTTCCGAGGAGTCGACGTCGTGGTACGAACCGAACACCAGCTTCACCTTGACGTCCACGACCGGGAAGCCAGCCAGCGGACCGCTGGTGATGGTTTCGCGCAGGCCCTTTTCAACCGACGGAATGAATTCCTTCGGGATCACGCCGCCGGTGATGTCGTTGATGAACAGGAAGTCGTCCTTGATGGCCGGAGCCAGCTTCGGATCGGCACGGTCTTCAGCGGTGATCGGCGACAGCTCGATCACGACGTGACCGTACTGACCCTTACCACCGGACTGCTTGGCGTGCTTGTAGTCCGACTTGACGTCGGCCAGGGTGATGGTTTCGCGGTAGGCCACCTGCGGCGCGCCGACGTTAGCTTCAACGTTGAACTCGCGCTTCAGGCGGTCGACGATGATGTCCAGGTGCAGCTCGCCCATGCCCGAGATGATGGTCTGGCCGGATTCTTCGTCGGTCTTGACGCGGAACGACGGATCTTCCTGCGCCAGACGGCCCAGGGCCAGACCCATCTTTTCCTGGTCCGACTTGGTCTTCGGCTCGACGGCCATCGAGATCACCGGCTCCGGGAACGTCATGCGCTCCAGGATGATCGGCGCGTCCACGGCGCACAGGGTGTCACCGGTGGTGGTGTCCTTCAGGCCCACGGCAGCAGCGATGTCACCAGCCAGAACTTCCTTGATTTCCTCGCGGTTGTTCGAGTGCATCTGCAGGATGCGACCGATGCGCTCCTTCTTGCCCTTCACCGAGTTCAGCACGGTGTCGCCACCGTTCAGGGTGCCCGAGTAGACGCGGAAGAAGGTCAGCGCGCCGACGAACGGGTCGGTGATGATCTTGAAGGCCAGCGACGAGAACGGAGCCTTGTCGTCCGACTTGCGGGTCATCTCGACGGTGTCGTCGTCAACGTCCACGCCCTTCACGTCCGGCACGTCGACCGGCGACGGCAGCAGCTGGATCACGCCGTCCAGCATGGCCTGCACGCCCTTGTTCTTGAAGGCCGAGCCGCAGTACATCGGCACGATCTCGGTGGCCAGGGTGCGGGTACGCAGCGCGTTGATGATTTCAGCCTCGGCCAGCTCTTCGCCGCCCAGGTACTTTTCCATCAGCTCTTCGCTGGCTTCGGCAGCGGTCTCGACCATGAACTGGCGAGCCTCTTCGGCAGCCGCCTGCAGATCGGCCGGGATGTCGCTGTATTCGAACTTCATGCCCTGCGAAGCCTCATCCCAATGGATGGCCTTCATCTTCAGCAGGTCGACAACGCCCTTGAAGTTGTCTTCAGCGCCGATCGGCAGCTGCATCGGCACGGCGACCGCGCCCAGCTTGGCCTTCAGCTGGCCGACGACCTTCTGGAAGTTGGCACCGGTGCGGTCCATCTTGTTGACGAACGCGATGCGCGGCACGTGGTACTTGTTGGCCTGGCGCCACACGGTTTCCGACTGCGGCTGCACGCCACCGACGGCACACAGGACGAAGACGGCACCGTCGAGCACGCGCAGCGAGCGCTCCACTTCGATGGTGAAGTCGACGTGCCCGGGGGTGTCGATGATGTTGAAGCGGTGCTCCGGCAGGGACTTGTCCATGCCCTTCCAGAACGCGGTGGTGGCAGCGGACTGGATCGTGATGCCACGCTCCTGCTCCTGCTCCATCCAGTCCATGGTGGCGGCGCCGTCGTGCACTTCACCGATCTTGTGGCTCTTGCCGGTGTAGAACAGGATGCGCTCGGACGTGGTGGTCTTGCCGGCATCGATGTGAGCCATGATGCCGAAGTTACGGTAACGCTCGATGGGAGTGGAACGGGCCACGGGAGCCTCTCAGATTTCTTGGATTTCGGATGGCCGAACGCCGCCTTTCGGCGGCCTTCGGATTGGCGCAGCCCTTCTGGGACCGCGAGGCAGCACGCACCGAAGTGGTGCTGCCCTGCCTGTTTTACAAGGCCGTCAAACTCACCAGCGGTAGTGGGCGAATGCCTTGTTGGCTTCGGCCATGCGGTGGGTTTCTTCGCGCTTCTTGATGGCGCCGCCACGGTTTTCCGAGGCGTCGATCAGTTCAGCAGCCAGCTTCTTCGGCATGGTGTTCTCACCACGCTTGCGCGCGGAGTCGATCAGCCAGCGCATGGCCAGGGCCATCTTGCGCGACGAACGCACTTCGACCGGCACCTGGTAGGTGGCACCACCGACGCGACGCGACTTGACTTCGACCGCCGGAGCGACGTTGTCCAGAGCCTTCTGCACCAGTTCAATGGCGTTGGCGCTGCTGTTCTTCTCGGTGATCACGTCCATGGCGCCGTACACGATCTTTTCGGCGACGGACTTCTTGCCGCTCTGCATGACCATGTTGATGAAGCGGGCGATGGTTTCGCTTCCGTGCTTCGGATCGGGCAGGACGGAACGCTGCGGAGTATTACCCTTACGCGACATAGTGCTCTCTCCTTATGCCTTCGGACGCTTGGCGCCGTACTTGGAACGGGCCTGGCGACGCTTGGCAACGCCGGCGGCGTCGAGCGAGCCACGAACGGTGTGGTAACGCACACCCGGCAGGTCCTTGACGCGACCGCCGCGGATCAGGACCACGGAGTGCTCCTGCAGGTTGTGGCCTTCACCACCGATGTAGGAAATCACTTCTTCCTGGTTGGTCAGGCGGACCTTGGCAACCTTGCGCAGAGCCGAGTTCGGCTTCTTCGGAGTGGTGGTGTAGACACGGGTGCAGACGCCACGGCGCTGCGGGCACTTGTCGAGCGCCGGCGAGGCACTCTTGTAGGTGGTCGCTTGCCGCGGCTTGCGGACCAGCTGGTTGATCGTCGCCATCAGTAGGTTCTTCTGATTGGTGGCCGGAAAATCCGACCAGAGATGCGGAAATGTTAAAGCAGGCCGAAATTCTGGCCTGCTGAGACAGACGATTGTAGCAACCTGCCAGGAAAGCAGTCAAACGCCTCCTGTCAAGCCCGTCCCTGATCCCGGGACGTTACTGGGGGGCCTCCATGTACCCCGTTCAGGTTGACAGGGTCGATCGCGGACGATCTCCCCTGCCCTTTCCCAATCCCATCGATGGACCGATGGGGTGGTCCGGCCTTGCGGCCGGACCGGCTACCTCATTCTTCGCCCGACGCCTGTTCAGCTTCGGCTTCAACCACCGTTGCCTCGACCGCGACCGGGGTACCGGCCAGGGTCTGCATTTCCGACTCGGTGAGACCGGAAGCGCCGCGACGGCGGTTGCTGTGGTACGCCAGGCCGGTACCGGCCGGAATCAGGCGACCCACGATGACGTTTTCCTTCAGGCCACGCAGGTTGTCCGAGGTGCCGCGGACGGCCGCTTCGGTCAGCACGCGGGTGGTTTCCTGGAACGAAGCGGCCGAGATGAACGATTCGGTCGCCAGCGACGCCTTGGTGATACCCAGCAGGACCGGATCGAAGTGCGCCGGCAGCTCGTTGCGGGCCGACAGGCGCGCATTTTCCTCGATAACGCGCTGACGCTCCACCTGTTCGCCGTTCAGGAACTTGCTGCTGCCCTGATCGGTGATCTCGACCTTGCGCAGCATCTGGCGGGTGATCACCTCGATGTGCTTGTCGTTGATCTTCACGCCCTGCAGGCGGTACACGTCCTGGATTTCCTTCACCAAGTAGGCCGCCAGCGGCTCGACGCCCAGCAGGCGCAGGATGTCCTGCGGGCTCGGCTCGCCGTCCACGATGGTTTCACCCTTGGTGACATGCTCGCCTTCGAACACGATGACCTGGCGGTACTTCGGGATCAGCTCTTCGTGCTCCGAACCATCGGTGTCCTTGATGATCAGGCGCTGCTTGCCCTTGGTGTCCTTGCCGAAGCTGATGATGCCCGAACGCTCGGCCAGCACCGCCGGATCCTTCGGCTTGCGCGCTTCGAACAGGTCGGCCACGCGCGGCAGACCACCGGTGATGTCGCGGGTCTTCGACGCTTCCTGCGGGATCTTGGCGACGACGTCGCCCACGCCCACCGGGGCGCCGTCCTGCAGGTTGACGATCGAACGCGGCGGCAGCAGGTACTGCGCCGGCAGGTCGGTGCCCGGAATCGACAGGTCGTTGCCCTTGGCGTCGACGATGCGCACGATCGGGCGCAGGTCCTTGGCCTGGGTACCACGACGCTTCGGATCGGTGATTTCGCGCGAAGCCAGGCCGGTCAGCTCGTCAGTCTTCTCGATGACGGTGATGCCATCAACGAAGTCGATGAAGCGGATGAAGCCGGCCACTTCCGACACGATCGGGTGGTTATGCGGATCCCAGTTGGCCACGGTCTGGCCAGCCTTGATCGCATCACCGTCCTTGGACGTGATGGTCGCACCGTACGGCAGCTTGTAACGCTCACGCTCACGGCCGTGGGCATCGAGCACCGAGATTTCGCCCGAGCGCGACACTGCGACCAGCGAGCCGTTGGCATGCTCGACCGACTTGAGGTTGCTGAACTTGACCGAGCCGGTGGTCTTGACGGTGATGTTGTCGACCGCTGCAGCTCGCGACGCCGCACCACCGATGTGGAACGTACGCATGGTCAGCTGGGTACCCGGCTCACCGATGGACTGCGCGGCGATGACGCCGACCGCTTCACCGATGTTGACCAGGTGGCCACGGGCCAGGTCGCGGCCGTAGCAGCGCGAGCAGACACCGAACGCCGATTCGCAGGAGATGGTCGAGCGGACCTTGATGGTCTGCACGCCGGCATCTTCCAGCTTGGCGACCCAGGCTTCGTCGAGCAGGGTGTTGCGGGTGACGATCGGATCCTCGTCGTTGCCCGGCAGGAACACGTCCTCGGCAACCACGCGACCCAGCACGCGGTCCTTCAGCGGCTCGACCACGTCGCCGCCTTCCACGATCGGGGTCATGATCAGGCCTTCGGTGGTACCGCAATCCACCTCGGTGATCACCACGTCCTGCGCGACGTCGACCAGACGACGGGTCAGGTAACCCGAGTTCGCGGTCTTCAGCGCGGTATCGGCCAGACCCTTACGGGCACCGTGGGTGGAGTTGAAGTACTCCTGCACGTTCAGCCCTTCGCGGAAGTTCGCCTTGATGGGCGTCTCGATGATCGAGCCGTCCGGGCGGGCCATCAGGCCGCGCATGCCGGCCAGCTGACGGATCTGCGCCTGCGAACCACGCGCACCGGAGTCGGCCATGATGTACAGCGAGTTCATCGACTTCTGGTCGATGGTCTCGCCCTTGGCATTGACCACCTTCTCGGTACCGATGGTGTCCATCATCGCCTTGGCGATGCGCTCGTTGGTGCGCGACCAGATGTCGACCACCTTGTTGTAGCGCTCGCCGGCGGTGACCAGGCCCGACTGGTACTGCTCCTGGATTTCCAGCACTTCGGCTTCGGCCTCGGTGAGGATGCCCTTCTTCTCGTCCGGGATCAGCATGTCGTCGATGCCGATCGAGACGCCGGCGCGGGTCGCGTAGGCGAAGCCGGTGTACATCAGCTTGTCGGCGAACACGACCGTGTCCTTCAGGCCCAGCTGGCGGTAGCTGGAGTTGATCAGGCGGCTGATGTTCTTCTTGGTCAGCTCGGTGTTGGCCAGCGCGAACGGCAGGCCTTCCGGCAGGATTTCAGCCAGCAGGGCGCGACCGATCGTGGTGTCCACGATCGAGGTCTTGTTCTGCTTGTTGCCGTCTTCGTCGGTCACCACCTCGGTGATGCGGACCTTGACCTTGGCGTGCAGTTCCACCACGCGGTTGTCGTAGGCACGCTTCACTTCGGCGATGTTGGCGAAGGCCATGCCCTCGCCCTTCTTGTTTTCCAGCGAGCGGGTCATGTAGTACAGACCCAGCACGACGTCCTGCGACGGCACGATGATCGGCTCGCCGTTGGCCGGCGACAGGATGTTGTTGGTCGACATCATCAGCGCACGCGCTTCCAGCTGGGCTTCCAGCGAGAGCGGCACGTGGACGGCCATCTGGTCACCGTCGAAGTCGGCGTTGAACGCGGCGCAGACCAGCGGGTGCAGCTGGATCGCCTTGCCTTCGATCAGCACCGGCTCGAACGCCTGGATGCCCAGACGGTGCAGGGTCGGCGCACGGTTCAGCATCACCGGATGCTCGCGGATGACCTCTTCCAGGATGTCCCAGACTTCGGCTTCTTCGCGCTCGACCAGCTTCTTGGCGGCCTTGATGGTGGTGGCCAGGCCACGACGCTGCAGCTTGGCGAAGACGAACGGCTTGAACAGCTCCAGCGCCATCTTCTTCGGCAGGCCGCACTGATGCAGGCGCAGGTACGGACCGACCACGATGACCGAACGGCCCGAGTAGTCGACGCGCTTGCCGAGCAGGTTCTGGCGGAAGCGACCCTGCTTGCCCTTGATCATGTCGGCCAGCGACTTCAGCGGGCGCTTGTTGGTGCCGGTGATGGCACGGCCGCGACGGCCGTTGTCCAGCAGCGCATCGACCGATTCCTGCAGCATGCGCTTTTCATTGCGCACGATGATGTCCGGCGCGCTCAGCTCGAGCAGGCGGCGCAGGCGGTTGTTGCGGTTGATGACGCGGCGGTACAGGTCGTTCAGGTCGGAGGTCGCGAAGCGGCCGCCATCCAGCGGGACCAGCGGGCGCAGGTCCGGCGGCAGCACCGGCAGCACGGTCATGACCATCCATTCCGGACGGTTGCCCGATTCCAGGAAGGCCTCGATCAGCTTGATGCGCTTGGTGAGACGCTTGAGCTTGGTTTCCGAGCCGGTAGCGGCGATTTCCTCGCGCAGGCGGGTCATTTCCGACTGCAGGTCGATCGTGCGCAGCAGTTCGTACACGGCCTCGGCGCCCATGGCGGCGTCGAAGTCGTCACCGTGCTCCTGGCGGGCCTGCAGGTACTGTTCTTCGGTCAGCAGCTGGCGGCGCTCCAGGGCGGTCAGGCCCGGCTCGGTCACCACGTACGCTTCGAAGTACAGCACGCGCTCGATATCGCGCAGGGTCATGTCCAGCATCAGGCCGATGCGCGACGGCAGCGACTTCAGGAACCAGATGTGCGCGACCGGCGACGCCAGGTCGATGTGGCCCATGCGCTCACGGCGCACCTTGGCCAGGGTCACTTCGGTGCCGCACTTTTCGCAGACCACGCCGCGGTGCTTCATGCGCTTGTACTTGCCGCACAGGCACTCGTAGTCCTTCACCGGGCCGAAGATGGCGGCGCAGAACAGGCCGTCGCGTTCCGGCTTGAAGGTACGGTAGTTGATGGTTTCCGGCTTCTTCACTTCGCCGAAGGACCACGAACGGATCAGGTCCGGCGAGGCCAGCGCGATCTTGATCGCGTCGAAGTCCAGCGTCTGGCGCTGCTGGTTGAAGAGGTTGAGCAGGTCTTTCATGGTGTTCTCCAGAAGGAGGAATGCTGTGTCGATGGGCTTTCAGTTGACTGCCAGCGGCGCGGCGGCGGAGGCCGCCGCGCCGGCATGGATCAGTTGTCTTCCAGTTCCATGTTGATGGCCAGCGAGCGGATTTCCTTCACGAGCACGTTGAAGGATTCCGGCATGCCCGCGACCATCTCGTGCTCACCGTCGACAATGTTCTTGTACATCTGGTTGCGGCCTTGCACGTCATCGGACTTCACCGTCAGCATTTCCTGCAGGGTGTAGGCCGCGCCGTAGGCTTCCAGCGCCCAGACTTCCATTTCACCGAAGCGCTGGCCGCCGAACTGCGCCTTGCCGCCCAGCGGCTGCTGGGTGACGAGCGAGTACGGACCGGTCGAACGGGCGTGCATCTTGTCGTCGACCAGGTGGTTCAGCTTCAGGTAGTGCATGTAGCCAACGGTGGTGTGGCGATCGAAGGCTTCACCGGTGCGGCCGTCGTACAGCTGGGTCTGGCCGCTGCTCGGCAGGTCGGCCAGTTCCAGCATGCGCTTGATTTCCGCTTCGGTGGCGCCGTCGAACACCGGGGTAGCCATCGGCACGCCGTCGGTCAGGTTGCGGGCCAGGCGCAGCAGTTCCTCGTCGCTGAACTGCGACAGGTCGACACGGTTGGCCACGTTGGTGTCGTCGTGGTTGTAGATGTCGTCCAGGAACTTGCGCAGGTCGGCGACCGCCGCCTGGGCTTCCATCATCGCCTGGATCTTGCGACCCAGACCCTTGGCGGCCCAGCCCAGGTGCACTTCCAGGATCTGGCCGATGTTCATGCGCGACGGCACGCCCAGCGGGTTCAGCACGATGTCCACGGTTTCGCCCGAGGCCATGTACGGCATGTCCTCGACCGGCACCACGTTGGAGACCACACCCTTGTTGCCGTGGCGGCCAGCCATCTTGTCGCCCGGCTGGATGCGGCGCTTCACGGCCAGGAACACCTTGACCATCTTCAGAACGCCCGGAGCGAGGTCGTCACCGGCGGTGATCTTGCCGCGCTTGTCGGCGAAGCGACGCTCGAACTCCTTCTCGTGCGCCTGGATCTGCTTCTGCGCGCGCTCGATGGCTTCCGAAGCGTCCTCGTCCTTCATGCGCAGGGCGAACCAGTCAGCCTTCTTCAGGCCGTCCAGGAAGGCGTCGGTGATCACGTCACCCTTCTTCAGGCCAGCGCCACCGTTGACCACCTTGCCCACGATCTGCGAACGCAGACGCATGTAGATGGCGGCTTCCAGGATGCGGAACTGGTCGTCGAAGTCCTTCTTGACGCGCTTGATTTCAGACTCTTCGATCTGGCGGGCGCGCTTGTCCTTCTCGATGCCGTCGCGGGTGAAGACCTGCACGTCGATGACGGTGCCGTCCATGCCCGGCGGAACGCGCAGCGAGCTGTCCTTCACGTCCGAAGCCTTCTCGCCGAAGATCGCGCGCAGCAGCTTCTCTTCCGGGGTCAGCTGGCTTTCGCCCTTCGGGGTGACCTTGCCGACCAGGATGTCGCCGGCACGGACTTCCGCGCCGATGTACACCACGCCGCTCTCGTCCAGGCGGTTCAGCGCCTGCTCGGAGACGTTCGGGATGTCGGCGGAGATTTCCTCCGGCCCCAGCTTGGTGTCACGCGCGACGCAGGTCAGCTCTTCGATGTGGATCGTGGTGTAACGATCCTCTTCCACCACGCGCTCGGAGAGCAGGATGGAGTCTTCGAAGTTGTAGCCGTTCCACGGCATGAACGCGATCAGCATGTTCTGGCCCAGGGCCAGTTCGCCGATGTCGGTGGACGGACCGTCGGCCAGCACGTCGCCGCGGGCGATGACGTCACCGACCTGGACCAGCGGGCGCTGGTTGATGCAGGTGTTCTGGTTCGAACGGGTGTACTTGACCAGGTTGTAGATGTCCACGCCTGCGTCGGTGGCGCCAACGATCTCTTCCTCGTTGACCTTGACCACGATGCGGGCCGCGTCGATCTGCACGATCTCGCCACCACGACGGGCGTTCACGGTCACACCGGAGTCACGCGCCACGGCGCGCTCGATGCCGGTACCGACCAGCGGCTTCTGCGCACGCAGGGTCGGCACGGCCTGACGCTGCATGTTGGCGCCCATCAGTGCGCGGTTGGCGTCATCGTGCTCCAGGAACGGAACCAGCGCGGCCGCGATCGACACGGTCTGCATCGGCGAGACGTCCATGAAGTGGACTTCCGCCGGCGGCTTCAGCAGCGATTCGCCCTGGAAGCGGCACGGAACGAACTGCTCGGTCAGCACGCTGTCGGCATTGGTCAGGGCGTTGGCCTGCGCAATGACGTACTCGTTTTCTTCGATCGCCGACAGGAACTCGACTTCGTCATAGACCTTGCCGTCCACGACCTTGCGGTACGGGGTCTCGAGGAAACCGTACTGGTTGGTGCGGGCATACACGGCGAGCGAGTTGATCAGGCCGATGTTCGGGCCTTCCGGGGTTTCGATGGTGCAGACGCGGCCGTAATGGGTCGGGTGCACGTCGCGCACTTCGAAGCCGGCGCGCTCACGGGTCAGACCGCCCGGGCCCAGGGCCGAGACGCGACGCTTGTGAGTCACTTCCGACAGCGGGTTGTTCTGGTCCATGAACTGCGACAGCTGCGAGGAGCCGAAGAACTCCTTGATGGCAGCGGCGACCGGCTTGGCGTTGATCAGTTCCTGCGGGGTCAGGCCTTCCGACTCGGCCATCGACAGGCGCTCCTTGACCGCGCGCTCGACGCGGACCAGGCCGACGCGGAACACGTTCTCGGCCATTTCACCGACCGAACGCACGCGACGGTTGCCCAGGTGATCGATGTCATCGACCACGCCGCGACCGTTGCGGATCTCGGTCAGGACCTTGATCACGTCCAGGATGTCGGAGCTGTCGCCGTGGGCAGCGACCAGGCGCTTGGACTCTTCGTCGTTGCGCTCACCGAAGTACTTGCTGTCGTACAGCACGGCTTCGCCGGTGGTTTCCTTGCGGCCCACGCGACGGTTGAACTTCATGCGGCCGACCGCGGACAGGTCGTAGCGCTCGAAGGTGAAGAACAGGTTGTGGAACAGGTTCTGCGCGGCATCCTTGGTCGGCGGCTCGCCCGGACGCATCATGCGGTAGATCTCGACCAGGGCTTCCAGCTGGGTCTTGGTCGGATCGATGCGCAGGGTGTTGGACAGGTACGGGCCACGATCCAGGTCGTTCACCCACAGGGTGCCGACCGCATCGACGCCGGCCTTGCGGAAGGCCTGCAGCTGCTCGTCGGTGATCTCGTCGTTGGCCTGGGCCAGCAGTTCGCCGGTCGAGGCATCGACCACGTCGTGCGACAGGATGCGGCCGACGATGTAGTCGTCCGGCACGGCCAGGGCGGCGATGCCCGAGGCTTCCAGCTGCTTGATGTGGCGCGCGGTGATGCGCTTGCCGGCTTCCACGATGACCTTGTCGCCGTCGGCGAGGTCGAAGCCCAGGGTTTCGCCACGCAGGCGCTCCGGCACCAGCTCCAGCTGGACGCCTTCATCCGGGTTGATGTGGAAGGTGTTGATCTCGAAGAACTCGGCCAGCATCTCTTCGTTGCTGTAGCCGAGCGCGCGCAGCAGGATCGACACCGGCAGCTTGCGGCGACGGTCGATACGGGTGAACAGCGCGTCCTTCGGGTCGAACTCGAAGTCCAGCCAGGAGCCGCGGTAAGGAATGATGCGGGCGCTGTACAGCAGCTTGCCCGAGCTGTGGGTCTTGCCACGGTCGTGGTCGAAGAACACGCCCGGCGAGCGGTGCAGCTGCGAGACGATGACGCGCTCGGTGCCGTTGACGATGAAGGTGCCGTTCTCGGTCATCAGCGGGATTTCGCCCAGATAGACCTCCTGCTCCTTCACGTACTTGATGGCCTTGGTCGACGACTCACGGTCGTAGATCACCAGGCGCACGGTCACGCGCAGCGGGGCGCCGTAGCTCATGCCGCGCTGGCGGCACTCACGCTCGTCGAAGACCGGTTCGCCCAGCTTGTAGCCGACGTATTCCAGGGCAGCATTGCCGCTGTAGCTGGCGATCGGGAAGACCGACTTCAGCGCAGCGTGCAGGCCGTGGTCCGTGCGCTTGGCCGGATCGACGTTTTCCTGCAGGAATTCACGATAGGAATCCACCTGGATGGCGAGCAGGAACGGCACTTCGAGAATCGAGCGCTGCTTGCCGAAATCCTTGCGGATACGCTTTTTTTCGGTGAACGAATAGGACGTCATGAGGTCTTCCACCTTGTTGTGCGGATCGTGCGCCCACGATCCGAAGGGAACTTGAAATTGTCAGTTGGAAGTCGCTGGTATTGCCGGCACCAGCACGCCTTCTCCCGCTACTTCCAACTGCCAACTCGTCTGCTACCACTCCCCCGCTGCCGCGCCGTGCGCTGGCCTGCCGGGGTTTGACTGCAGCCCGTGTTGGGCTTTTTCCTGCTTTTGAAACAGTCGACTAACAGTCGACCCTACCGGTACCGCAACAACGACCAAAGGCCGGGGGCTTACGCCCCCAGCCTTGGCTGCATCGCCGTGAATCGGTGACGATGCAAGGTAACTGCTTACTTGACTTCGACAGTCGCGCCAGCAGCTTCCAGGTCCTTCTTCATCTTCTCGGCGTCTTCCTTCGAAGCGCCTTCCTTCAGGACGCCACCGGCTTCGGCCAGGTCCTTCGCTTCCTTCAGGCCCAGGCCGGTGATGGCGCGGACGGCCTTGATGACCTCGACCTTCTTCTCGCCGGCGGTCTTCAGGGTGACGGTGAACTCGGTCTGCTCTTCAACAGCAGCGGCCGGGCCAGCGGCAGCAGCCACGGCAACCGGAGCAGCGGCGGAGACGCCGAACTTCTCTTCGATGGCCTTGACCAGCTCCATCACTTCCATCAGGGACTTCTCGGCGATGGCGTCGACGATCTGTTCGTTGGTAAGGGACATGATTAATACCTTTGGATGATTTTCTGGGTTGAGGTTCCGTCAGGAACCACGGTAAGTCGAAACTCAGGCGGTCTCGGCGGCCGGCTCGGCAGCGTCGGCGGCGACATCGCCACCCCCCTGCTTCTCGCCAACGGCCTTGATGGCGCGGGCAAACATCGTGACCGGCTCGGTCAGGACGCGGGCCAGCATGGCCAGGGCCTGGTCGCGGGTCGGCAGCGAGGCCAGCACTTCGACGTGGCTTGCCGGGAACACTTCGCCACCGATGGCGACGACCTTAGCCTTCAGCTTGTCGTTGCCCTTGGCGGCTTCCTTGATCAGGCGACCGGCAGCGCCGGGCTCCTCGAGCGAGAACGCGTACAGCAGCGGACCAACCATCTGGTCCTGGGCGACTGCGAACTCGGTGCCTTCAACGGCGCGCGAAGCCAGGGTGTTCTTGACAACCTTCAAGAAAACACCGGTTTCACGAGCCTGCTTGCGCATCGCGGTCATCTGGGCGACCGTGGTGCCAGCGTATTCGGCTGCGATCAAGGAGTGGGCCTTGGCGGCGACGTCTGCCAGCTCGGCGACTACTTCTTGCTTCTGGGACAGATTGAGAGCCATTGCACTCCTCCTATTGAACTCCGCTTACGGCTCCTGCCGTGTGCGGTCCTGTGCGGCATCCGTCCTGGACGCCGGGAACATCGGGATGATGTTCCGGGGGTGGGCCGTTCTAGACCTGGAGTGGGCCAACCTGGGAAACCCAGACGTGCGTGAACCAGAAAAACTCCAGAAGGGCACCATCTACGCAGGGTGATTCCGGGGAATCGATTAAGCGCTCATGACTGCTCCGGCGGCGACTCCTTGCCAGATCGAGCTTCCGTGCCCGTCGCCGGTATTGCCACGACCGCGCCTGCGGTCTTTGACGGCTACCGCAGGCGATGCACTGCCAGCGATGCCTTCAAATGTCACGGTCACGGCACCGAAGGTACCGTGACCGCTTGAAACAATTACTTCAGGGTCAGCGACGACTGGTCGACGGTGACGCCCGGGCCCATCGTCGAGCTGACCGAAACCTTCTGCAGGTAGGTGCCCTTCGAGGTGGCCGGCTTGGCCTTGATCAGGTCCAGCAGCAGCGCGGTCAGGTTCGACTTCAGCGCGTCTTCGGCGAAGTCGGCCTTGCCGATGGTGCAGTGGATGATGCCGGCCTTGTCGGTGCGGTAACGGACCTGACCCGACTTGGCGTTCTTCACGGCTTCACCCGGGTTCGGGGAAACAGTGCCGACCTTCGGGTTCGGCATCAGGCCGCGCGGGCCCAGCACGGTGCCCAGCTTACCGACGACGCGCATGGCGTCCGGGGTCGCGATGACGACGTCATAGTTCAGATCACCGGCCTGCATCTTCTCGGCCAGATCGTCCATACCGACGGCTTCGGCGCCAGCGGCCAGGGCTTCATCAGCCTTGGCACCGGCCGGAGCGAACACGGCGACGCGGACCGACTTGCCGGTACCGGCCGGCAGCACGGTGGAGCCACGGACCTGCTGGTCGGACTTCTTCGCATCGACGCCCAGGCGCACGGCAACGTCGATCGACTCGACGAACTTGGCCTTGGTGGCGGTCTTCAGGATGTTGATCGCGTCCTCGAAGGCGTACGCCTTGCCCGGAACGACGGCGGCCTTGATGGCCTTCTCACGCTTGGTCTGTGCCATCTTATTAACCCTCCACCACGAGGCCCATGGAACGGGCAGAGCCAGCGATGGTACGCACGGCGGCGTCCAGGTCGGCGGCAGTCAGATCCGGTTCCTTCGCCTTGGCGATCTCTTCCAGCTGCTTACGGGTGACCTTGCCGACCTTCTCGGTGTTCGGGCGCTTGGAGCCCGACGAGATGCCAGCGGCCTTCTTCAGCAGGGTGGTAGCCGGGGTGCTCTTGGTGATGAAGGTGAACGTACGGTCCGAGTAGGCCGTAATGATCACCGGAACCGGCAGACCCGGCTCGAGCTTCTGCGTGGCAGCGTTGAACGCCTTGCAGAATTCCATGATGTTCAGACCACGCTGACCCAGCGCAGGACCGACCGGCGGCGAGGGGTTGGCCTGACCGGCCTTCACCTGCAGCTTGATGTAACCGACAACTTTCTTTGCCATGTGAGTGCTCTCCGGGTGCTAGCGCCTTTCGACAACAGGCTCCCCATCGGACCGGGAATCACGCGTCCCGGCATCGCGTTTTGAAATCATGCTGAAGGCCACCTAGCGGCGGCCTCGTTCTGCTGGCTTTCCCAGCAGGGAGCCGCGCACTATAACAGGTTTTTTCTTCACATGCCTGAAGCGGCAGGTAAACGAACGAAACCGGGCCAGGCCCGGTTTCTGGTCCGACGCCGAGCCATGCTCGACGCTACAGACAGGTCAGACGGCCTTTTCGACCTGGCCGAACTCGAGCTCGACCGGGGTCGCACGACCGAAGATCAGCACCGAGACGCGCAGACGGCTCTTCTCGTAGTTGACTTCTTCGACGACGCCATTGAAATCATTGAACGGACCGTCGGTGACGCGGACCATCTGGCCCGGCTCGAACAGCACCTTCGGACGCGGCTTCTCGACACCTTCCTGAACGCGGTTCAGGATGGCCTCGGCCTCGGAATCGGCGATCGGCAATGGACGATCGGCAGTACCGCCGATGAAGCCCATCACACGCGGGGTTTCCTTGACCAGGTGCCAGCTTTCGTTGTCGATGCGCGGAATACCGGCTTCTTCGTGGGTCTCGATCTGGACCAGCACGTAACCCGGGAAGAACTTGCGCTCGGAGCGGCGCTTCTGGCCAGCGCGCATCTCGACCACTTCTTCGGTCGGGACCAGGACGTCGCCGAAGCGCTCTTCCATGCCGTCACGGACGATGCGATCGCGCAGGGCCTGCGCCACCGACTTCTCGAAGCCCGAATAGGCGTGAACGACGTACCAACGCTTCATGCAATTCTCCTTAGCGGCTCAGGAACCACTGAGTCAGTTTCTGGATCAGGAAGTCGAAGCCACCCAGCAGCAGGCTGAGGATGAGCACCACGACGATCACGACCCAGGTCATGCGGATGGCTTCCTGGCGCGTCGGCCAGACCACCTTGCGCAGTTCGAAGCGCGACTCGGAGAGGAATTCGCGGGTGTCGCGCCCCTTGCCGGTCAGCATGAACACGCCGATACCGCCAACCAGACCGACCACGACCGCCAACGCACGCACCTGACCCGCCCACGCACCCAGCTGGGCGGCGCGACCGGAGTCGGCGGAGAACCAGAACCAGACGAACAGACCGGCCAGCACCAGCAACGATGCGGCGACATACTTGACGATATCTCCACCATTGGCGGAGTTGTCCTTGGAGTGTTCGATCTTGCTATTCATCCGGCTGTGTCTGCTTTAGCGGCGCAGGCCGCTGGGTAAGGTGGGCAGATGGCACGCCAGGAGGGACTCGAACCCCCAACCTGCGGTTTTGGAGACCGCTGCTCTGCCAATTGAGCTACTGGCGTACGTCGAAAACTTGCCTTCCCTTAGACGGCGAAGGCGGACCGAGGTTCCCGGCCCGCCATTCGCGTAACCGGCGGCGCTATGCAACCACCGGTACTGCAGGCTTACTCGATGATCTTCGAGACCACGCCGGCGCCGACGGTACGGCCGCCTTCGCGG
>NZ_JCACKF010000051.1:0-13261 GCF_059505245.1 Stenotrophomonas sp.
TTTTTTTCGTGTGGTTGTGGGTTCCCGTGCCCTCGCGCTATTATTCTGGCGGAGCGCTTTATTCTGCTGGGTCGCGGCCCGCGCCCCGGCACTACCGGCTAGGGTTCGTAGCTGTAGCCCATGCCGTACACCGAACGGATCGGTTCGCCTTCCATGCCGGCGTCGGCCAGCTTGCGGCGCAGGTTGCGCACATGGCTGTCGACGGTGCGGTCGACCACCACGCGGTGGTCCAGGTAGAGGCGGTCGAGAAGCTCATCGCGCGCCCAGATCCGGCCGGGCGTGGCCAGCAGGGTGCGCAGCAGGCGGTATTCCACCGGCGTCAGGTCCAGGCCCTTGCCGTTCCAAGTGGCGCGTGCCGCCGGTTCGTCGATATGCAGCCCGCTGTTGGCGCGTGCAGCGGGGTCCGGGCGGTAACGGCGCAGCACCGCCACCACCCGCGCGACCACTTCGCGCGGACTGAACGGCTTGCAGATGTAGTCGTCGGCACCGATGTCCAGGCCCAGCAGGCGGTCGATCTCTTCCACCCGCGCGGTGACCATGATCACCGGTACGTCGCTGCCGGCGCGCAGTTCGCGGCACAGGTCCACGCCATCGCGTTGCGGCAGCATCAGGTCCAGCAGCACCAGGTCGGGCTGGTAGCGCGCGAATGCGTCGATCACCTGGCCGCCATCGTCCACCCATTCGCTGGTCATGCCGGCGGCGGCCAGGTAGTCGCGCAGCACCGAGGCCAGGCGTGGCTCATCCTCGACGATCAGGATCTTCGCGGACGCGGCGGGGGACAGGCTCATGCGGACTCCGGCAGGGTGACGACCACGCGCAGCCCGCCCAGCGGCGAGGGCTCGGCGTGGATATGGCCGTGGTGGGCGAGGATGATGTTGTGGCTGATGGCCAGGCCCAGCCCGCTGCCGCCGCTGGCGCGGTTGCGCGAACTCTCCACCCGGTAGAAACGCTCGAACAGCAGCGCGCACTTGTCGGCCGGTACGCCCGGCGCGGTGTCTTCCACGATCAGCTGCACGCCGGCGGGCACGCGCGCAGCCTGCACGCGCACGCGGCCGCCGCCATGGGTATAGCGCAGCGCGTTTTCCAGCAGGTTGGCCAGCACCTGCTGCAGGCGGCGCTCGTCACCGGACACCTGCAGCGGTGTGGCGGGCAGCGCTTCTTCCAGTGCCAGCCCCGCCGTGGAGAAGCGCACGCGCATGCCATTGAGCTCGCTACGCAGCAGCGCCAGCAGGTCCAGCGGGGCGAATCGGTAGGCCAGGCCGCCGGACTGGGTCATCGACAGGTCGTGCAGGTCGTCGATCAACTTGCCCAGCTGGCGGATCTCGCCCTGCAGGGCACCCAGGTTGGCGCGGTCCAGCGGGCGGATGCCGTCCTCGATCGCCTCCAGTTCGGCGCGCACCACCGCCAGCGGCGTGCGCAGTTCGTGCGAGATGTCGGCAATGAAGGCGCGGCGGTTGCGCTCGGTGTCGTCCAGCGCCTGCGCCATCCGGTTGAAGTCGTTGACCAGTGCATCCAGCTCGTCATCGCTGGTGCGCTCGATGCGGGTGGCGTAGTCGCCGGCGGCGAGCCGGTGAGTGGCGGCGGCCAGCTTGGCCAGGCGCTGGCGCAGCGCGCGCGACACCAGCCAGGCCAGCACTACGGTCACCAGCAGCAGCGAAATGCCGATCACCCACCATGCGCGCATCTGGGTGTTGTAGAAATTCAGGTCGTTGGTGGCGATGACGGTCTGGAACGGCACCATGCCCAGCCAGCCGACGGTGTGTCCGTCCACCTGCACACTGTGCGGCTCGTCGTCGCTGATCGCGTCCGGGTTGCCGGCCACGAACCGATGCTGCGCATCGAACAGGCCCAGCCGCGAGGGAACGCCGGTCTGGTCGGACAGCGGCGGCACGGGCCCCTCGTGCCCATGGCCCAGGTCCGGGCGCAGCAGCCGCGCCCAGCGGTCACTGTCACCGCGCAGATGCTCCCAGCCGCCGTGCGTGCGGTACTCGCGCTGCAGGTGTGGCATCACGCGCTGCATGCGCAGGTCGCCCTGGTCGTTGAGGTAGTCCAGGAAGCCGGTCTGGAACGCCACGCGGCTGGCAATGCCGTTCACTGCCAGCACCAGCAGGCAGGCGGTGAAGATCGCGAGGAAGGTCTTCGCGGTCAGGCCGAATTTGAATCGAATCTTCGCCATCGCCGGGCCATTAGCGGCGCATGCGGCGCCGAAAGCAAGCGCCCGCTGAGCCGGTCGCACAATCTCCATATTCTCTGCACACTTTCACGGCAGCGTGCACGGGTCAACGAAAGGCCCCCACGCCCCCCATGTCACTCCTGCGTCCGCTGTTCCGCTCCCCCCGTGCGTTGTTGTTGCCCCTGCTGCTGGCCCTGGCGGCCTGCTCGGCGGGCAGGACCGAGGCCCCGGCCACCCCCGAAGTCGGCGTCATCACCGCCCGGGCGCAACCGCTGGCACTGCAGCAGACCCTGCCCGGCCGGGCGGTGCCGTTCGAGGTGTCCGAGGTGCGGCCGCAGATCGGTGGGCTGATCCGCCAGCGGTTGTTCACCGAAGGCCAGCAGGTCAAGGCCGGGCAGCTGCTGTACCAGGTCGATCCGGCGCCGTACCAGGCCGCCTTCGATACCGCGCGTGGCCAGCTGGCGCAGGCCGAGGCCGCTGTGCTTTCGGCGCAGCCGAAGGCCGAGCGCACCCGCACGCTGCTGGGCATGGACGCGGCCAGCAAGCAGGACGCCGACGATGCCACCTCGGCACTGAAGCAGGCCCAGGCCAACGTGATTGCCGCGCGCGCGGCATTGCAGGCCGCCCGCATCAACCTGGACTACACCCGGGTGACCGCACCGATCGACGGCCGCATCGGTACCTCCAGCGTCACCGCCGGCGCGCTGGTCGCCGCCGGCCAGGACGCGGCGCTGGCGACCATTCAACGGCTGGACCCGGTCTATCTGGATGTGACCCAGTCCAGCACGCAGATGCTGGCGCTGCGCAAGCAGCTCGACGCCGGCCTGGTGAAGGCCATCGATGGCAAGGCCCAGGTGAAGGTGCTGCTGGAGGACGGCAGCACCTATGCCCATGAGGGCACGCTGGAGTTCGTCGGCAGCGCAGTCGATCCAGGCACCGGCAACGTGGTGCTGCGCGCGGTCATTCCGAACCCGGAGGGCCTGCTTCTGCCGGGCATGTACCTGAAGGCGGTGTTGCCGATGGCCACCGATGCGCGTGCCCTGCTGGTGCCGCAGAAGGCGGTGCTGCGCAATGAACGTGGCGAGCCGCTGCTGCGCCTGCTCGACGCAAAGGATCGCGTGGTTGAGCGGCGGGTCAGTACCGGCCAGGTGGTGGGCAACCAGTGGCAGATCACGCAGGGCCTGAAGGCTGGCGAGCGGGTGATCGTCAGCAACGGCAGTGCGGTAGCGCTGGGCCAGCAGGTGAAGGCGGTGGCGGCCACCACGGCGCAGCTGGCGGCGATGCCGGCGGTCGACCCGAACGGCAACACCGACGAAAAGTCGCACTGAGGCCTGCCGCGCATGGTTCGTTTCTTCATCGACCGGCCGATCTTTGCCTGGGTGATCGCCATCGCGGTCAGCCTGCTCGGCCTGCTCGCGATCCTGATCCTGCCGGTGGACCGCTACCCGCAGATTGCCCCGCCCACCATCACCATCCGCGCCACCTACACCGGCTCCTCGTCGCAGACCGTGGAAAACGCGGTCACCCAGGTCATCGAGCAGTCCCAGCAGAGCCTGGACCACCTGATGTACATGACCTCGACCAGTGCTTCCGATGGCTCGGCGCAGGTCAACCTGGTGTTCGCCACCGGCACCAACCCGGACACCGCGCAGGTGCAGGTGCAGAACCAGCTGCAGGCCGCGATGGCCACGCTGCCGCAGGCGGTGCAGCAGAACGGCCTGACCATCACCAAGTCCAGTGGTTCGATCTTCGAGGTGCTGTCGTTCACCAGCGAAGACGGCAGCATGGACAACTTCGATGTCGCCAACTTCATGGAAGCGCGCATCGACGACCAGATCAGCCGCGTCAGCGGTGTCGGCAACATCCAGCCGATCGGCCAGGAATACGCCATGCGTATCTGGCTGGACCCGGAAAAGATGCGCCAGTACGCGCTGATGCCGTCGGACATCGAAACCGCACTGCAGGCGCAGAACACCGACGTGTCGGCCGGTGAACTCGGTGGCCAGCCGGCGCTGAAGGGCCAGCAGCTGGACGCGACCGTGACCGCGCGCAGCCGCCTGCACACGCCCGAGCAGTTCGCGCAGGTGGTGCTCAAGGCCGATGCCAATGGCAGCGTGGTGCACCTGGGCGACGTGGCGACGATCGGCCTGGGCCCGGAAAGCTATGACAGCATCAGCACGTTCAACGGCAAGCCGTCGGCCTCGCTGGGCATCGAGCTCAACGCCGGTGCCAACGCCATCGCCGTCTCCAAGGCCGTCGAGGCACGGCTGCAGCAGCTGCAGAAGTACTGGCCGCATGGCTACACCTACCACGTGGCGTTCACCACCACGCCGTTCGTGACCATCTCGCTGAAGGAAGTGGTGATCACCCTGATCGAGGCGATCGCGCTGGTCGTGCTGGTGATGTACCTGTTCCTGCAGAACTGGCGGGCCACGCTGATCCCGACCATCGCGGTGCCGGTGGTGCTGCTGGGCACCTTCGGCGTGCTGGCCGCCTTCGGCTATTCGATCAATACGCTGACCATGTTCGCGCTGGTGCTGGCCATCGGCCTGCTGGTGGACGACGCCATCGTGGTGGTGGAGAACGTGGAGCGGGTGATGACCTTCGAAGGGCTGGCACCGAAGCCAGCCACGTTGAAGGCGATGGGCCAGATCACCGGCGCGCTGGTCGGCATCGTGCTGGTGCTGACCGCGGTGTTCCTGCCGATGGCGTTCTTCAGCGGTGTCACCGGCGTGATCTATCGCCAGTTCTCGGTGACGATCGCCGCTGCGATGATCCTGTCGGTGCTGGTGGCGATGACCATCACCCCGGCGCTGTGCGGCAGCATCCTGCACCAGATTCCCAAGGGCGGCCATCCGCATGGCGACCACGCTGGCGAGCCGGGCCTGCTGGGCAAGTTCTTCATCTGGTTCAACCATCGCTTCGAGCGCACCTCCAACCGACTGCGCCATCGCGTCGACCGCTTCCTCGGCCGGCGCACGCTGGGCGTACTGTTCTACCTGGTGCTGAGCGTGGCCACCGGCCTGTTGTTGTGGCACCTGCCGGGCGCGTTCCTGCCCGATGAAGACCAGGGCATGCTCAACGCGCTGGTGAAGCTGCCCGCCGGGTCCACCCTGGAGCAGACCCGTGCCGTGATGGATCGCCTGAGCGCCGCCGCGGTGAAGGACGACAGCGTACTGTCAATCCAGGCCACCGCAGGTTTCAGTGTCAGCGGCAGTGGCCAGAACGTCGGCCAGGCCTTCATCCGGCTGAAGGATTGGGACGACCGCAAGGACGATGCCGATACCATCGCCGCGCGCTTGACCGCGGCCATGGCCAGCGTGCCCGATGCGCAGGTGTTCATCACCTCGCCACCGGCCATCCTCGGCCTCGGCGATGCCGGTGGCTTCACCCTGGAACTGCAGGACGAAGGCGGTGCCGGCCATGCCGCCGCCGTGGCCGCGCGCAACACGCTGCTGAAGGAGGCTGCCAAGGATCCGAAGCTGGTCAACGTGCGCTACGCCAGCCTGGAAGACGCGCCGGTGTACGCGGTGAAGGTGGACGACGCCAAGGCGCAGGCGATGGGCGTGAATCCGCAGGACATCAATGACACCTTGAACGCCGCGCTGGGTGGCGACTTCGTCAACAACTTCATCTACAAGGGCCGCATCAAGAAGGTGTTCATCCAGGGCACGGCCGAAGCCCGCATGCAGCCGCAGGACATCGAGCGCTGGAGCGTGCGCAACCAGGCCGGGCAGATGGTACCGCTGTCGTCGCTGGTCAGCGCGCACTGGACCAGTGCGCCGGCCGCGCTGCAGCGCTACAACGGCGTCTCGGCGATGGAGATCACCGGCCAGCCGGCACCGGGCGTCAGTTCCGGCGAGGCGATGGCCGAGATCGCACGCCTGGCCGACACGCTGCCGGAAGGCTTCAGCCATGCCTGGTCGGACATGGCCTACCAGGAACAGCTGTCGGGGAACCAGGCGCCGATGCTGTATGCCATCTCGCTGCTGTTCGTGTTCCTGTGCCTGGCCGCGCTGTATGAAAGCTGGGCGGTACCGTTCGCGGTGATGCTGGCAGTGCCGGTGGGCGTGTTCGGCGCCGTGCTGATGATGAACCTGCGTGGCCTCAACAACGACGTGTACTTCCAGGTCGGCCTGCTGACCACGATTGGCCTGGCAGCGAAGAACGGCATCCTGATCGTCGAGTTCGCGCGCATCCTCGAGCAGCAGGGCAGGAGCACCCGCGACGCGATCCTGCAGGCGGTCTACCTGCGGCTGCGCCCGATCGTGATGACCTCGCTGGCATTCCTGATGGGTGTGCTGCCGCTGGTGTTCGCCACCGGCGCCGGTTCGGCCGCGCGCCGTTCGCTGGGTACCGGCGTGGCCGGCGGTACGGTCGCCTCGATGGTGCTGGGCATGTTCTTCGTGCCGTTGTTCTACCTGCTGGTGCGCCGCCTGTTCCCGGGCCGCGCGCCGGCCGACGCCACTGCCCCGGAGGCACGCCCATGAAGCCGATGCTGCTGCGCGCCCTGGCGGCCGCAACGATGACCACCGTGCTGGGCGGCTGCGTGAGCATGGCCCCGCACTACCAGCGCCCCGAGGCGCCGGTGCCGGCACAGTTCGCCAATGCCGCCACCGGCGAGACCGGGCCAGCACTGGCGATGCCGGCCTGGCGCGAGGTGTTCCTGGAGCCGCGCCTGCAGCAGGTCATCGCGCTGGCACTGCAGAACAACCGCGACCTGCGCGTGGCGGTGCTGCAGGTGGAGAAGGAACGCGCGCAGTACCGCATCCAGCGCGCGGCGCTGCTGCCGTCGGTGGATGCCAGCGGCAGCATCACCCGCTCGCGGGTGAGTGATGCCAACAGCGAGATCGGCGTCAGCCAGGTGACCGAATCCGACAACGTGCAGGTCGGCATCAGCAGCTGGGAACTGGACCTGTTCGGGCGCATCCGCAGCCTGAAGAACGAGGCGCTGCAGAACTGGCTGGCCAGTGCCGAGAACCAGCGTGCGGCGCGCACCAGCCTGGTGGCGGAAGTGGCCACGGCCTGGCTGGCGCTGGCGGCCGACGAGCAGTCGCTGGCGTTCACCCGGCAGACGCTGGACAGTCAGCAGCAGACCCTGCAGCGCACCGAGGCCCGCCATGCACAAGGCCTGGCCTCGGGCCTGGACCTGTCGCAGGTGCAGACCAGTGTGGACGCCGCGCGCGCTGCGCTGGCCAGGCTGCAGGCCCAGCAGGCGCAGGATCGTGATGCGCTGCAGTTGCTGGTGGGCGCGCCGCTGGAGGCGGCACTGCTGCCCGGCGCGCAGGCACTGGACGGCAGCGTGGCGCTGGCACCGCTGCCTGCCAACCTGCCCTCAAGCGTGCTGCTGCAGCGCCCGGACGTGCTGTCCGCCGAACACGCGTTGCAGGCGGCCAACGCCGATATCGGCGCCGCGCGCGCCGCGTTCTTCCCGACGCTGACGCTGACTGCCAACTACGGCCACAGCTCCACCGCGTTGTCGACGCTGTTCTCGGCCGGCACCCGCGGCTGGTCGTTCGCGCCCAGCATCACGGCGCCGATCTTCCACGCCGGTGCGTTGAAGGCCTCACTGGATGCCTCGAAGATTGGCAAGGACATCGGCATCGCTCAGTACGAGAAGGCGATCCAGCAGGCCTTCAGTGAAGTGGCCGATGCCCTGGCCACGCGCGATCACCTGGGCGCGCAGATGGAGGCACAACGGGCACTGGTCGCCGCCAGCCAGCGCAGCTACACGCTGGCCGAGGCGCGCTATCGCACCGGGCTGGACGGCTATCTGCAGGCGCTGGATGCGCAGCGCAGCCTGTTTGCCGCGCAGCAGGACCTGATCGCGCTGCAGCAGCAGGAAGCGGGAAACCGGGTGACGCTGTTCAAGGTGCTGGGCGGTGGCGCAGACGCACGGTAACGCGCCCTGCTCTGGTAGGTGCCGACCTTGGTCGGCACGGAAGCATGGAGTGTCGCGATCTGATGATTCGTGCCGACCAAGGTCGGCACCCACCAAGGCAGATTCATGTGCCGACCCAAGTCGGCACCCACCAGAAGCGGACGGTGCTGCCTACGCCACGCGGCCCCGGCGTGCACGCTCCAGGTGCACCAGCAGCAGCGAGATTGCCGCGGGGGTCATGCCCGGGATGCGCTGCGCCTGGCCGATGGTCTGCGGGCGCACGCGCTCCAGTTTCTGCAGCGCTTCGGCCGACAGCCCGCGCACCGTGGCGTAGTCGAAGGCTTCAGCGATCGGCGTGGCTTCATGCCGCTGCTGGCGCTCGATCTCCTCGCGCTGGCGGTCCAGGTAGCCGGCGTACTTCACGCCGATCTCCACCTGCTCGGCCACCTTGGCGTCGGCCACGGCCGGGCCCAGCGACGGCACCTGCATCAGCTGCGCGTAATCCAGCTCGGGGCGCTTGATCAGGTCCAGCACGTTGGTTTCGCGGCTGACCGCCACGCCCAGCGTGTCCTGCACTTCGCGGCCCAGTGCGTTGGCCGGGGTCGCCCACAGCGCGCCCAGGCGCGCGCGCTCGGCGGCGACGGCGGCCTGCTTGGTCTCGAACGCGCTCCAGCGCTGGTCATCCACCAGGCCCATCTCGCGGCCGGCCGGGGTCAGGCGCTGGTCGGCGTTGTCCTCGCGCAGCTGCAGGCGGTATTCGGCGCGGCTGGTGAACATGCGGTACGGCTCGTTGGTACCGTGGGTGATCAGGTCATCCACCAGCACGCCCAGGTAGGCCTCGTCGCGACGCGGGCACCAGCCGTCCAGCCCACGCACCTGGCGTGCGGCGTTGAGGCCGGCCAGCAGGCCCTGCGCGGCGGCTTCTTCATAGCCGGTGGTGCCGTTGATCTGGCCGGCGAAGAACAGGCCGTTGACCAGCTTGGTTTCCAGCGAAGCCTTCAACCCGCGTGGATCGAAGAAGTCGTACTCGATCGCGTAGCCGGGGCGGGTGATGTGCGCGTTGCCGAAGCCGCGGATGCTGCGCACCATCTCCAGCTGCACGTCGAACGGCAGCGAGGTGGAGATGCCGTTGGGGTAGATCTCGACGATGCCCAGGCCTTCGGGTTCGACGAAGATCTGGTGGCTGGCCTTCTCGGCGAAGCGCACCACCTTGTCCTCGATGGACGGGCAGTAGCGCGGGCCGATGCCTTCGATCTGGCCGCTGTACAGCGGCGAGCGGTGCAGCGCGTCGCGGATGATCTGGTGGGTCTGTTCGGTGGTGTGGGTGATCCAGCAGCTGACCTGCTGCGGATGCTCGTCCACCGAACCCAGGAAGGACATCACCGGGCGCGGCGAGTCGCCGGGCTGCTCATCCATCACGCTGTAGTCCAGCGAGCGGCCGTCGATGCGCGGCGGCGTGCCGGTCTTCAGGCGGTCCACCTGGAACGGGCGCTCGCGCAGGCGCGCGGCCAGCGTGGTGGCCGGTGGGTCGCCCATGCGGCCGGCGGCGTACTGGGTCGGGCCGACATGGATCTTGCCGGCCAGGAAGGTGCCGGCGGTCAGCACCACGGCCTCGGCATCGAAGCGCAGGCCGGTCTGGGTGATGACCCCGCGCACAGCGTCGCCTTCGATGACCAGGTCATCGACGGCCGCCTGGAACACGGTCAGGTTGGCCTGGCCTTCAACGATGGCGCGGATCGCCATGCGGTACAGGTTGCGGTCGGCCTGGCAGCGGGTGGCGCGCACGGCCGGGCCCTTGGAGGCGTTGAGGGTGCGCCACTGGATGCCGGCACGGTCCGCGGCATGCGCCATCGCACCACCGAGGGCGTCGATTTCCTTGACCAGGTGGCCCTTGCCGATGCCTCCGATGGCCGGGTTGCAGCTCATCGCGCCCACCGTTTCGATGTTGTGGGTCAGCAGCAGGGTGCGCACGCCGGTACGGGCCGCGGCCAGCGCGGCTTCGGTGCCGGCGTGGCCACCGCCGATGACGATGACGTCGTAACGATGGAAGGACGGGTTCATGGGGCTGTTCAGCTGGGGGCAGGCGCGGCCGGGGCGGCGCCGGGGTGGCGATTTTAGCGCCATTCGGGGCCGCGGCGTCGGTGCCGGCCGGCCGGCGTCGAAATCAGCCCTAAAGTTGGCAGGATTATTGCAGATAACCCAATAGCACCCACCGTGGCTGGCGCCGCAGGCGCCCGTGACCGGAATTGGAACAGGGGCCGGTACAGGCGCACGGTGGGGGAGCAGAGGGCCGGCAGTCGGGGGACTGTCCGGCCCTGTTTTTTTGGGATTGCCGGGAAAGGCCCGACCACGCATGGCGTGGATCTACCGACGCTGGGGCTCTCTCCGGTTGGCGACCCGGCAAAACAGACGGCCCCGCAGTGCGGGGCCGTCTGTCTTCAGAGGTGCCGACATCCGACAGGGCCGGAACAGGGGGGATCCAGATGTTCCTGTCGGATATCGACGTAGAGATTTTTGCGGTGGCCCGTCTCGTTTTTGTCACTTTGTGACGCGGGCCGTCACCGGTTCCGTAGAGTGCAACCTGGACCGGGTGAAATGCAAGACGGTTCAGCGCTCAACTGTGCGCTGCGTCCCACGATCCATGTTGCGCCACGGGGAACCGTTCATCCTCGGCGCGCTGG
This sequence comes from Stenotrophomonas sp., assembly GCF_059505245.1. Taxonomy (NCBI): domain Bacteria; kingdom Pseudomonadati; phylum Pseudomonadota; class Gammaproteobacteria; order Lysobacterales; family Lysobacteraceae; genus Stenotrophomonas; species Stenotrophomonas sp. The sequence goes on from NZ_JCACKF010000051.1 coordinate 10,736, forward strand.
GCGCCGGGGCCGGACGGGCCTGCGGTGGCGGCGCCGACGGCTGGATGTTCGACTGCGGCGGGCGACGCATCGAGTCCATGTTCCGCCACGGCGAACCGCCGTTGTACGACGGCCGCGGCGGCGGCGGCGGACGGTTCTCGCCACCGTTGCCGGGCGGGCGCGGTGGCGGACGGTGGTTGTGCGGCGGGCGGTAGATCGGGCGCGAGTAGTACGGATTGCCATAGCCGCCGTAGTAGCCGCCATAGCCGCCGTAGTAAGGGTAGCCGTAGTTGTAGGGATAGCCGGCCGGGTAGCGGTACTCCACCGACGGCGCACCGTGGTAGTAGCTGCCGCTGCGGCCACCGCCGACATAGTCGTAGGTGGTGCAGCCGGTCAGGGCCAGCAACAGGCCACCGGCAAGCATCAGGCGCGTTTTCATGGTGGGTCCCCCCAGAGGACGGGTTGTGCAGTCAGCTTCGTGCGCAGGCGTTGAATCGGCCCTTAACTTCACTGGCCAGGATGAATGGAGGTGAAGGCCCTCATGCTGGCATGACCTGTGCCGGGGTCGCCAGCGTGGAGCCATACGTTAATCTTGCGTCATGAGCGATTCACTGTTGCCCCGTGCCGACGATGTCCTGGCTGCCGCTGCGCGGATCGCGCCGCACGCCAGCGTGACCCCGGTGCTGCGCTCGCGCACGCTTGATGCGCTGGCCGGCGCGCAGCTGGCGTTCAAGGCCGAACACCTGCAGCGCGGCGGCGCATTCAAGTTCCGTGGTGCCTGCAACGCGGTGTGGTCGCTGGATGCCGATCACGCCCGTGCCGGCGTGGTCACCCATTCGTCCGGCAACCACGGCGCTGCCCTGGCCCTGGCCGCGCGCACCCGTGGCATTCCCTGCCACGTGGTGGTGCCCGAAGGTGCGGTGGCGGCCAAGCTGGCCAACATCGCCCGCCACGGTGCCACGCTCTGGCGCTGCCCGCCGACCATCGCCGACCGCGAGGCCGCCTGCGCCAAAGTACAGGCTGATACCGGCGCGACCCTGGTCCATCCCTATGCGGACCCGGCGGTGATGGCCGGGCAGGGCACCGCGGCCCTGGAGCTGCTGCACAGCGACGGTCCGTTCGACGTGCTGGTAGTCCCAGTCGGAGGGGGCGGCTTGGCCAGCGGTACCGCCCGGGCCCTGCAGTTCGCCAGTCCCCAGACCCGGCTGGTGCTGGCCGAACCGGCCGGTGCCGACGACACCGCGCGCTCGCTGGCCGCAGGCGAGCGCCAGGGCGCGTTCACCCCTGACACCATCTGCGACGGCCTGCGTACCCTGATCGGCGCCCCCAACTTCGCGCTGCTGCGCGCGGCCGGCGTCGAGGTGATCGTGGTCGACGACGCCGCCACCATGGCCGCGATGCGCCTGCTGTGGGAGGTGCTCAAGCAGGTGGTCGAGCCGTCCTCGGCCACCGTGCTGGCCGCGGTGCTGGCACAGCCGCAGCGGTTCGCCGGCCTGCGGGTGGGCCTGGTGCTGTCCGGTGGCAATGTCGACCTGCCCGCGCTGCGTTGGGGGGCGCCTTGAGCCGCGACCGGCACCGGCCCCGCACCGGCCTGCTGGGCTGGCTGTGGCGGCTGTTCGTGCTGCTGGTGGTCTGGCTGCTGGGCGTGACCGCCTGGATCGTCTGGGTGGGGGAGCGCGACCAGGCAGCCAAGGCCGACGCCATCATCGTGCTCGGTGCGGCGGCCTATGACGCCAAGCCGTCGCCGGTATTCGAAGAACGCATCCGTCATGGCCTGGATCTCTATGAAGCCCGGTACGCGCCACTGCTGATCTTCACCGGCGGCTACGGTGGCACCGGCGCGCGCTTTTCCGAATCGCAGGTGGCGCGGCGCTATGCGCTCAAGCATGGCGTGCCGGACGATGCGATCCTGATCGAGACCGCCTCGCGCAACACCGTGCAGAACCTGGTCGAGGCCAAGCGGCTGATGGACCAGCGCGACCTGCACCGGGTGATCATCGTCAGCGACCCGTTGCACATGGCGCGCGCGCTGCGCCTGAGCAAGGCGCTGGGCATCGATGCGCTGGCCTCGTCCACGCCCAGCACGCGCTTCCGCAGCTTCCACACCAGCTGGCGCTTCCTGGTGCAGGAAATCTATTTCTTCCACCGCGACCTGGTGCGGCCGCCGCTGAGTTCGCCGGCCAACACCTGAGGGCGGAAGCCTGATCTGGGCAGATGCCCATCGTGGAATCGTGAGGTTGCCGGCCAGCGGCCGGCACTACCAGACGATCAGGTCTGCCTGCGCCGGATCGGGATCGCCGACACCGCCCGAATTGGGTGGGTGCCGACCTTGGTCGGCACAACCTGTCAGATCGCGATGCCGCCGGCACTGTGCCGACCAAGGTCGGCACCTACCAGAGCGATTCGCGCACGATGTGGCATACGGTAGTGCCGGCCGCTGGCCGGCAGATGCCCATCATGGAAACGTGAGGTTGGCGGCCATCCGCCGGCCCAAAACCCCCGGCACGACTGGCAGCGCCGGATCCGGGTCGGCGACACCGACCGCAA